>NZ_JAUBPU010000021.1:0-84444 GCF_036700885.1 Microcoleus sp. S13_B4
CACGGCGATGACTCTCGAACGCACCAGTTCTTAACCCAGGCCACGTAATATGCGATCGATATATTCAGCAAGCCCTACATAATTTCCAAGCCTTACCTAGCAAGCCTTCATGATAAATTTAAGTTAACGCCAGCACACTAAGTACGGAAGAGGCGAGAATCCATAAAATAAATTAGTGATAAAGTTTCCAGCATTCTCGCGCAATTTCCCAATCCTCCTGCGTGTGAATGACTAAAACTCTCGCCGCTGAATCCAGTGCCGCAATATCTTGATCGATCGGTGACTGTTGATTTTTATCCCCATCCAATTTCAACCCGATAAATCCAAAAGCTTCGCAAGCAGCAGCCCGCACAACAGCAGAATTTTCCCCAACTCCCGCCGTAAAAATTAAAGCATCCAACCCTCCCAAACTCGCCAGCATCGCCCCAATTCCCGCGCGCAAGCGGTGAATGTAAATATCCAAAGCAAGTTGAGCTCTCTCATTACCTTGGGCGATCGCATCTCCAATCTGCCGCATATCGCTAGACACCCCTGAAATCCCTTTTAAACCCGAATTTCGATTGAGAATACCATCAAGTTTCTCAGCAGTAAAATCGGATTGTTTTAACAGATGAATGAGAATGCCTGGATCGATCGAACCCGATCGACTTCCCATCATCAAACCTTCCACAGGCGTAAATCCCATCGTCGTGTCAACACTCCAGCCACCGCGAATGGCTGTCAAAGAACATCCGTTGCCCAAATGACAGCTAATCAACCGCAAGTCTGCCAAATCTTTACCCAGAATGTCGGCAGCCCTACGCGCGCAATATTGATGGCTAATCCCGTGAAAACCGTAGCGCCGAATCCCATTTTCCAGCCATTCATACGGGCCGGGATAAACAAAGGCTGCGGGCGGCAATTGTGCGTGAAAAGCTGTATCAAATACTGCTACTTGTGGCACATTTTCGAGGATCTTTTCAATCGCTTCGATACCTTCGAGGTTAACCGGATTGTGGACAGGGGCAAAAACAGATAAACGGGCGATCGCCTTTTTAACATCCGGCGAAATTAACGTACTTTGCTGATAATCTTCCCCGCCATGTACGACGCGGTGGCCGACAATATCAATCTCTTTTAAATCGTTAATTGTTTGAGTTCTTCCCCTCCCAAGACTCTCCAGCATTCGAGAAATAGCATCTTTGCGAGAGTCTGAGGAAAACTCCTCTTCAAGTTGATCGCCTTTTGCTGTTTTGACTTTCAACTCTGCTATACCCTGCTGGTGAGTCCAATCAATTTGAGCTGACCAGAGGGGGTCCAAAGGTCGATCGGGCAGGACATCGTTTAACTCGTAAAGACAGCTCTTTTGACTGCTAGAACCCGCATTTAACACCAGTATTTTCATGCTTTATTATGTCCTGTTGATTCGTTCTTTCGATCGCTAGGCGATTGAAATCGCGTTTTGTCAAACTTTCGTCCCAGCAGAGGGGGATTAAAAAATCTTGAGACTCAGGGAAAATTATTAAGAAAAATGTCGAAAAATTAACTGTTAATGCAATCTGTAGCTAACAGTTGCATTTTTTTGATATATCTTCTAGGCAGATTTTCATTTACTAAAGTTTAAGGAGCCGATCGATGTTTACACCAATTTTACTTGCCACTGTCGCCAGAACCGTAGAGTGGAACCCCACAATCGGTTTGATTATGATTCTTTGCAATATTTTAGCTATTGCGATCGGCAGATCGACCATCCAAAAGCCTCACACAGGCCCAGCCGCGCCCTCATCGGGTTTGGTCGGCGGCTTGAGTTTGGGTGCACTTGTGGGAAGTCTCTGCTTCGGTCATATTTTGGGAACGGGTACAATTTTAGGATTGTCTTACATCGGTGCGATTTAGTTTCACACTGTAGGGTGCGCCCCCGCACCTTACCCGCAATTTCAAGTACCAGGTAAATTGCGGAGAGTCTCATCCATGTACGATCGATCGCCCAAAACCTCCAGCAGCGGCCCACGCACGTCAAACTTAACAATACTGACAGAAGCTGCTAAAGCGCCAATGCGGTAGCGATAACGTCCCAAATCAATCCCCAACAGACTGCACAGAATAATTCTAATAGTCGCCTTGTGCGAGACAACCAAAACATTACCGCTCTTGTACTTTTCCTGGATTTCTGCGATAACTAAGGACGATCGGCTAGCAATTTCCACGGAAGTTTCGCCGCCATTCGTCGGTGCATTCCAAGCAGGTTCAGTCAGCCAGTTAATATAATCTTCTTCGTAGTCTTTTTTGACCTCTTCTACTGTTTTGCCTTCCCACTCACCGTACTTAATTTCCTTAAGTCCGTCGCGAAGCTGCATTTCAATTCCCACAGCATCGCACAAAGGTTTTGCAGTAGCAATTGTGCGTTTCATCGGACTGACATAAACAGCATTCCAAAGCAATTTTGCGTAAGCGGCGCCAAACTGTTCTGCCATTTGAGAACCTTCGGGCGTTAATTCTGGATCGATATGGCCGCAGAAACTGCCAGCCTTACTGTAAGTCGTTTCACCGTGTCGTACAAAGTAGATTTTTAAGCTCATGAGTTAATTGTGTGTGAATTTTACTATGTTAGCAAAAGAGTTTAAAAAACTCCTTCAAATCATCGAGAACAGGATGATTCCAATCCCAAATATCTTTTTTGCGTTCCATAACATAATCAAACCCAGACATAGTGCATTTTCGGCCAGCTTGTTGCTGTTCGTTATCTGAGCAAGTATCATACCTGAGATAGATGCTCACCCAGAATTTATCAAAACCTTTCTGGTTAATTTGCTGTCCCTGGCCTTCTATGCAAGTTTTCCAGCTATTCAAACAATCAGCATGAGGTGATTCTCTAGCCTTTATTGCCTTTAAAAGCGTTTCCAGTTCGCCTTTACCTCCAACATTTGTAAAGTAACAAGCCAATTTTGCATTTGTTCCATTATCGGCACAAATATCGATAAAGTGTTTAGTGCTTGACAAGCTTTCAGCTTCAAACACTTCTTTTATACATTTATCTACGAATTTCAGCCGTTCTTGCTCTGAACAATTATCAATATCGATAATAATTCCAATCTTTTCGATACCTTTTTTGTCAATGTTTGCTTCTAAAGCTTTAAAAGCTTTGATTAACTCTGTTTCGCTCAACCCTTCCAAACTTTTATAATCATCTATATAAATAGGTGATGCTACCTGGATATCGCAGTTGAGTTTCTTAACCATTGCCTGCATAAAAATCTTATCATTTTTACTTTCTACTATGACAATATTACTCACCTCTCACTCCTTCTTGATGCTCAATGGCATAACTAAGAGTTTCCAAATCGCGCCGAATTCCGATTATTTGATTTGTTTTGAGTTTCCTTGCTAGTTCAAAATATGCGCTGCTGCATTTCTGATTGGGTTCTAAACCAACATCAGCAAATGCTTGAAGCATCTCTAAACTGTGAGTTGTAGCAAAAATCTGCGTATCCAATTCAACCGCCAACCGAAATAAGAATCTCCAAAATTCCCGCTGACTTGTATAGTGTATACCATTTTCTATCTCATCGATTAGCAAGATTTTATGTTTGTTGTTGACCAGTTTAAGGATAATTTCTGCAACTCTGTTAATGGCATCTCCAAACAATGATAAAGGCAAACGCTTTTCACCTTTTCTTCTCAAGTAGAGCGTGGGTTCCCCAATCAAAAAACTCTCTACTGATTCTATTGAAGAGTCTAGAACTTGAAAAGCTTTCAAAACTTCCCTATATTTGTCATCCAAACGCGCGAGGTCAAATAGTTCCATAAGATCTGTCCCCGAAGACCTCATACAAGAGGGAATAAAAGGCGGTTCGTTAACATTAGGACGCTTCCCAAACCAGTATTGTCTTGATGAAGTAGCTATTACAACGGACTGAACACTTTCTTGATTATCTCGATTTGACTTAATATTTAGGACTAACAAATCATCTTTATCCTTCAAGAAGGACTCTCTTAATCTTTCTACATTTTGGTCATCGAAAATATTGTTCACATTTCCCGATTCATCTAAGCACATTTCTATTTTATGTATGACGTTACTCTCATCTTTTCCGTGAATTACTATAGCTGCGTCTTTGTTCTGGGAATAAAAAAAGTTTTCCCATCCCCTCTTAAATCTGGATTGTATTAATTCAATCGGTTCTATCGATTCAATCGGTTCTATCGGTTCTATAGATTCTAAGGATTCCCTTCTCAGCGTTTTTAATGCAAATATACTTCTACCGTCCGGATCTTTATAGAGAAAAATTGCTTCTAGCAAGGCTGTCTTGCCGGCATTGTTTTTACCGCCGATTAAATTTACTCTTTCAAAACCAGAAATTTTGATTTGCTCAAAGCACCTAAAATTTTGGATTTCTATTTCTTTAAGCATGACCAATCCCTTGTGGATATCTAAATCCTGAATTACGGCAGATTTATTCTCAAACAAATGGAATCCCGTAGGGACACGGCACTGCCGTGTCCTAATCCACGATCCTGTGCCGGACACGGCATTGCCGTGTCCCTACCCAGAATATCGCTAGCCCGGTGCACCCGATCGCACGGTTTGTTCTGCAGTCGCCCCCGGATCAGTCGTTTCCTGCGGCGGTTCCGGCGAAACCGGGCCCGCGTGCGGCCACTTCCAGTCGCGGATTTCCGGCATATCATCGCCGTGCTTGGTGATATACTGCGTGTGCTCGATCAGCTTGTCACGGATGGCTTGTTTGCCGTAAGCTGCTACAGAACTCAGTTTCGGAACGCGATCGAGTACATCTCCAACTAAATGGAATCGATCGAGGTCATTAACCACCACCATATCAAACGGCGTCGTAGTCGTACCCTCTTCCTTGTAACCCCGAACGTGAATATTCGAGTGATTCGTCCGGCGGTAAGCCAATCGGTGAATCAGCCAAGGATAGCCGTGAAAAGCAAAAATCACCGGCTTATCTTTCGTGAACAAAGCATCAAAATCCTTGTCAGACAAACCGTGAGGATGTTCTGTCGAAGGCTGAAGAGTCATCAAATCCACCACATTAACCACCCGCACTTTTAAATCCGGATAATCTCGGCGGAGAATGTCAACAGCAGCCAAAGTTTCCAGCGTCGGAACATCACCCGCGCAAGCCATCACCACATCCGGTTCGCCACCTTTATCATTGCTGGCCCACTCCCAAATACCGATGCCGGCGGTACAGTGTTTAATTGCAGCATCCATATCCAAATACTGCAATGCCGGCTGCTTCCCTGCAATAATCACGTTGACATAGTGGCGGCTGCGGAGACAGTGATCCGTTACAGACAGCAAAGTGTTCGCATCCGGCGGCAAATAAACCCGCACAACCTCCGCTTTCTTGTTAATTACGTGGTCGATAAAACCCGGGTCTTGGTGAGAAAAACCGTTGTGGTCTTGCCGCCAAACGTGAGAAGTTAGCAGGTAGTTGAGAGAGGCGATCGGTCGGCGCCAAGGAATATCGTTAGTAGTTTTCAACCACTTGGCGTGTTGGTTGAACATCGAATCGATAATGTGAATAAACGCTTCGTAACAAGAGAAAAAGCCGTGGCGTCCCGTCAGCAAATAGCCTTCCAGCCATCCCTGACATAGATGTTCGCTGAGGACTTCCATCACCCGGCCGTCGGGGGAGATGTGGTCGTCTTCGGGCAAAATTTCCCCCGCCCACACCCGGTTCGTCACTTCAAACACCGGATCGAGGCGGTTTGAGGCCGTCTCGTCAGGCCCGACAATGCGGAAATTCGCGTTTTCCTGATTCAGTGTCATCACCTCTCGCAGGAAGCGGCCGCAAACGCGGGTTGCTTCTCCCATTACAGTGCCCGGTTTTTGCACGTCAACGGCAAAGTCTTCAAATTCCGGCATTTTCAAGTCTCGCAGCAGCAGGCCGCCGTTAGCGTGGGGATTTGCCCCCATCCGTCGAGATCCCTTGGGTGCGAGTTCCGCCAATTCGGGAATTAACTTGCCATTTTCGTCGAAAAGTTCTTCCGGCTTGTAGCTTTTCATCCAATCTTCCAGGAGTTGGACGTGTCCCGGCTTAGAAGCCATTTCCGAAAGTGGAACTTGGTGCGATCGCCAATAATCCTCAGTTTTCTTACCGTCAACATCCTTCGGCCCCGTCCAGCCTTTGGGAGTTTTCATCACAATCATCGGCCACTGGGGACGGCCCGAATAGCCCTCCGTCCGGGCTTTTTCCTGAATCGCCTTAATTTCGCCGATCGCGGTATCGAGAGTTGCAGCCATCAACTGGTGCATGGTTTCCGGGTCTGAACCTTCCACCCAATAAGGTTTGTAGCCGTAACCTACCATCAAACTTTCCAATTCCTCTTGCGGAATGCGGGCCAACAGCGTTGGATTGGCAATTTTGTAGCCGTTCAAGTGCAGAATCGGCAACACGGCCCCGTCCCGAACCGGGTTGAGAAACTTGTTAGAGTGCCAGCTAGCAGCCAGCGGGCCGGTTTCCGCTTCCCCGTCGCCGACAACGGCCGCCACAATCAAATCGGGATTGTCGAAGGCCGCCCCGTAAGCGTGGACGAGGGCGTAGCCGAGTTCGCCGCCTTCGTGAATCGAACCGGGGGTTTCCGGGGCGACGTGGCTGGGGATACCGCCGGGAAAGGAGAACTGTTTGAACAGCCCTTTGATACCCTCTTCATCTTGGGAAATGTTCGAGTAATATTCGGTATAAGTGCCTTCGAGATAGGTGTTGGCGACCAAGCCCGGCCCGCCGTGTCCGGGGCCTGCGATGTAGATAGCGTTTAAGTCTTGGGCTTTGATCAGGCGGTTGAGGTGAACGTAGATGAAGTTGAGGCCTGGAGTGGTGCCCCAATGTCCGAGGAGTCTGGGTTTGACGTGTTCGAGTTTGAGTGGTTCTTTGAGTAGGGGGTTGTCGAGGAGATAGATTTGTCCGACGGATAGGTAGTTTGCCGCGCGCCAGTAGGCGTTCATTTTGTGTAGTTCTGAGTCTGAAAGCGGCTTTAATTGCGGAATCTCGGTTGTTCCTAGCATCATCGGCGATTGACTCCTGAGTTTTGGTTGTTTTGTAAAGTGCGATCGAGAAGTGCGATCGATATTAATTTGTTATTTGTGACATTTTGTCTTTAAACTCGATGTCTTCCACGCAAACTCTTGAATTCTAGCTCGTTTATGTTTACATTAAAGTTTAAATCAATGTTAATTTCTGGCTAAATCTCGCACAATTCTGAGGAAAAAAAGGCGTAAAATTGCGGGGTTCAAGGAATTCAGCAATAGAAAATAGGATTTACACAAAAGTTTTTGTAGGGTGTGCACTGCACACTGATCCGTAGTATATGTTGGGAGTGGTGGGATGTGTTGTGGAAGTCCAGAAAAGATATTTCTTAAGGTAGATGCCAGAATTAATTATAATAAATCCGAACTCAAATTTAGTTGAGGCAGGGCGATCGTCTGCTGACTCCTTTTCTGCTAAAGTTTTGTATGTTCGTCATATCAAAGTTCTCGTTAGTTTAGCTTGTGGACTTACTTAAATCATACTCATCTTGAATATTCTTGATTCGGAAACTAGCATTAAAGTTTTTCTTAAACTGACTTTGTAGCTGTTGTATACTTGTTGTCTGTTTTGGCACTCGTGTAGATACGACAAAACATAGCTTCTTAATCTTTTGGGGATTTTCCGAAAGTAATTTAATAGTTGATTCTATTTGTTTAACCGCCTGTGCAATATCGCTTCCTTTCAACTCTACATATATTTCTACTGCATCAGAAGGAATGAGTGCGTAGTCGCAACGCAAAGTCTCATTGTCACTAATAACGCAGCCATCAACCTTAATTTTTAATATTTCGTCTTGATTCGGGTTGAGGAACGTTATTTTACTTTTGTTTTCCTGCAAGACAATCTTGGTGTCCGATCTACGTTCCTCACACTCTGGAAGAATTTCTTTCATATACGATTCAAACTAAGTTGAGAAGTTGATCGAATTCAATAGCTAGTTCATCAGAAACAGAATCAATCACTCGCGCATCAATCAACCCAGTATCAGGACACACAATACTATTGCATTTTCCATCGCTCAAAACATAGGCTGAGAGATCGGAAACCTCTAAGGATTTGTATCTAGATACAATCTTTTCTAGTTGATGTTGTATATCTTCGCTGGACTCTTCATAAAGAAGCCCAGCCTGGAGCAGATTATTAAGTGCTGTCAGGACATAAGGACTATGGGTAGTTATAAAGAATTGAAGTTGCTCTTTGCGAGAATTAAAGACAGTAGCGATCAATTCAATAATATTACGCTGTGCACTTGGAAATAAATGCGCTTCCGGCTCCTCAATATACACTGTCTGACCGACAGGAGGGGAAGCTAGTAAAGGTAGTGCAGCTAGCATAATTGTCAGAGGCAATGTTTCCTGTTGACCGGAAGATGAGTTCGCAATACTAATACGTCTTCCATCTGCCACCTCCAGAAAATCTTTGCCTTTTTCCTGTATATGCTTACCACATAAAGACTGCTCTATTAGCCTGTTTATTTCCTCTAGTATATCTTTTGTATATTTATCTTCAGGAGCAATTTTATATTGTATACGCAAATTTTTTATCCCTTCGTATGTTGAGCCAAACGATCTTAGAAATGGATCTAAGGTATTATTGCTTGACATAATAGAAAAAATATTGCTCTGAATATTAGAGAAAAATGAGCGGCCAGCAGGAATAAAAAGCTGATTGAAGGCTGCCTCTCGACCAATGGACCTGCCTAAACTTTCTACTAAGTGATCTTTTAAAATTTTTTGGCTAAAAAGTGAACTATAAATAATATCAAAACTAGGAGCTATTTCCGAGCTTTTCTCTCTTCCTTTTTTTAGCAAATTGCGTAGGTCTGCCAATTCTTTCTTGAAAAAATCTGAATAGCTGAGGGAAATTCTACCTTTGGTATCCTGTTTTCTACTAACTTCTATAAAAACATTGGAAATTTCATACCTGATGAAAAAATCTTGTTTTCCCCAAGAATCAGGAGGAAAATATTCCTCAAACGTCTTGGAATAGTTTGAATCTAGATTGCGTTTTGTCTGCTCATTATTTACAACCGATAAAATTTCCCATACAAAGTTCTTAAAATAAAATAGAAGTTTAGCGCAAACACTTTTACCGCTGGCTTGAGGGCCAATAAGTATATTTATTCGCTTGATTTCAATCTCCAAATCCTTGATGCCAGCAAAGTTTCTAACTATTAATTTTTCAGCCATAATTGAAATCAAGTATGGTAAGGGATTGTATCATCTTAACATACCAATTTAATTTTTATGGTTAAAGTGGTCACTTTTGTGTTAATAAACCGAATTAGTCACCCTAGGAAAAACCTCAAACAACTCTGATTAATATCAAGATGGATTTCTACGATTTGTACCAATATACTTTTGGATTACCGCAGTTTTTTGGTGAAAGTCGATCGCCCATATCGCCTTTCTGGTCGCTGAGGAGATTTTAGACCAACGTGCGGTTATGGATAGGGAAAGGAATTACCGAAACCCTAAAATAATACCATTTTTACAAAGTTTGGCTAGAAAATAAGTGTTGAGTTTGTTTACATCGGCTCTCGATCGCACAGGTGCGGATCTGTGAGATTGTCGATATGCTGCGTTAGGGATTGTTCATGGCGGCGCACCCTACGACTACTTAGCCGATCACCACCAAGTAAACTCAAGCAACCTCAACCCGAAAATCACTGCATCGGTTTGATTGCTGGCTAGATGCCATCGCGCATATTTCCCGCTGAAAAAACCTAGGAGGCGACTAAAACAGGACACTGTGAAATCCGGCAAACATTGGACACAGTTGGCTGGTGGGTAACGACTCGCAGTTCGTGAGGATAGCGGGGACGCGGGTCATTTTCTAACCAGATGGGCGGTACCATCATCACTTCATAGTAAGCGATCGTATGCAAAACCCCTGGCTGGGACTTCAACTCTACTGTTAAGCCCGCTCTGTACTCAAATGCTTCTTCCCAGTCTAGGTTTCCATTCATATCCATATTCATATCCATATCGATCGCGCCTCTTAATCTTGTTTCTTTTGTCCATTGTAGAGCGGTACATAAAAGATTGGGTACTTTCTGTTGCTTATGATACAATTTTTAACCTTATATGTTCGATCCATGACAATTCAAAAGAGAGGAGCAATTGTCAATAAGTAAATAGGATGATTTTGCCGATGGGTAACAAGTAAGCTAAAAAGCTAGGCTTGACAAGAGTTGGAATTGATATGTCTCAAAAAAAATAGGGGCGGGCGAACCACGAAGACGCTGATGGCACAAAGGAAGAGAAGAGAATTTTAAAGACTTCAGTCCTTACTACCAACCTATTTTTGCCATGTTGTCTAGTGTTTTATAAATAAAGAAACCCGGTTTTTTTAATAAACCGGGTTTCTGGATGAGTAAAAACTAAACTAATTTCAGTTGGTTTTCTTCTTAGTCGCTGTCGCAGTCGCCGTCTTCTTAGCAGTAGTTTTCTTTGCTGTTGTCGCAGTTTCCGACTTTGCCGCAGTCGTTTTCTTCACGGCAGTCTCCGTCTTTTTAGCAGTCGTTTTCTTCGCCGCAGTCTTCTTCGTTGCAGTCTCAGACTTCGCCGCAGTCTTAGTTGACTTCTTCGACTTGCTGCTAGATTTTCCGCCGCCCGCTGCTTCCTTCGCTGCTAACAAATCCAGTGCTTTTTGTAAGGTGAAATTCTCCACAGATTCATCCTTAGCCAAAGAAGCATTGATATCGCCGTGTTTGACGTAGGGCCCATAACGGCCGTCGTAAACATTGATAAGTTCTCCCGATTCTGGATGGGCGCCCAATTCCTTCAAAGGTGTAGCTGTTTTGCTGCTGCCGCGGGCGGCTTTCGGCTGCGCCAACATTTCCAATGCCCGATCGAGCATTATAGTCAAAACATCATCAGGCGGTTTGATCGATCGATAATCTTTCCCCACCTTACCCTGGTCATGCACCACATAAGGCCCGTACATCCCCAAATTAGCTTGCACCTTCGCCCCCGTCTCCGGGTGAGTGCCCAACAAGCGGGGTAAAGTCAACAAACTCACCGCCATATCCAGCGTCACCTTATCCTTATCCGTCCCCTTCGGTAAAGAAGCCCGCTTCGGTTTCTTGTTCGTTTCCGAAATATCCCCTAACTGAACGTATGGCCCATAACTGCCAATCAGCACATAAATCGGTTCCCCGGTTTCCGGGTGAAGACCCAATTTTTCCGGGCCTTCCGTTTTTTGCTTTAACAGAAACTCCACTTGTTCCGGGTCTAAATCGGCCGGCGTCAAATCTTGGGGAATCGATGCTTTTACCAAGCCTTCTTCGCTTTCAGATTCCAGATATGCGCCGAATTTGCCGATGCACACTTTGGCGGATATATTCTCCAATACCACAGTTCGGGCAACTTTGGCATCGATTTGATTTTCCTGTTCTTTGACTTGAGTTGCCAGCCCAGTTTCCCCTCGATAAAACTTGTCCAAATACGGCAGCCATTTAGCTTCGCCGGTGGCAATTTCATCGAGGGTTTGTTCCATTCGGGAAGTAAAACCGGTGTCTACTAAATCGGGAAAATGTGTTTCCAATAAAGTCGTGACGGCGAAAGCGGTGAATGTGGGAATTAGGGCGTTAGCTATTAATTTCGCATATCCCCGATCGACAATTGTACCGATAATACTCGCGTAGGTACTCGGACGGCCCACACCTTCGCTTTCGAGCATTTTGACCAGAGAAGCTTCCGTGTAGCGGGCGGGAGGTTGAGTTTCGTGGCCAACTGCCCCTAAATCCTTACAATTAGGTTTATCCCCCACCTTCAGCGCCGGCAAAATCACCTCTTGGTCTTCCAACGCCGCATTCGGATCGTCGGAACCTTCCACGTATGCCCGCAAAAAGCCCGGAAAATCAATGCGTTTGCCGCTGGAACGGAAACCGGCATCTTCTACTTGAGTTTGTACCGTGACGTGAGTTTGGCGGGAATCGGCCATTTGAGAAGCCACAGTCCGCTTCCAAATCAAATCATAGAGGCGGAAATCAATCCCATCTAATCCCGTTTGCTGGGGAGTCCGAAAAGTGCTACCGGCGGGACGGATAGCTTCGTGGGCTTCCTGGGCACCTTTGCTTTTCGTCGTATATTTGCGCGGTTGGGGGCTGAGGTATTCGCTGCCGTAAAGTTCTTGCACGCAACTGCGCGCCGCTGCGATCGCCTGTTCGGATAAATGCACCGAATCCGTCCGCATATAGGTGATAAAACCGCGTTCGTACAGACTTTGGGCAATTCGCATGGTTTCCCGCGCACCCAGCCGCAGCTTGCGGTTAGCTTCCTGCTGCAAAGTCGAGGTCGTAAACGGCGGCGAGGGTTTGCGGGTGACTGGCCGTTCTTCGAGATTGGTGACAGTCCAAGGTTTGTTTTGAATGCGTGAGAGTAAGGCCCGCGCCTGTTCTTCGTTCAGCAAAAGTACGCGGCGGCCTGCGATAATTTGCCCGGTATTTTCATCAAAATCGCTGCCGTTTGCAACTTTTACATTGCCGACTGTCACGAGTTTGGCATCAAAGGAAATTTTGCCCTTTTCCAAAAGGGCTTTTAAATCCCAGTAACTACCTTGGCGGAAGGCGCGGCGTTCCCGTTCCCGGCGCACCAACAGGCGTACAGCGACTGACTGCACTCTACCGGCGGACAAACCCCAAGCAATTTTTTTCCACAGTAGCGGAGAGAGTGTGTAACCGACGAGTCTGTCGAGAATTCGGCGAGTTTCTTGGGCTTGTACTACTCGATTGTCGATATCCCGGCAGTGAGTTAAAGCGTCGCGGATAGCTTCGCGGGTGATTTCGTGAAACACCATCCGCTTGATGGGAACTTTGGGTTTGAGGATTTGCAGCAAATGCCAGGAAATGCTTTCGCCTTCCCGGTCTTCGTCAGTGGCTAGAATCAGTTCTGTGGCGTCTTTGAGGGCGTCTTTGAGTTCTTTAACAATTTTCTTTTTATCTTTCGGGATGACGTAGAGGGGTTCAAAGTCTGCTTCCACGTTTACGCCCAGTTGCGCCCATTTTTCTCCTTTAACGGCTTCTGGTATTTCTTCGGCGGAGGATGGTAGGTCGCGGACATGGCCCATCGATGCCTCTACACGGTAGGTGGAGGGCAGGAAGTTGCGGATGGTGCGGGCTTTGGTCGGAGATTCGACGATGACTAAGGTTGACATGGCATCTTTTAAATATGGATGGCAGCGCAGCTAGAGGGTCTAAGTTAGAGAGTGTAGGTTAGATGTCAAGACTTCTTTCAATTTTGGGCGATTATTTTCAAACTACCTTAATTTTTAAGTTATTGCCGATCGGGTGGCAGGTGACAAGCTGATGGGATTTTACTGCTTTCGGGGCAGAGGCTGCGAATCGCGTCTCTACAAGATGCACTGGATGATGACCTGACTCTAGCAGAATTGTCGGTAACTGGATGTTGAGACTGCCGGATGCCGGCTGATGGTTCCTCAATCTAGTTGTAACTTGAAGCTTGGGGAAGGTTGGGGCGATCGATTGCGCGATTTTAGATTTTAGATTTTAGATTTTAGATTGGGAAAGATTGACTGAGTAGAGGTTTGGGACTATCGATTGCGCGATTTTAGATTTTAGATTTTAGATTTTAGATTGGGAAAGATTGACTGAGTAGAGGTTTGATACTTTGGTACAGTACGCTATGCAGCATAAGCGTGGCGATCGCAAAAAAAGCAATCACAGAGGATTAAAATTAATTGAGCGATTGATTCTCTGAACAATGCTATGACATTTGAATTCGACCATCTTTTCATCCTTACTGATATTGGTGCTTCCGAAGCTAATGGTTTATCATCTTTCGGTTTAGTGGAGGGTGGATCTCGCATTCATCGCGGACAAGGTACAACCAATCGCTGTTTCTTTTTCCATAACGCAATGTTGGAATTGTTATGGATTCACGATCCAGAAGAGGCGAAGTCTGAACCAATTCATCTGACTCGTCTTTGGGAGCGATCGACAAATCGGAATAATGGTGCGTGTCCGTTTGGCATCTGTTTGCGTCCAGCCAAAGGTTCTGAGGACACAGTTGCATTTTCTAGTTGGGCATATCGTCCACCTTATTTACCTGAAACGATGAGTATCGCGGTGGGTACAAATAGTGAGGTTTTGACTGAGCCCATGCTTTTCCAAATTCCCTTTGGTAAACGTCCAGATCAATACTCTACTGATAAGTCACAGCCTTTGGAGCATGGTGTTGGTTGGCGCGAAATTACTCGCGTAGAATTAGTCAGTCCTGCTGCCAATAATCCGTCACCTGAACTTCAAGCAGTGCTTGAGACAAATCAGGTCAACTTACGGATAGGAACCGAGTATTTTGTGGAGCTTGGTTTTGATGGAGAAGTGCAGGGACAACAGGTAGATTTCCGACCGGGCTTGCCGCTTATTATCAGTTGGTAATCTAAAGCCGTAAAACAATTAATAATATGGCTTCAGTATCGAACGAGCTGCGATCGTTCGTACAGAACGCGGACTGACAAGTTCAAACAGATTAAAGGCAATTGAGAACTTTCCAGGTTTACTGAGTAAACTAGAGATATACTAACCCCCAATTTATTGAGGACTGGAAAATGGAGACAATTACTGACCTGCCGGGGTATCGCATAACAGAACAACTCTATGCAGGCTCTCGCACTCTAGTGTATCGGGGTGTTCGGGAGAGCGATCGCACTCCAGTCGTCATCAAACTGCTGCGAAACGAATACCCAAGCTTCAGCGAACTACTGCAATTCCGCAACCAATATACCATTGCCAAAAATCTCCACCTCCCCAGTATTGTTAAGCCACTCGATTTAGCGCCTTACAAAAACGCCTATGCTTTGATAATGGAGGACTGTGGAGGAGTTTCCCTCTGTAGTTATCTCAAGGCAGCAACCGATCAAAACCAACCCTGTAAATCTTTATCTTTAGAAAACTGTCTACACCTAGCCTTGCAACTAGCAGATATTCTCCACTCTCTCTACCAAAACCGAGTTATTCATAAAGATATCAAACCCGCCAATATCCTGATTCATCCCGAAACTAAACAAATTAAACTGATTGACTTTAGCATCGCCTCCCTGCTGCCGAGAGAAACCCAAGAAATCCATAATCCCAACATCCTTGAAGGAACCTTAGCTTATCTCTCCCCAGAACAGACAGGAAGAATGAATCGAGGTATTGACTATCGGAGTGACTTTTATTCCCTGGGTGTGACCTTCTATGAATTGTTGACAAGACAGTTACCCTTCGAGTCAGACGACCCTATGGAGTTAGTGCATTGTCATCTAGCCAAAGAGCCGATTCCGGTGTACGAAATCGCTCTCGACGTTCCCCTAATTTTATCCCAAATAGTCAGTAAATTGATGGCGAAGAATGCAGAAAATCGCTATCAGACTGCATTAGGACTTAAGCACGATTTAGAGATTTGTCTTGCTCAATTACAAAAAACAGGTAACATTGATATCTTTGCATTGGGAACGCGGGATATTACAGACCGTTTCCTCATCCCAGAAAAGCTCTACGGCAGAGAAATTGAAGTTGATAATTTATTAGCTGCTTTTGAAAGAGTCAGTAGGGGCAGCACGGAAATGATGCTGGTGGCAGGTTTTTCGGGCATTGGTAAAACGGCAGTCGTGAATGAAGTTCATAAACCGATAGTTCGTCAGCGCGGTTATTTTATTAAAGGCAAATACGACCAATTTCAGCGCAACATTCCTTTCAGTGCTTTTGTGCAAGCATTTCGAGATTTGATGGGGCAATTATTGAGCGAATCGGATGCTAAAATTGAGCAGTGGAAGACTAAAATCCTGGTAGCATTGGGCGACAACGGACAAGTTATTATTGAAGTCATTCCCGAACTAGAACGGATTATCGGACAACAACCCCCTGCTCCAGAATTATCAGGGATAGCTGCTCAAAATCTGTTCAATTTACTATTCCAAAAATTTATATCTGTCTTTACCACAAAAGAGCATCCCTTAGTGATGTTTCTGGATGACTTACAATGGGCGGATTCGGCATCTTTAAAATTGATGCAGTTGCTCATAGGTGAATCCCAGTCCAGTCACCTGCTACTAATTGGAGCGTATCGAGACAATGAAGTTTCCGCTGCCCATCCCTTGATGTTGACCCTAGATGAAGTCACTAAAACAGGGGCAACGGTCAATACCATCACACTTGCACCTCTGGCTCGAACCAGTTTGAATCAATTAGTAGCAGATACGCTGACTTGTTCTCCTAAATTAGCAGAACCGCTGACGGAATTGGTGTATCAGAAGACAAAAGGCAACCCATTTTTTGCGACGCAGTTTCTCAAGGCCTTGCATCAAGATGAATTGATTATTTTCGATATCAAAGCAGGCTATTGGCAGTGCGATATCAGCAAAATTACAGAAGCAGCCCTCACGGATGATGTGGTTGAATTCATGGCGCAGCAGTTACAGAAATTACCCGTGGAAACTCAGGAGGTTTTAAAATTAGCCGCTTGCATTGGCAATCAGTTCGATCTGACAACATTAGCAATTGTTTCCCAAATATCGGAGACTGAAACGGCAACGGCTTTATGGAAAACTTTACAGGAAAGTTTGGTTTTACCTCAGAGTGAGATTTATAAATTTTATGTAGGGGAAGAAGACAATATCGATCGAGCTACTACTCAAACGGTTGCCTATCGTTTTTTGCACGATCGCGTCCAGCAAGCTGCTTATTCTTTAATTGCCACAGACCAAAAACAGGCAACTCACCTGAAAATCGGGCAATTGTTGCTCCAAAATACTCCGATTCAAGAACGGGAAGAGCAGATTTTTGCCATTGTCAACCAATTGAATATAGGATTGGAGTTAATTTCTCAACCAGCGGAACTCGAAGAACTAGCGCGGTTGAACTTGATGGCAGGCCGGAAAGCCAAAGCATCCACAGCCTATGCCGCAGCCGTGAAATACCTAAGTACGGCGATGGATTTGCTCTCAGGCGAGAGCTGGCAAACTCAGTACGATTTGACTTTAGAAATCGTTGTGGAAGCGGCAGAGACCCAATATCTCAACACCAATTTCGGGGCCGCAAATACCTTAGTTGAAATGGTGTTGCAGCACGGGAAAACGCTGCTCCATCGTATCCCCGCTTATGAAATTAAGATCCTACTTCACATGGCGCAACACCAATTGAACGATGCCATTGATACGGGTTTGCACGCATTGGAACTACTGGGCTACCCAGTTAACCTGACCGAGCAGGAATTTTTAGTGGAATTGCCCGCTGTAGAATGCCTGGAAGACTACCCCACCATGACTGACCCCGCACAACTAGCAGCCATGCGGATTCTTAAAGTCAGCTTTGCTCCTGTTCTAGCAGGCAGACCGCAAATTCTGCTGCCAGTAATCGTCAGACAAGTGAAACTTTGTGTAGAAGGCGGTCACTCTCCTTTGGCATCAGCAACCTATGCTTGGTATGGCACGCTCTTATGCGGCCCTTTGGGCAACATTGATATCGGATATCAAGCAGGGCGGCTGGCACTGCAACTGCTCAAACACTTTGAAACCAGGGAACACAAAGTTGTTACCTATAATATGTTTTACACCTTCGTCCACCATTGGAAGGAGCCTTTACGAGAAAGTTTATCTCCTCTTGCCGAGGGGGTACAGATTGGTCTAGAAAGCGGGAATTACGAATATACAGGTTACTGCATCACCAACTATTGTTTCTACATATTCCTGGCGGGACAAAATCTAGAAACAGTTGAAAGCGAACACAAAAAATACCATGAATTGTTGCTGTATTTGAAATGTGAACACTCTATTTCTATATCACAAATTTGGTATCAATTATTGTTTAATTTGTTAGGAAAAGCAGTCAATCCGCTCAAGTTAATTGGTGAGAGATTTGACGAATCTACCATGTTATCGCAACTCCTAGAGCATAACGATCTCATTGCTCTGTTCCATGCTTTTTTAGCAAATACAATTCTGTTTTATTTGCTCGAAGACTTCGAGGAAGCAGTGGAGAGTGCAGCTAAGGCAGCTATTTACTATAACGTTGGGTCAGAAAATTTCGTCGCTTTGCACTTCTACCAATCCCTAGCACTGCTGGCGAACTACCCCAACGTCAGTTTGGAAGAGCGATCGCACTACCTAAGTCAGGTTGATGCCAATCAGGAAAAAATGCAGCTTTGGATGCAGCACGCTCCGATGAACTATGAGCATAAATATTATCTGGTGGCAGCGGAAAAACATCGAGTTTTCAATCAAAAAAAAGAAGCCCTAGAATTCTATGATCTCGCGATCGTAGGAGCCAAAGAAAACAAATACCTTCAAGAAGAAGCGATCGCCAACGAACTAGCTGCCAAGTTCTACCTGGACTGGGGCAAAGAAAAAGTAGCCGCCAGCTATATGCAGGAAGCATATTACTGTTATGCCCGTTGGGGAGCTAAAGCCAAGGTTCGACACTTAGAAGAAAGATATCCGCAGTTACTTCAAAGCATTGCGAAGCGAGAGACTGTATCTATAAACAGCACCCAGCCGATCACTTCAACCACAATGACCGATACAAGCATACTAGATTTGGCGACAGTGATGAAAGCCTCGCAAGTGCTTGCTGGGGAAATTGTTCTCAACAACTTACTAGCAAAATTACTAAAAATTGTCTTAGAAAATGCAGGCGCAAGTTCTGGCTTTCTCATCTTAGATAGAGGAAGTGAGCTGTGGATAGAAGCAGGGGGGACACTTGAGTCAGACCAAGTATTTGTGCCTCAACCTGTGTCGGTTCAAAACAGCTTATTAGTCCCACTTTCCATAATTAATTATGTTGCCAGAACTCAACAAGATGTCGTTCTGGATGACGCGCGTATATCTGAAAACTTTCTCAAGGATTCTTACATTAAATTGCATCAACCTAAGTCCGTTTTGTGTGCTACTATTCAAGGGCAAGGTCAACTTATCGGTCTTGTTTACTTAGAAAATAATTTAACTACAAGCGCGTTTACTCCCAACCGTTTGTCATTAGTCAGAATGTTGTGTTCCCTAGCGGCAATTTCTCTTAAAAATGCCCAACTCTATGACCAATTAGGGGAATACTCGCGAACGCTGGAACGTAAGGTTATAGAAAGAACCCAAGAATTGCAACAGGAAATGGCTATCAGAACGCAGGCAGAAATAGCGTTGGGCCAGTCTGAGGAAAAGTTTTCTAAAGCCTTTCGTTCCAGTCCTAACCCGATCGCGATCGCCAGGTTAGCAGATGGACGCTACATCGAAGTGAACGACAGTTTCCTCAGCACTTTTAGTTACTCTCGCGAACAGGTAATTGGTTTTACAGCAATTGAGTTGAATCTTTGGGTTAATTTAGAAGAACGTGACAGATACAGACAACTATTGCAAGAATCAGGAGTGCTTCGCAATCACGAATTAGATTGTCGTACTTCATCAGGCGAGGTGAGGAAGATGCTGGTATCATCAGATATTATTGAGCTAGGTGGAGAAGCGTGTATTCTCTTAGTCACTAACGACATCACCGAGCGTCAAAGGGTAGAAGAAGCGCTCAAAGAAAGCGAGGGGAAATATCGCGATTTAGTTGAAACATCGCAGGATATGATTTGGTCAGTTGATGCTGAAGGGCGTTATACCTTCGTCAACGCTGCTGTCAAACATATTTTTGGCTACTGCCCTGAAGAAATGATAGGGCGAAAATTCACTGATTTCAAACCACCTGAACAACTTCCCAAAGATAATGAGATATTCCAACGTATGCTGAAAGGAGAGTCCGTCTTTCAGTATGAAACTATACAATTAGCTAAAGACAGCAGACCTATCAATCTCCAGGCAAATGCAATTGTGCAGCAGGATTCCAAGGGAAATATTCTAGGGATAACTGGCACAGCAAGCGATATTACGGAAAGTAAAAAAGCAGAGGCAGCCTTACAACAAGCCAAAGAAGTAGCAGATGCGGCTAACAAGGCTAAAAGCGAATTTTTATCAAAAATGAGTCACGAACTGCGAACTCCCCTCAATGCAATTCTCGGCTTTACCCAAGTGCTGGGCCGCGACTCATCCCTTTCTCACATACAGCAGGAACAGATCGGCATCATTAGTCGCTCTGGCGAGCATTTGCTGACCCTGATTAATGATGTGCTGGAAATGTCCAAAATTGAGGCTGGTCAGATTACCTTAAATCCTACTAGCTTTGACCTGTATTATTTGCTTACTTCTCTCGAAGAAATGCTCAAACTCAAAGCAGATTCAAAAGGTTTAGCACTTAGTTTACACATCAATCCTAATATTCCTCAGTATGTAAAAACTGACGAAAGTAAATTGCGTCAAGTCTTGATTAATCTGCTAGGAAATGCGATAAAATTTACGACCAAGGGAATTGTGGCACTTCGGGTTGCAGCAATTAGTGCGACACACAAGTCGGCAACAGAGAACGAACCACGGACTATTACGTTTGAAGTGGAAGACACTGGCCACGGCATTGCTCCTACTGAGGTAGATTCTCTATTTGAGGCTTTTGTACAAACTGACGCGGGTCGGAAATCTCAAGAAGGAACCGGCTTGGGTTTACCCATCAGCCGACAATTCGTACAACTGATGGGAGGAGACATTACCGTCAGCAGTACCTTGAATCGAGGAACGATTTTTAGTTTTAATATCCAAATTAGCTCGCCTGACATGGCTGAAATTCAACCTCGACAATCAAGAAAACGGGTAATTGGTTTAGAACCCAACCAAACCCCATATCGCATCTTGGTAGTTGATGATAAATGGGAAAGTCGTTTGCTATTGGTTAATCTTCTCGAACCGCTTGGCTTGGAGGTGCGCGAAGCAGTAAATGGTGAAGAAGCTATTAGAATCTGGGAAACTTGGAAGCCTCACCTAATTTGGATGGATATGCAAATGCCTGTGATAGACGGGTATGAGGCCACCAGACAAATTAAAGCCAAGGTTCAAGAGGAGGCTACCCCGATTGTTGCGTTGACCGCTAGCGCTTTTGAGGAAGAGCGAGCCATTGTTTTAGCATCAGGCTGTGATGATTTTGTGAGCAAGCCTTTCCGAGAAGAAGTTATTTTTGCGAAAATGGCTGAACATTTAGGGGTACAGTATATTTATGAAGATTTACCGAACTTTACATTATCTCAGCTTGAGGGTCAAGACTTGAGTGTAAAAGCAGGGGAAACAACTGAAAATTTAAGGACAACTTTGGCGACACTCCCTGCGGAGTGGGTGACACAGTTACATCAAGCAGCTATCGATGCTGATGCAGAGCTAATTTTAAATTTGGTTGCCGCAATCCCTGAATCCGATCCTTCTTCGGCGCAGGTATTGACCGATTGGATTAATAACTTTCGTTTTGATAAAATTACGACCTTAACAGAAAAATTTATCCCATGAACAGCCAGCAATTAGACTCTCATGTTGCCAATCTTTTAGTGGTTGACGATACCCCCGACAACCTGCGTCTTTTATCCACTATGTTGAGCGACAAAGGATATAAAGTTCGGGGCGTAATAAACGGCGAAATGGCATTAAAAGCAGCACGTTCTACCCCACCCGATTTGATTTTGCTCGACATCACGATGCCCCAGATGAATGGCTACGAAGTTTGTGAACACCTAAAAGCGGATTGCAGAACTTCGGGTATTCCAGTTATTTTCTTGAGCGCCCTAGATCAAGTGTTGGATAAAGTCACAGCCTTTGCTGTTGGAGGAGTAGATTACATCACCAAGCCATTTCATTTAGAAGAAGTTTTAGCTCGTGTCGAAAATCAACTAACTCTTCAGCGTTTGCAAAAAAAATTGCACGAGCAAAATGCGCGATTGCAGGAGTCCGAGGCTAAGGAACGAGAGAAATCCCAACAACTAAAGCAGGCTCTACAACAGTTACAAAATGCACAAGCTCAACTCATCCAAAGTGAGAAAATGTCAAGTTTGGGGAATGTCGTAGCGGGGGTAGCTCACGAAATTAACAATCCGATTAGCTTCATTAAAGGGAACCTCTCTCCGGTAACGGAGTACACTCAAGATTTGCTGAAGCTGGTGCAACTCTACGCAGAAGATTTCCCCAATCCCACAGCAACTATCCAGGAACAACTGGAGGCGATGGATATCACTTTTGTGAGCAATGACTTGCCGAAGTTAATTGCTTCTATGAGAATAGGAGCTGACCGAATCGGAGAAATAGTGCAATCGCTGCGGAATTTTTCCCGACTTGATGAATCTGACTTGAAAGCGGTGGATATCCATGAAGGACTTGAGAGTACGCTGATGATTTTGCAGCATCGGCTGCAAGATGAAGCAGATCAAACGATAATTAAAGTGGTAAAAGAGTATGAGGATCTGCCCAAGATAGAATGCTACGCTGGGCGAATGAATCAGGTTTTTATAAACGTCCTGACTAATGCGATTGAGGCGTTGCAATCCCAAAAAAGTTGGGCAAATGATTTAGATAATAGCAGCCCAATCCCTACTATTACTATTTGCACGAAGTTACTCTCCGACTTTCAAGTGGGTATTTATATTACTGATAATGGACCGGGCATAACCGAAGAGGTTAAACCACGCATATTTGACCCCTTTTTTACAACGAAGGAAGTGGGCAAAGGAAAGGGTTTGGGGTTATCGATTAGCTATACTATTGTAGTGGGCGAGCACGGCGGGCAACTGCGTTGTCTTTCGGTACCGGCTCAAGGGGCGACATTAGCCATCGAAATTCCGGTTCACCCTCTAAAAAACGTTTTTATAAATAAAATTTGCCCGCCTTATAAGTCCCACTAAAATAAAAGTAGTCAAAAAGGGTTTAAAATTACGAATCGTGTTTATTTATGAGTCAGTTTCTTTGCAATTTTTACACAACTTTCTATTAATCACAAGTTAATACTCTTAGTCACAGAGTCGGCAACCTATTCCGGCAACGCTCCTTAAATTACCAACCGTCGCGGACTTGTTTTTTTCCGTAGCTTATGCACGCACTCTCAAACCCCAAATAATGATAAATTTCAACCCTCATTTTTTGTCGCCCAAAACCCTAGCAATTATTTGTGCAATTGCTACGTTTGTTGTCCTTGCTAGCAAAGTCTTTGCCACAACAATCAATTATGCACCGCCATTTAAAGAAACTAGCTTTTACAGTACGACGATATCTGCTAATAACGATTTAGCTGACATTTATTATCCTAAACCATCCGATATTAATTCCGGTAATTACTCTTTCCCCATTGTACTTTTATTGCAAGGTGCGCTTGTAGATAAATCATTTTATTCAGATTACGCTAGCCACGTGGCGCGGTACGGCTTTGTGGTAGTCGTTCCGAACCATTTGCGCCCTTCGCCCTTCAATCCCAGTTCACCCCCTAATTTGGCGCCGGAAACTTCGCAAATGGCGGCGGTTTTGTCGCAAATGGCGATCGAAAACACAAACCCCACATCTCCGATTGCGTCTGTTATCGATACGCAGCGCCTGGGTTTATTAGGTCATTCTTTTGGTGGTGCAGTGGGGTTATCAGTGATTGCTAACAAATGTCTCCCAGAATTGTATTTGTGTCAAGAGCCATTTACGCGCCCGAAAGAACTCTTAGCGGGTGCATTTTTTGGAGCTAACTTGCGGAATCCTATTGCTAATGAATTTGTACCCATCGCTAATGATGGCATTGCAGTGGCGTTGATTCAAGGCGATATCGATGGTGTCGCCCTGCCCGATCGAGCTCAAAGCACCTTTGACCAAATTCAAACACCACCCAAAGCTTTGATTACTGTTAGGGGTGCCAATCACTTCGGTATTACCAATGTTAATAACCCCGCTGGTGCGATGCCCGATCGCAATACTGCTACCTTAGAGCGAGCCGTGGGTATTGAAACGATCGCCCGTTGGAGCGCGCTATTTTTGCGGGCAAATATGCTTAAAGATCGATCGGCATTTGATTATATTTACTCTCAAGGTGAGGCCCTCGATCCGAATGCCCGTGTTACCACCGTTGCAGTTCCAAAACCATCTTCTAAGTAGCTCCACCTCAAAAAACGTAAGATAGATTAAAGCTCATATAGCACTACTAAATTAGTCGTAAATTTTTTACCCCACCCCAACTCTCCCCCAACCCGCGGGGAGGGACTAAGAAATTCACAAATGATGCGAGGATTGCTATAGCTCTCTGAATAATAAGCTTTGAAATCCCCTTTTACTTTACCTATAGATTTTAGTTCAAAAGATTTAATCTTATACCTTTGAATCGTTTTTGAGCAAATTTTTTGATTTTTTTTTACTCGATATCTGCCTTCTGAGCTTTTTCGTTAATCACAGGTTTTGGTTCCTTTAAGTTGGCTTTCATGCGATAGTGTACTTGCTTATGTAATGTTTGATATTTGACTGAGACTTGATAGTTCTCTTCTACCCATTGACCAATTTCTTTATAAGTCTTAAAATCACAGGACTCTTCACTTAATTTTTCTGATATTCCGGCTATTACCGCTGAAGGAATTACTCGGGGTCTACCAGTTGCTTGCCGTATTTCCAACAGTTCTGACAGACCTCCAGCAATATATTGTTTTAACCATCTATGTACAGTAATTCTATGTACACCTAGACGTTTAGCTACCTCTGTAAGGCTTTGACTCGCTCCTGTTTTTAACCAATAAAGTGCCTGAATTTTTTGTTTATTAGGTAGAGTTTGCTGCTCGGACAGAATTATTTTTAACTTGTCTGCTGTTAAATCTATTCTTTGTTTGTAGTTTACTTTCATAAAATATTTCTCAAAGTTTCAGCTTCATTGTAGCAGTTCTTTTTGGGAAATGATATTATTAACTAAATTTCCCTTTGCAGTAACGTCAGCCTGCCGCTTAAAGACTAGCAAAGTAATATCATCAAACACTTTCTGCTTACCGATATGTTGCCGTACATCTACAATCACCGCATCCTTAACTTCTGCAGCAGACTTGTGCCAATTTTGACTAATTACTTCACACAGTTGCTTAATTCCATACTGCTTTTTGCCGATGTTATAGGCTTCTGGAATGCCATCAGTATATAGCACCACGCCATCTCCAGGTTCTAGCTCAATCAGGATGTGACTGATGAAGTTTGCGATATCATCATCTAAAGCGATCGGGAAACCTAAATCCATCGTGTCGATGCGCTCAACCTCTCCATTTTTTCGCACCACTAGCGTTTCTTCATGCTGACCGCTGATGCTGATCCGTCCTTCGGAATAGTTCAAAATCGCCAGCGTCAGACTTTTCTCAGAATTCATGCGCTGCACGTTTTTGTAGAGGGTACGGTTGAGTACATCCAGGAATCGAACGGGGTCTAGTTCACGAATCTCTTGCAGGGTGCGAACTGAGGTTTGCGCCATCAGCATCAGAATGCCACTTTCCAGGCCATGTCCGGTGACA
The DNA here is from genome assembly GCF_036700885.1 of Microcoleus sp. S13_B4. NCBI lineage: Bacteria > Bacillati > Cyanobacteriota > Cyanophyceae > Oscillatoriales > Microcoleaceae > Microcoleus > Microcoleus sp. S13_B4. The sequence continues at coordinate 25,379 of NZ_JAUBPU010000021.1, forward strand.
TCACCGATCGCCAGTGTGACAACACCATTGATCTGTAGCACGTCGTAGTAGTCGCCTCCTACTTCATCGGCGGGTTCCATGTATCCGGCGATATCTAGTCCGTCAATTTCCAGTTCCTCAGAGTTGGGCAAAATCATTTGCTGGATGTGACGCGCCACATTCAATTCTGCACCTAAGCGGAGGTTGTCTACTTTGAGTTTTTCGTTGAGTGTAATGATTTCCTGATTAGCATTAGCGAGTTCTGCTGTTCGTTCTTTCACTTTGTCTTCGAGGGTTTCAAAGGATTCTTGGATTTGCCTCGCCATGCTGTTGAACGATCGCGCCAGCAGACCGATTTCGTCTGCCGATCGCATCTTCACACGCATATCTAAGTTACCCGCTGTAAACTGGGCAACGGCTTCGGTGAGGTAAATCACAGGCTTGGTCAATAGTTGTGCGATCGCCAAAGCGAGGATAGTTACAATTGTGGTGATGATTGCTAATAAAATAAGTGCATCGCGTATTTGTTTTTCTACAGGTGCTAGGGCAACGGCAATGGGCTGTGCGAAAAGAACTGACCAAGGTTTATATTTCAGGTGGGCGATCGCTAAGAGACTCAACTCATTATTACCCGTAGTTGCCAATCGTGTGGTTATATAGGGCTGTTTAGTGTCTAATGCTTGCTTGAGGTCGGGCAAATTGATTGCAAGTTCTTTGGTTAGAGTCTTAGGCAAACGCCCTTCGCGTTGCAGTTTCGCTACAACATAGGGTGACAAAGGCACAATCGATTTGAAAAGGAGTTCAGGTGTAGTGCTATGTGCCAGATGAATATAGTGCTCATCTAAAAGAACTGCTAACGATTTCGCACCTGCGCGTTCAGTTTCCCGAGTCACCAACTGCTGGACAGATGTGGCATTGTATGTCACCCGCAATACCCCCAATATATTGCCCTTCGCATCGCGAACAGGACTGCTAAAGAAGAACGTCACGAGGTTGGGAATTGTCGGCGATTTCCTAATACTAGAAACAAAAGATAGTTGAGTTTTGAGCGGTTCTTGGAAGTAATCTTGACCGGATTCATCTCGTCCAACATCCCGTGTATTGGTATCGAGTACATTCCGTCCCTTTAAGTTGAGCAAGGCATAGGAGATAATATTAAGCATATCTTTGCGACTGAGCCTGGTTAAGGTTTCAGTCGCTAACATCTCTTGGGGACTACCCTTTCGCCGTTCTGGAGGTAGGCCCAGATAGGCGGCAAAACCTGGTAAAATCGCTTCTACACGCACGGCATTGATATTCCCATCGATAAACCCATCTATTCTGTGAGCGGTTTCGTTAGCCGCCGCCGATAGGGCTTGTCGTGCGTTGTCGGTCAATGCCTTTTCAGTTGTCTGCTTGTTGATAAATGCTAACTGCAGCAACGGAATTAAAGCAACGAGGAGAAACGACACGATTAACTTTGTACGAATGCTTTTTACAAAATAGCGCTTCATGGTTTCAGACTAGGAGGGGGGGTTAAGAAAGAAGAATTGAACAAGGTTTCTAGATTGGGAAGGCGCGTCACATTGCCAGCACGAATAAAAAAGTCCGCATATTTTTTTGCGGTTTTGTAGATATAATTAGGACTGTCTGATTGAAAAAACTTTTGATTTTCTGCAAGGTCACTGAGGTCTATTCCCTCGAAAGAGATTGTATTGCTGGGAATATTTAACGCTTTGCTCACGATCGCGTTTCCTTCGGGAATATGTGCTTCCCAATATGACAAGGCTTGAAACCAGCCTCGCACAAAGGCGCGAATATCTTCCGGGCGATCGCGTATCGCCTCACCCCGAAACGAGATCAAATCCAAAATTAAGCCTGGGGTTTGTTTACTTGTAAACAGGATATGCGCCCCTAATTTTAATGATTCAGAAAGATGCGGTTCCCAAGTGTGCCCTGCTTGGATAGCATTGTTTTGTAAACGCTGGGGAACTTCTAAACCATCAACTTTAACCAGGCTAACATCATCGCTCGTCAGCTTAGAGATCTTCAACATCTCAGTAACGAAGACTTCGCTAAAGCCGCCTAGATTTGCACCAAGCTTTTTTCCTTTCAAGTTAAGAATTGTTTTAATGTTTGATTGCGCGACAACCACATCTGCACCTGTCGATTCATCCACAACCATCACAGCTTGGATATCAGGATTTGTGGCACTCAAGATCATAAAATCGCCCAAGGTTAATCCGATCCCATCATACTTCCCTGCACTGAAATCTGCTTGTTGAAATTGTAAGTAGTCTACATAGCTGAGTTCCACGTCTATCCCTTGCGCTTTGAAGAATCCTTTCTCTTGAGCAATGATGCCAGGTCTATGGCCAACAAAAGAGATAAAACTTACTTTCAGGGGAGGACGTTTTACTTTTAGAGATTCCGGAGAATGACAAGCAAGCAGCAGCCAGCAGGTAATAATAATAAAGATGCTTTTGAAAAAGGAGTGCTTCATGGTTTCAGACTAGGAGGGGGGGCTAAGAAAGAAGAATTGAACAAGGTTTCTAGATTGGGAAGGCGGATCACATTGCCAGCGCGAATAAAAAAGTCCGCATATTTTTGTGCGGTTTTGTAGATATAATTAGGACTCTCTGATTGAAAGAAGTTTTGATTTTCTGCAAAGTCAGTGAGGTCTATTCCCTCGAAAGAGATTGTCTTGCGGGGAATATTGAACGCTTTGCTCGCGATCTGGTTTCCTTCGGGAATATGTGCTTCCCAATAGGACAAGCCTTGAAAACAGCCTCGCACAAAGGCGCGAATATCTTCCGGGCGATCGCGTATCACCTCACCCCGAAACGCGATCAAATCCAAAATTAAGCCTGGAGTTTGTTTGCTTGTAAACAGGATATGCGCCCCTAATTTTAATGCTTCAGAAAGATGCGGTTCCCAAGTGTGTCCTGCTTGGATAGCATTGTTGTGTAAGCGATTGGGAACTTCTAAAGCCTCGACTTTAACCAGCCTAACATCATCGCTCGTCAGTTGAGAGGTTTTCAACATCTCAGTAACGAAAACCTCGCTAAAGCTGCCTAGATTTGCACCAAGCTTTTTTCCTTTCAAGTTAGAGATTGTTTTAATCTCCGATTGTGCGACAACCACATCTGCACCTGTCGATTCATCCAAAACCATCACAGCTTGGATATCAGGATTGGTGGCGCTCAATATCACCAAATCCCCCAAGGTCAATCCGATCCCGTCATACTTCCCTGCACTGAAATCCGCGTCTTGCAATTGTGAGTAGTCTACATACCTCAGTTCCACGTCTATCCCTTGCGCTTTGAAGAATCCTTTTTCTTGAGCAATGATCAGAGGTGTATAGCTAACAAAAGGGACAAAAGATACTTTTAGGGGAGGACGTTTTACTTTTAAAGGTTGCGAAGAATGACAAGCAAACAGCAGCCAACAGCTAATAATAAATATACAGATGTAATTGAGTAGTTTAGACATACTAGCTAGAGCATTCCTGGTGTAGAAAAGGCGACTGATATTTTCTGGAACCCGATCGACCTAAGTGCATCCTCCGCAATCGCCACTAAACTTGTTCCGGCGGCTATATCTAGAACAAGCTTGCCCGATCGTACTTTTGCCAATTTTAATAACCGACTTGCAGCCTGTTTGTGAAATTCATTCTCGTAGTCGGGGCGGTTGTTGAAGCCCTTGGAAGTCTGCCGTTTGTAGGCACTTAGCGAGTCAGTCATGCCAAATTACGGGTTTAACTTTCTACATTGTGGCAGTTATGGTCGATCGCGACGATAGCCGCAGGTGAGATCAGCCGGCAATCTCTACAATGCCAGCAAATGTAAGCAAAATCGCTACCGAGTATCCACTCCCCGGCAACAAACACCCGCTCAACTGGGATCGCGAAGCTGTAATCCGCTACAATCTGTGTTTGGTAAAGAATTTTTACAAGTTCACAGCCCATTACAGCCTTTGCGGCTTGTACTACCCAACCTGCCTGAAAATATGGATTTTGCTACTCTTGCTGCCCAGCTAAATGCTGGAACTATCTTGCCAGAGGGAATTGTCATCATCACCCTCTTGGTGGTTCTCGTCGGCGATTTAATCGTAGGCCGCAGTTCCTCGGGTTGGACTCCCTACGCTGCCGTTGCGGGTTTGCTGGCCGCCGTCGCTGCCTTGTGTTTGCAGTGGGATAACACGGATACCATCTCGTTTCTGGGCGGTTTTAACAGCGATGCCTTGAGTTTAGTGTTTCGCGGCATTATCGCTTTGACTGCGGCTGTCACTATTTTGATATCCGTCCGCTATGTACTGCAAACTGGTACTGCTTTAGCGGAATTTATCGGCATTTTACTAACCGCTACTTTAGGGGGAATGTTCCTCAGCGGTGCTGATGAATTGGTGATGATTTTTATTTCGTTGGAAACTCTGAGTATCTCGTCTTATTTGCTGACGGGTTACACAAAACGCGACCCGCGTTCCAATGAAGCTGCTTTGAAATATTTGTTAATTGGGGCCTCTTCTTCGGCGGTGTTTCTCTACGGGATTTCGCTGCTGTATGGGTTGTCGGGCGGCGAAACTAAGTTAAGTGCGATCGCGGCTAACCTTTCTACTGTGAATGAAGGTCAATCTCTCGGTTTGGTGATTGCTTTGGTTTTTGCGATCGCCGGAATCGCCTTCAAAATCTCTGCGGTTCCCTTCCACCAGTGGACTCCTGACGTTTACGAAGGTTCTCCTACACCCGTTGTTGCCTTTCTTTCTGTCGGTTCCAAAGCAGCAGGTTTTGCCCTAGCAATCCGCTTGTTAACAACTGCTTTCCCCGCACTTATCGAACAGTGGCACTTCGTGTTCACGGCCTTAGCTATTCTCAGCATGGTGTTGGGAAATGTGGTTGCCCTCGCCCAGACTAGCATGAAGCGGCTTTTGGCTTATTCGTCGATCGCCCAAGCCGGTTTTGTGATGCTGGGTTTGATTGCAGGAACAGAAGCCGGTTACTCCAGCATGATATTTTATCTGTTGGTTTACCTGTTTATGAACTTGGGTGCTTTCGCCTGCATCATCCTGTTCTCGCTGCGGACTGGAACCGACCAAATTAGCGAATACTCAGGTTTGTACCAAAAAGACCCGCTGTTAACTTTAGCCTTAAGTATTTGCCTGCTTTCTCTCGGGGGAATTCCGCCCCTGGCTGGATTTTTCGGCAAAATCTATCTGTTCTGGGCCGGCTGGCAAGCTGGACTTTACGGCTTAGTTATCCTGGGATTAATTACCAGTGTAGTTTCGATTTACTACTACATCCGCGTTGTCAAGATGATGGTAGTAAAAGAACCTCAAGAAATGTCAGACGCGGTAAAAAATTATCCCGAAGTTCGCTGGAACCTTCAGGGAATGCGGCCTTTGCAAGTCAGCGTTGTACTCACTTTGGTTGCAACAACATTGGCGGGAATTCTGTCTAACCCTTTGTTTAATTTGGCTAATGATGCTGTTACCAAAACTCCCATGTTGCAGTCGGCACTGAGTCATGTACAACCTGTTGTGGGTGCGAAAATAGAATCGAATTTGGTGTCTCGCCGGGATTAATTCTTCCTGGTTGTGAAATAGTGGAAAACGCCTGACTCTGTGAAGTTGGGCGTTTCTTTTTTGTTGTGATATACTGTTAATTATGATTTTTAACCGCAGATGTAGGCAGATTAATGCAGATAAAAGTTAGTACAGAGGCACCAATGTTAGTACAAACTAAGGAAAAGTTTTATACTCCAGATGAGTACCGGGAGTTAGAGGAAAATGCTGAGTTTAGAAATGAATACCGTGATGGAGAAATTGTAAAAATGACGGGTGGTAGTATTAATCACAGCCAGATAATCGGTAATATTTATGCGTTCTTAAAATCGGCTTTGCGGGGAAAGAATGCCAGACCATTTATGAGCGATTTGCGGTTGTGGATTCCTCGGTATCGACGCGGGACTTATCCAGATGTGATGGTAGTTGAAGGAGAATTAGTTTGCACAGAGGGACGGAAAGATGAAATACTCAATCCTGCGCTGATTGTGGAAGTGCTTTATAAGTCTACCAAGGATTTCGCTCGGGAGGATAAGTTTCGGTTTTATAGATCGATCCCTGAATTCCGTGAATATGTGTTAGTCAATCAATCTGAGTTTTTAGTGGCACAATATATTAAAACAGAATCAAATGAATGGTTGTTTCGGGAATATGAGGGAGAATCAGCAATAGTTTCCTTCGCTTCAGTGGAATTGCAAATGTCGATGCTCGATATTTATGAGCTGGTTGTATTTGAAAGCCAGGAAACGGAAGTGCAGCAGTAAAATTAATGCTAGGGGGTGATGCAATGTCTAGCTGGGTAACAGTAAAACAATAATAATTTGGTTGGTGGTGAGGACTTTAGTCTTCTAATTTTTATGAGGGAAGATATGGATAACTACCGAATTGTCGAAACTTTGACGGACAGCCAGGTTTCCGACTTGATGGATTTATACAAAAACGAGTTTTGGAGCAACAAGCGGAAGCGGGAAGATGTCCTGAAAATGCTGGCGGCGACTGATGTTATCATTGGTTTGGTCGATGAGAGCGATCGACTAATTGGCATTACTCGCGTCATTACCGATTTCGTATACAGAGCCATGATTTTTGATGTCATTATCAAGCCGACACACAGAAAGATGGGACTGGGTGCAAAGTTGATGGATGCAGTTTTAAATCATCCAGAATTGCAAACTGTCGAGAACTTTGCTCTTAACTGTTTGCCGAACATGATGCCGTTTTACGAGCGTTGGGGTTTCACGGATGATGTGGGCGAAATGAAGTTGATGCGGCGAACAACAGGCTGAACTTAGCTCCTTGAAAGCCCCAACTTTTCTCGAATTACATCTTCTTTGAAACCTACTAAAACAGCAGTTCCATCTTTAACGAAAAGAGGACGTTTCAACAGCATCGCATCCTTAGCAAAAGCCTCCACCCACTGTTCGCTAGTCCAATTTTTCTTGTCATCGCCCAAAGCCCGGTAAGATTGACCGGAAGTATTTCGCATGGGTTGAAAGCCCAAAGCAGCTACCCAGCTTTGAATTGTTTCGCGAGTCGGTGGCTGTTCTTTTGTGTTAATGAACTCGTAATTAACCTCGCTATCTTTGAGCCACTGGAAAGCTTTTTTGCAGGTGCCGCAGTTCGGGATTCCGTAAACTTGAATTGACATAATAATGATTGTTGATTGTTGACTGCTGGCTGCTGACTGCTGACTGTTGGCTAATAACAACTGACAACTGACAACTGACTAATGACTACTGACTAATCTAGCTTGTTGAACCCATTTTTGCACGCGATCGACTGAAGGAGTCAAGTCATTGCGCTGCATTGTCGCTACGTGCAGCCTTAAAACTTGTTGGTGTAATCTCTCCACGGGCATTTGAGCCAATTGAGCCGGCGAAGCAACGCCGGCGTGAAGTAACAGCCCGCAATACTGACACCCTACACTTGGAATTAGAGCCAAATTTGCCATCGCTACCCATTTATTAACAGATTGAATGTTAATGTGTAATTGGTTGGCTAGCAGCACTTTCGCCGCCTGCGTTTTCGTCATGCGAATTAGTTGTCCGGTTGTGGTGATGCTGCACTCTTCCAGTTGAGATTGGTTTTCCTTGCTCAATCCCGGTAAATGTCCGATCGGCCAGTCGCGTAGTTGCACAGAAGTTTGAGGAGCTTTATGAGAAATTTTCATGTTTTTTCAGTGAACTTTACTTATACTTTAAAGTCTCATATATCAAACAGTCAATAGAGGCGATCGCTCACGTCGGCCAATCAACAAAAACCAGACCCAGGAATTTGACTAATTGCGGGTGTTGTGATCTTTCTGCTAATTGCCTGCCAAGTAGCACCTTCAGCCTGTTTTCCTGCCTGTGGCTCAGGCTTACTGCTTAACCAAATCATCCCGGCGATGACGACAAAGACTATAAAAAACACAGCCTATAAATGCTAGCAAAAAAGAAGTTCTAGATGAGATTTTTCTCAAAAATGGCTGCCAACTTGGCAGTCAGAATTTTAGTGCTTTAATGCTGAGAATGAAAAAACTTGTGGCTGACTGCAAACCCAACTCAAAATTATAGGTTTTTACCCATGAAAATTACACAAGGTGATGATTTGTTAACTAATACTCTACACCAACGGCGCCAAAAACTGGCTAGTTTAATTAATTTTCCGGTAATTCTCTGGTCGGGGTGCAGAATTCCTCGCAATTATCCGGCACTTACTTATCCCTTTCGTGCCAGCAGTCACTTTCTATATTTTGCTGGTTTGCCCTTAGAAAATGCTGCCATTCGCTTAGAATCGGGCAAATTAGAACTGTTCTTAGATGACGCCCCTGCTAGCAGCACCCTTTGGCACGGAGAAATGCCAAAAAGAGCAGAAATTGCCGAACTAATTGGGGCTGATGCTGCTTTCCCAATGGCAGAATTGAAAGCGCGATCCTCTTCGAGGGCTCCGCTAACGACAAATGCAGCAACGATCGCCGTTCAGGATTCTTGGACTCAGTTGCAACAGTCTCAAATTCTTGATCGCCCTCTGGTACCGCCCAACTCGCCAACCGGAATCGACCTAGAATTAACTCAGGCGATCGTATCTCTGCGCCTGAGCCACGATGCAGGCAGTTTGGCCGAATTGCGTCAAGCTGCGGCTGTTACTGTAGAAGCTCACAAAGCGGGGATTGCTGCAACTCGAAATGCTCAAATTGAAGCAGGGGTGCGCGCTGCAATGGAAAGTGTCATCATCTCACAAAACATGACCTATGCCTATCCCAGTATAGTTACAGTACATGGGGAAGTTCTGCACAGTGAACATTATCACAATTCCCTACAAACCGGAGATTTGTTGTTAGCAGATGTTGGTGCGGAAACATCAACGGGATGGGCGGCTGATGTGACTCGCACTTGGCCGGTGTCTGGAAAGTTTTCAGCGACTCAAAGAGCGATTTATGATGTAGTTTTGGCAGCCCACGATGCTTGTATTGATAAAGTTAGTCCGGGGGTGGAATATCAAGACATTCACCTGTTAGCTGCTCGGATTATGGCGGAAGGATTAGTTGATTTAGGTATTTTGCGGGGCAATGTTGAGGATTTGGTAGAAATGGATGCTCACGCGCTATTTTTTGTACACGGTATCGGACATTTAATCGGTTTGGATGTTCACGATATGGAAGATTTAGGAGATTTGGCTGGCTATGAAGAAGGAAGAACGAGAAGCAGTCGGTTTGGGTTGGGGTTTTTGCGGCTGAATCGAGTTTTGCGTCCGGGAATGCTGGTATCGATCGAACCGGGATTTTATCAAGTTCCGGCCATCTTGAATAACCCAGAAAACCGCGCCAAATATCAAGGTTTCGTAAACTGGGACGAGTTGGAAAAATTTGCCGATGTGCGGGGGATACGCATAGAAGATGATATACTTGTCATCAATGAGGGTAGAGAACTATTGACAGGGAAATTGCCCACAAAAGCTCCGGAGATTGAGGAGTTAGTTGCGGTAAACACGTAAGTAGAGCCGAGTTCGATCGCACATACGCAGTTCCATCAGGTGTGAAAAAAGATAAAAATGAATAAAGGTTGGCCAAGAAATCTTTCGATATTAGTTAAAAAAGTGGTCTCGCAAGTCAGAAAATTCGCCGCACTAATACTTCCACGCATTGTTCGCAAACCTATATCCTCGCCGCCGCCGCCGATGCAAGCTGCACCTTTGCCCAGCAACGAAGAAGAGAGGCTAGAAGCACTTCACCGCTACAACATTCTCGATACAGAGGCCGAAGCAGCTTTTGATGACTTAACAGCTTTAGCATCCTATATTTGCGGCACTCCTATTGCTTTAGTAAGCTTAATAGATTCTAACCGACAGTGGTTTAAATCAAAAGTTGGTCTGGAAGCACCCCAAACTCCCAGAGAGTCAGCTTTTTGCGCCCACGCTATTTTAAATCCCAACGAATTGCTAGTTGTACCCAATGCTCTAGATGACGATCGCTTTGTCGGCAATCCGCTAGTGACTTCCGATCCCAATATTCGGTTTTATGCTGGAGCCCCGCTAGTAACTCCTGACGGTTATCCGATCGGCACTTTGTGCGCGATAGATACAGTTCCTCGTAATCTCAGCCCACAACAGCTAGAAGCGCTGCGGACTTTAGGGCGGCAAATTATTCACCAAATGGAGTTGCGAATAAATCTGACTAAATTAAAACGCGCACAGATCAGGAACCAACAAGTAGAAGCAAAACTCCGTTCTACAGACGAGCAAATTGTCAATTTTTTAGAAGGAATGAGCGATGCTTTTTTTGCTTTCGACACCCAGTGGCGATTTACTTACATCAATTATAAAGCAGCACAATTTTTGCAGCGATCCCCGGAAGAACTTTATGGGAAAAATTTTTGGGAAGAGTTTCCACACTTAGTGAATACTGAGTTTTATAAAGAATATCATGGAGCTGTAGCCAAACAAGTTGGAGTGGCTTTTGAACAATATTATCGTCCCTTAAAAGTGTGGGTGGAAGTCCGGGTTTTTCCTTCTCACGACGGCATTTCTGTGTTTTTTCACGACATAACCAAGCGCAGACAGATGGAAGCTGCACTCAAGAAAGAACAGAACAAAACTGAAAGGTTACTGCTAAATATTTTGCCCGAACCGATCGCCCACAGGTTGAAGTATAAACCGGGGGTAATTGCAGACAAGTTTGAAAAAGCAACAATTCTTTTTGCTGACTTGGTGAATTTTACCCAAATTTCTACTACCATGTCCGCCACTAAATTAGTATACTTATTGAATGAAATTTTCTCAGTTTTTGACCAACTGAGTGAGAAGCACGGCTTAGAAAAAATCAAGACGATCGGGGATGCTTACATGGTAGCAGCCGGTATTCCCATTGAACGTCCAGACCACGCAGAGGCGATCGCCGAAATGGCGCTGGATATGCTAGCAGCAATTAAGGAATTAAATGTGAAGCTAGACGCGAAATTTGACCTTCGCATCGGGATTAATAGCGGCCCGGTGGTAGCGGGGGTAATCGGCACTAAAAAATTCATTTACGATTTGTGGGGAAATGCCGTGAATACAGCTAGCCGCATGGAATCTCACGGCATAACAGGTCGCATTCAAGTCAGCCACTATACTTATGAGTTACTGCAGGATAAATATGAATTTGAAGATCGTGGCGAGATCGAGATTAAAGGTAAAGGCCAAATGCACACTTATTTCCTGATGGGGAGAAAAACAGCAAGCGATCTCAAAATTGCAGAGTAAATAAAACTAAGACTTGAAAGTACCTGATTGTTGAGGGAAACTCCGGAGGCGGCGATTAATCGCCTCTTCGGCGCGATCGCCCTGTGGCAAAACGGCTGCTGCAGATCAACCAAATAAGATTATGCTATAGACAGAGATATCCGAGCAATCCTAGGCGCGGTACTCGACGTTATAAAAATACTAAGTTGAAGTCGTCGGAGCCTTTAATAATGGTTCAATTTCATATTCAAACCGATAGCGATATTCCAGCATCCACCCAACTATTCAATCAAATCAGGTTTGCGATCGCCTCGCGACAATTTCCGCCCGGACACCGCTTGCCCAGCACCAGACAGCTAGCCATGCAGACGGGTTTGCACCGCAACACGATCAGCAAAGTATACCGCCAGCTCGAAAATACCGGACTCGTAGAAGCCCAAGCAGGATCGGGTATTTACGTCCGTGCTCAAGGCAACGAACACGGCAACAAACTCAAATCTCCGATCCTCGAAGAATATCCCCTTGCCAACAAAATAGTGCAAGGAAGTATCGATCAACTGCTGGGACAGGGCTGTACGCTCAACCAAGCGAGGGAATTATTTTTGGCCGAAATTGACTGGCGGCTCAGGTGCAGCGCCCGCGTGGTCGTCACAGCCCCCACAGAAGACATCGGCGTGGGTGAACTGATGGCGAAAGAACTCGAACAAGCTCTTCGCATTCCCATACAGTTAGTGCCGATGGAACAGCTAGGTACTTTTTTGGATCAAATTTCTTCGGGAACTGTGATCACGAGTCGATATTTTATCGGAGAAGCAGAATCGATTTCGGCACCGCGTTCGGTGCGAGTTATTCCCGTAGACATCTACGACTACAGCCAGGAAATCCAGTTAGTGGGGGGTTTGCCGAAAGATAGTTATTTAGGCCTCGTCAGCCTAAGTCCGGGAATGCTGCGATCGACCGAAGTCATCATCCACAGCCTCCGGGGAGAGGATTTGCTGGTAATGACGGCCTTGGTGTCAGACGAGTACAAGATTAACTCGATCGTGCGATCGGCCAGAACAATTTTTTGCGACCAACCGAGTTTTGCTACAGTAAAAGCTGCCATCAATGCGGCTAGAGAAGATATTATTCGTCCCCCGCAACTGATATGCTCCGAAAATTACATCGGCTCTAAGTCGATTAATTTACTCAAGCGCGAGTTGGGCTTGGGATGACGAAGGAAGAAGGAAGAAGGAAGAGGGAAGAAGGAAGAAGGAAGAAGGAAGAGGGAAGAAGGAAGAAGGAAGAAGGAAGAGGGAAGAAGGAAGAAGGAAGAACAACAATTCAACTTTTTTAAGTTACCAATCCCAATGCCCGAATCCCAATGCCCAATGCCCCATGCCCGAATCCCAAGGCCCAATGCCCAATGCCCAATGCCCAATTACCGATTACCAATTACCCATGAGGATTATTCATGACAATTGAAATCCAACCTTCAATTAATGTTAAAACCGCGATCGAAAGCCGCCGGGCCGCCCGCAGCTTCAAACCCGATCCGATTCCCCCAGCAATATTGGCAGAGATTTTGCGATTGGGAGTGCGATCGCCCTCCGGTTACAACTTGCAGCCTTGGCGGTTTATTGTACTTCAAGACCCAGCCAGCAAAGAAAAATTAAAAGCTTGCGCCTTCGATCAGCGCCAAGTGGTAGAAGCCCCAACAGTATTAATCTGTTGTGGCGATCGGCGCGCTGCGGGGCCCGAAAACACCGAAGCCGTCATCGAATTGGGCAAAGCCACAGGGGCAATGAATGACAATTTAGCCGGTTATATGCGACAAGCAATCCCGCAATTGTTCGAGAACCGTCCCTGCTTCGAGTCCCTAGAAACTTGGACAAACAGACATACAATGCTTGCAGTGGCTCACTTAATGATTGCAGCTAAAAGTTTTGGGGTTGACAGTTGTCCGATGGAAGGTTTTGTCAGCGCTAAGGTGAAAGAAGCCTTTCAAATTCCCGAAGAAGTAGATGTTTGCTGTTTGCTGCCGCTTGGTTATGCAGGGGAACCTTTCAAACAATATGCCGGACGTTTTGAGGTGACTCAAGTTTATTACAGCGAAAGTTATGGACAGGCATTGCAAATTGAGATTTGAGAGTTAAGATTTTGAGAGTTAAGATTTGAGAGCTGAGAGTTGAAGGAGTCGGTACAAGTTCAAACCAATCGGAAATACCGACAATTTCGCAATCCGAAATCTAAAATCTAAAATTTCAAGTGGTGATATCAGACAGAGGAAAAAATATGACAATAGCAACGCGACAAAGCAACGCACAAATTCTAGAAGTAAAATTGCAGCAACACTTGCAAGCAGCCGGATTTAAAAACTTACCGCTTTATATTAGTTGCGATTTTCGAGATGAATCTTTAACGGTTGTGGGAGAACACCCCCGCAGTTTAGTTCTCAAAGCCAAACCGACTTTTGCGGTGCTAGAAGCAGCAATTCTTGAAATAGAACCAGAATCTATTCAACAGATTGGACTTTGCCTGAAAATTACCGGGCAAAAACAGCCTTATGCTTTCCATTCTTTTACTATGCACAACCCTGTTTTGTCAAGACCCAAAACAGTGCAGTTGTTCAAAAAAACAGAGAATATCTCGCCAGCAGAAACCGGGATAGTCTTAACAGAAAATGCGACCCCGATGGGGGATGTAGAGGAGGAGATACCGTTAGAAACGGATGAGAAAGATGCGTGGGATGAAGAATATTTCCCCAATGTGTCTGAGAGTTCCAGCAATTCCGATCCGATCGCCTTTAGAGTAGCTGCAATCCCGGCAGATATTGGAGACAATCCCTTCAATCCGCTGGATATGGAAGCGGTAACAGTTACCCAAAAACCCAAGCATTCACCGTTTGCGATGCTGGCTGCTGCAGGAATCATCAGCATGGCGGCGCTAGTTTTGGCAGGCGGTTATTACCTGCTGAGCCGCCCCTGCGTCCTCGGAGGATGTCCTGCTTTAGCTAATGCCAAACAGTTGAGCGAGAATTCGACGAAGACGCTGAAAACGTCAAAAGTTGCCAACACCCCCCAAGAAGCGCAGCGACAGTTAAAACAGGCGATCGCCCTTTTAGAACCGATTCCCTCCTGGTCAATTCATCGCGGTGAAGCTCAAAGCGCTCTGGAAAGCTACCGTTCGCAAAATCAGAATTTAAACTCTGTGATCGATGCAGCGCGCCTCGCAAAGTCAGCAGCCCAGAAAACCCAAAATCCCCCTTATTCTGCCGATAACGGGCAGGAAGCGCAAGCTCTGTGGCAAAGTGCGATCGCCGAACTCGGAGAAATCCCCCCAGACAGCCCAGTTTATCCGTTTGCTCAGAGAAAGACAAAAGAATACGGGAAGAATGTAGCAACTGGAAATCGGCAGTTAAGTACAGAGAAAAAAGCCGAAAAAACGCTGCTCGCTGCCAAAAGTACAGCCCAAATAGCAGAAGCTCGCGAAGCAGTAGCTCACACAGCCGAGACTTGGACTCAAGTGCAATCAGGTTGGGAAGAAGCCCTCGAAACCCTATCAGCAATTCCCACGAGCACGACATCTTACCAACAAGCTAAACTGCTTGTTCCCAAATACGAAACCAAACTTTCAGACGCTCGCGAGCGCAAAAATGTCGAAGGAATTTCGGAAAATGCGTATACTCAAGCTGTGACTTTAGCAGCGGAAGCTCAAATTTTCGAGGGCAAAAACGCCTGGTTTAAAGCATCTGAATACTGGCGAAGAGCTTTGAGTTACGCGGAGCAAGTGCCTGCAGCAACTGCATATTCTCAGAAGGCCCAACCGCTGATCGCTTCCTACAAAACTTCCTTGCAGCAAGCAGAAGTAAGGTTGCAGGAAGAAAGAAACCTGCAAAAAGCCCGCACGGATTTAGATAGAACTTGCAAAGGCAACCCCAAGATTTGCGACTATACTGTTAGCAAAGGTTTGATTGCGGTGCAGATGACTCCAGGTTACGTGCAGAAACTGCAACAAACTTTTATCCAAGCAAACAACAACAATGCTGTGAAGACTCGCCAAGCTGTAGAAAAGCACGTTCAAACATTGCAAAAAGCTTTGGAGGCGATCGCCGAAAACGCCCAAATCCCGATGCAGGTGTACGATGGCGAAGGCAAGCGGATTGCGAGTCACGAACCGAAGTAGTTGTAGGGTGGGTGAGGGCGAAAAATCTGTCAGAGCGATCGAAATATTTACACTCACGCACCCCCAGCAATTTCATTCGCAGTCAATCCAGCTTGAAAAACTTGTTGCGTCTTCAAATTCAACTCTGGAAAAGCTGGCGACTCAATCCTATCATTTCCCCGAAACAAACTCACCTCATACTCGCCGTCAACCAACTGATAAATCGAAATAGTTGGTTGTTTGGGATTGCCAATAAACCTGCGGCCGCCCAAACCGAGATAATCCACAATCCAGTATTCAGGAATCCCGATTAGTTCGTATTCGCCTACTTTTTTGATGTAGTCATCTTGCCAATTCGTGTTAACTACTTCAATAACCAGCGGAATTGATGCACCTTGAGTCACAGTGGAGAACTTTTCCCAAAGAAGTTCTGATGCTAAATTTGGGCGATTTAAGATCAGAATATCGGGCGAATAAGCCGATTCGTTTTCTGGCGGCTTAACTAATGCTTGTTTTGGGATTAGGTACGGAAGGTTTAGCCTGACAAATTCAAGAGTTAATTTCGAGGCTAAGAAACCGATAACTTCTTCATGTTTTCCCGGTGGCTGGGCTATTTCAATAATCCCTCCCTTGTGCAGTTCGTAACGTCGGTTTTCGGGTTTCCATTCCGCAAATTTTTCAAAGGTTACTGGTTGAGTTGGAGTTTCAATCATGGCTATTTCTTCTTAGTTATGGCCGGGCCGGCGAGACGCCCAACCCTACTCCCCACAATAAAATTCAGTCTTTGTGGAACAGGCAAAATGCCTGTTCATAAAAATAGTGCCCAACGTAAGTTCCTACCTACATCATATTACCAATTATCAATGCCCAATTATCAATGCCCAATGATCAATGCCCAATTACCATTTTATCAATTGTGCATCTTGATTAAAAAACTTCCGGGACAATCCCTCAGTCAACAGCAGGGTTGCGATTAAAGTTGCTAGCGCTAAGACAAACATAATCAAAATTTGGTAAGATGCTGCATCAAGAGGACTGACACCGCTCAGCATTTGACCTGTCATCATTCCCGGTAATGTCACGATTCCTACGACGGTCATTGTGTTTAAAGTCGGGATTAATCCAGCTTTGATCGCATCTTTGCGGTATTGTTTTACTGCTTGCTGTGGCGTCGAACCTAAACTTAAATGGGTTTCTATTTCTAACTGGCTGCTATTAACTGTACTGACAAGTCTTTCGCCGGCGATCGCCCCGGAGTTCATGGCATTGCCCAAAATCATGCCCGCTAAAGGAATCAGGTATTGCGGTTCGTACCAAGGGTCAGGTTGCAAAATTAGCAAGTTTGTATAGGCGAGAGTCAAGGCCGTACTGATAAAAATTGAACCCCAAACTAAGGGCAGTAAGTTCTTGATTTTTTTGCTGATGCGGTTGCTGGCAACCATGCTAGCTGTTGTCAGCATGATTGCTAAAACTGCTAAAACCAGCCAAGGATTCTTCCCCTCCGGGTCAAATACGACTGCGAGCACGTACCCGACTAAGATTAGCTGGATCAGCGTGCGCCCCGCCGCGATCGCGATCGCCCCCTCCAGCCCCAATCCCTGCCACGCCGAAAGCCCGATCGCGATCGCCACCATCCCCAAAGCCCAACCCAAATCTGTAAAATCTAGCAGAATTAACACCGGCCCACCCTTTCGATAATGTGATTGTTTGCCTGTCCAAATATAAGATATTGCAATAAAGGTTTCTGAGAAACAGTTTTGCTGCAAGAATTTGCTTTGATAATGCTTGAAATTTATGGTGTGAAGAGTGAATAATGTTCCCCCCCTCGACTTAACCCGCCAATACGCGCAGATTGGCGACGAGATCACCGCTGCAGTGCAAAAAGTGCTTGCCTCTGGTGGCTATGTAGGCGGCCCGGCCGTGAAGAGTTTTGAACGAGAGTTCGCCGACTACATCGACGTTTCCGAGTGCGTTGGCTGCAACTCCGGCACCGATGCCCTGATTTTGGCTTTGCGTGCTCTCAAAATTGGCCCCGGCGATGAAGTCATTACCACTCCTTTTACCTTTTTTGCTTCGGCTGAGACAATTAGCGCCGTCGGTGCGACTCCAGTATTTGTCGATATTGACAGCGGGACTTTTAATCTGGATGTCGAGCTCCTCGAAGCGGCAATTACCGACAAAACCAAGGCAATTATGCCCGTCCACATCTTCGGCCAACCGGTAGACATGACTCGGCTGATGGAAATTGCGACTCGACACAATTTAGCCGTAATTGAAGATTGCGCCCAATCTGTCGGGGCCGAGTGGCAGTCTCGAAAAGTCGGCAGCATCGGCCATGTCGGCTGCTTCAGTTTTTATCCAACCAAAAACTTAGGCGCTTGCGGTGACGGTGGCGCGGTGACGACAAACGATCCAGCCCTCGCAGCTTCGATGCGAGTGCTCAAAGAACACGGACAGTCTTCTAGATATTTCTACGAAGAAATCGGGTACAACAGCCGTTTAGATGCCCTGCAAGCGGTGATTCTCAGCATTAAATTGCGGTATCTCGACAGTTGGAACGCCCAGCGACGTTCGATCGCGACACTTTACACCGAATTTCTCTCCCGCGTGCCCGGAGTTGCCGTCCCCAAAGAATTGCCGGAAGCAAAAGGAGTTTGGAATCAATACACGATCCGGCTGACAAGTCCAGAAGACGCGCAAAATCCCTCTGGCGATTTTCGAGATTGGATGCGGGCTCAGTTGCAGGAAGCTGGCATCGGTTCGATGGTTTACTATCCGTTACCTTTGCACCTGCAACCTGTTTACAAATCTTTGGCCTATCAAGCAGGTCAATTGCCAAAGGCTGAGCAAGTTTGTCGCGAAGTCTTGTCTTTGCCGATGTTCCCGGAACTGTCGAGGGATCAACAAGAGCGGACGATTTATGGTCTGAAAGATTGCTTGGCAAAGGCCGATCGCATCCGGTAGCTTTGGCGCGATGGCATCAGCGAGGGAAATGCAGGAGGAGAAAAGAATTGCAGGGTTGCAGTGCTGTGAGAATGTGCAGCGGTCAGGGAGAGCTGTTAAGTATTTTGACCGATCACTTGTACTTTTATGTACTATATTTAATGAAAAGAAACAAATTTAGGCTAGCAATCCGCCTCGAACGGGTGCATTTTCCGCTCGCCTAAACCTTGCAATGCGATCGGTCAATGATGAAGAAGGAAGAAGGAAGAGGGAAGAGGGAAGAACGAAGAAGGAAGAACGAAGAACGAAGAATAAATAATATTTGAACTTTCGACTTCCAATCCCCGATGCCCGATGCCTGATGCCTAATGCCCGATGCCCGATGGCCGATGCCCAATTCTCAATTTAACCTGTAATTTTCAGAAGATAAGAGGAAAATAAACGAGTGCCTCAGTATCAATTCACTCAGGCTAGACGCTACGATCCACAAGCGATCGCTCATTATTACCGCAACCGTCCTTGGAAAGCAATTTGGCGCGCAATTACCGTTATTTGGTCTTTTGCGGGCTTTGTGCTGGGGATGCTGTGGGACAGTTGGCAGCACGAAGTCGCAGCACACCAGCCGGAACGGGCCACCCACCTGCGACAAATACTCACTCGCTTGGGCCCCACTTTCATTAAAGTCGGCCAAGCCCTTTCTACCAGACCGGATTTGATCCGCAAAGACTTTCTCGAAGAATTGATCAAACTTCAGGATCAATTGCCGCCGTTTGACTCGGTGCGCGCTTTCGAGATTATTGAAGCGCAACTCGATCGCAAAATTAGCGAAACTTACAGCGAAATCTCCCCCGAACCTGTGGCCGCGGCAAGTCTTGGTCAAGTCTACCGAGCTCGCCTCCTCACCGGGGAAGCAGTAGCAGTCAAGGTTCAGCGACCGAATTTGCTGCCCGTCTTGAGCCTGGATCTTTACTTAATGCGCTGGGCGGCTGGATGGTTGGGCCCGTTGCTGCCGCTGAATCTCGGTCACGACCTTTGTTTAATAGTCGATGAATTCGGTATCAAATTGTTCGAGGAAATTGATTATATCAATGAAGGCCGCAACGCCGAGAAATTTGCTACAAATTTTGCCGACGACCCGACAGTAAAAGTTCCGAGCATTTACTGGCGTTATACTTCAAATTGCGTTCTCACTCTCGAATGGATTGAGGGCATCAAGCTGACAGATATAGAACGTGTTAAAGCCGCAGGTTTGGATACCGATAGTTTAATTGAAGTCGGAGTCCGCAGCGGTTTGCGGCAGTTGCTGGAACACGGATTTTTTCACGCTGACCCTCATCCGGGAAATCTGTTTGCCTTAGCGGACGGCCGCATGGCTTACATTGATTTTGGGATGATGGATCAGATGGAAGAAACAACTAAAGAAACTTTGGTTGATTCTGTCGTTCATTTGATCAACAAAGATTACTTAGAGTTAGCCAAGGATTTTGTCAAACTTGGCTTTTTGACACCAGATACAGATATTATGCCGATCGTCCCGGCGTTGGAATCTGTACTGGGTGATATCGTCGGCGAAAAGGTGTCAGATTTTAACTTCAAGACGATTACAGACCAGTTTTCGGAGTTGATGTACGATTATCCTTTCCGAGTGCCGGCGAAATTTGCCTTAATTATTCGCTCTCTGGTGACAGAAGAAGGTTTGGCCCTGACGCTGAATCCGAATTTCAAGATAGTCGAAGTGGCGTATCCTTATGTAGCGCGGCGTTTGTTGAACGGAGAATCTCCGGCACTGCGGCGGCGTCTGATTGAGGTATTATTCAAAGATGGCAAATTCCAGTGGAACAGGTTAGAGGACATGATCGCGATCGCCCGATCCGATCGCAGTTTCGACCTGCTACCGACAGCACAACTAGGCTTGCAATTTTTGCTGTCCGAGGAAGGGTCGTTTTTGAGACGGCAGCTAATGTTAGCTTTGATTGAGGACGATCGACTCCACACCGAAGAAGTTCGCAGCCTGTGGAACTTAGTCAAGGAAGATTTGCAGCCCAGTCGCCTGTTCAACGTTGCTCTAGGCGCTTTGACGGAGTTTTCCACAGCAGGGGCAGCCGCGCTAACTCGATTTTAATTAGAAGGAAGAAGGAAGAAGGAAGAGGGAAGAAGGAAGAAGGAAGAAAAATAATTCTACTCTTCCCCATTCCCCATTCCCCATTCCCCATTCTCAATAATTCCCAACTCCGAATTTCCAATTTCCAATTAC
Source organism: Microcoleus sp. S13_B4 (assembly GCF_036700885.1). Classification (NCBI taxonomy): domain Bacteria; kingdom Bacillati; phylum Cyanobacteriota; class Cyanophyceae; order Oscillatoriales; family Microcoleaceae; genus Microcoleus; species Microcoleus sp. S13_B4. The sequence goes on from NZ_JAUBPU010000021.1 coordinate 45,936, forward strand.
CCCAATTAAGGAATTATTCGTGTATTATTTTCCAGAACCTCCCTATTTTTTAATGTCGGCTGGATTACTAGCAGGTATGGCCTCCGGCGTAGCATTTGAAGCAACTCTCAAACAATCCGTACAACAATGGTCTAAAAATCGTTCTACTCGCACCTTGGCTAACCTGCCAAGGCTGCAATTGGTCATACCTTTTCTAGGAATGGCTGGCGGTATTTGCGTATTTTTAGCTTCGGGAATGGAGATTTTTGGCTTCCCAAAACTACTTTGTTATGCCCTAGCTTTGCCACTGACGGTACTCACGGGCTGGCTAGTTTGGACTCAGCTAGGTAAGCTTTTGATCGAGTTAGAACGCGGAGGTTCCCAAGCGCTGGATTTAGATTCTTTTGAACAATGAAACTTAACTATCAACCTTTTTTGTGAAAAGCAAAGGGGTTGATAGTTATCTAGGATTATCCTATTTGATGCTTTTTGAACCGCAGAGAACGCAGAGGAAGAGAAAGAAGAAGATGACAACTTAGGCAATAATTTGTGTAAAATTTTTAAAATCTAAAATCTAAAATCTAAAATCTAAAATCTAAAATCTAAAATCTAATGAGTATTTTAATTGTTACGGGTGCGGCGGGATTTATTGGCTCTAACTTAGTAGAAACTCTTTTAAATCGAGGGGAGACGGTGATCGGTGTTGATGAGTTCAACGATTATTACGATCCGGATCTCAAGCGCAAAAATATTGCACGATTTGAAAAGTATCCGGGTTTTGAATTGGTGGAAGGCGATATTTTGTCTCTAAATTGGCGATCGCTTTTATCAGATGTTAAGGTAATATTTCATCAGGCGGCGCAAGCAGGAGTTCGTGCTAGTTGGGGCGAGGGTTTTCGCAGCTATACCGAACGCAATATTAACAGCACTCAAGTATTGTTAGAAGCGGCGAAAGATGCGCCAAAATTGCAAAAGTTTGTGTATGCTTCTTCTTCTTCCATTTACGGCAATGCTGAATCTTTTCCCACGAATGAAAACGCTTGTCCCCAGCCTGTTTCTCCCTACGGAATTACGAAATTAGCCGGTGAACGTTTGTGCGGGCTTTATTACAAAAATTTTGGCCTTCCGACTACTTCGCTGCGCTATTTTACCGTTTACGGGCCGAGACAGCGCCCTGATATGGCTTTTCACAAGTTTTTTAAGTCGATTTTGTTTGACGAGGCGATTTCAATTTTCGGCGACGGATTGCAAACGCGGGATTTTACGTTTATCAGCGATTGCGTTGCTGCGAATTTAGCGGCGGCTGAGGTTCCAGAAGCTGCGGGGGAAGTTTTTAATATTGGTGGGGGAAGTCGGGTAGTTTTGAAAGAAGTTATTGATACAATAGAGAGAATTGTCGATCGACCTATTCGGATAGATTTTACCGAAGCTGCTAGGGGAGACGCGCGGCACACTAGCGCGGATGTGTCTAAAGCCCAGAAAATCTTAGGTTATCAGCCGCAGGTTGCTTTAGAAGAAGGATTAAGGCGCGAATGGGAGTGGATTCAGTCTTTGTACAGTTAAATCCTATCTATCCCAGAAATTCCGCAACTTAAATTGAACATTGTTAACTTTTTGAATTCCCCAACTTTTGAGATTTCTCTGCAAGCGAACCAATAAATTTGGAGGTGTGAGTTTTGGCTGTGTTTCCGGCGAATTCAAATAGCGGTAGTGCAGAAATACCTCTCGGTAAGGAATCTCAACATCTTCGCCAGCACACAATCGAGTAAATTTTGCAGCCGAAATACTCATGTAATGCAAGTAAGTCAGCCGCCGCCCTTTATCGTATAGAACATAATCTATCACATCAAATTGAGAAGACCAATGATTGCCCGTTACCTGTGCAGGTTGATGATAAGCAAAGTTATAAAAAGAGATGCTGCTACGGGCGACTAAATAGTTAAACAAAGGTTGGTCAGTTCCCCGCAAAGACAAAATTTCTGCTTCGCCTGAAGTTAATTTATCTAAAAGTTGGCTTGAGTTATTCCGATTTAAAATGCCTTTTTTTGAAGCAAACCAACCCGCACAAAAAATATGAGATTGCAGGTGGTCAAGATTAAAAATTTCTGCCAATTTTTGGGAGGATAAATCAAATATATAATTAAGGTCTGATTTGTATTGAAAATCGTTGGCTACCCAATCAAATTCATCAAGTTTTTGATAGATGTAATCTAGAGAACCCATCAACAGAGTGTCGCAGTCAAAATAGACAAATTTGTCAAAAGGGCCGTCAAAACAGCAAAATTTTCGGTGCATTCCCAAACAGTGAACTGGTTGCCAACCTTTAGCCTGCCAAACTTTTTGAGCCTTGCAGTGAGATGTCCAAGCTTGAGTCGCAAAGTCTTCCCAAAAATCGATGGAGTCGGTATTTTCAAAGAGGGTTACATTGTGCAGGCGGCAAATGTGCGATCGCACTTTTTTCAAGTTATCATCGTAGGGAATGATGCAAACACGAATATCTTTTGCCCCATTGACTTCGAGACTGTTCAATAAAGCGACTAAGTGGTCGAAAACAACATCGTTTGCTAGTAGATAAATGCCATCAGTCATCGGATTTTAGATTTTAGATTGAAGAATTCAACTCGTTACTATGCTCGTCTGGAAACCAGTTAATTTATTAGTCCACGTGGACTTGGTTTGTCTGCTTGCGTTGCTAAAGATTTCAATCGCCGTGTGAATACAAACAATATTATTTATCCATGCCAATATCGAAATATTTTTTGCACTAAATTTGGTTTTTTATCGACCTCATTGAGATAACGATAATGTTTCCAAAGTTTCCAATAAGGACTACCGGATTTAATTGGTATCCCAGCCCAGTGAACATATTTTAACCTTTTGCCTTTGTCATAAAGAACATAATCTATTTCGTGAAAATGCTTGGAACCCGCCCAGCTTCCAGGTTCGCTTGGTGAAGCTTTAACAAGATTGCAGCGTTTGGGAATAAGCTTAAGAATGATATAATTTAGTAGAGGTTGGTCTGTGACATTTTGAGTAAAGTCAAAATATTCTCGATGCTGCGAACATTCTCGCAAAATTTCATACATTTGCGCTTCTGTAATAGTTCCTTTTCGGGAGGCCCAAAAACCGCTGTTGAATACATCTTGAAGCTGTGAGTCGGTAAAGATATTCTGTTCTTTTACAGCGGGTGAAAATACATTTCGCAGTTTTTCGCTGAGGTGGTGATAGTCGCAGCAAAAAAAGTCTACTTCTGACAGTTTGTTTAAGTTGTGTGCGATGTCTTCAAAGACGATGATATCGGTATCGATGTACAGAAATTCGTCAAGGGGGCCAAACCAGGCGGCGAGTTTTCGCATTTTGTTGGGGAGGGCTAAAAAGTTGCGATCGAACATTTGGCCAATTTCTCTGGTAAACTGTTCCACAAACTCCAGATTTGGGAACAATTGCACCCCGTGGAGACTGCTGAGTGCGGCTGCGACTTGCTGATAATTGTCGTCGAAGGGAATCAGAAAAATTGGTACTTGACAATTATACAGACGTATGCTGTTTAAAAGGGCGATGGCACTTTCGATCACTTTATCATTCGCAACAATATAAATACCGCGATTCATACATTTATCCTCAACCTTCTCCATACCCTTTTTAACAAATTCGGCGCAGAAACCTCAGTATAAGACTTTGGCGGTTCCCGAAAAACCGGCCGCTTTTCCGGTTCGCGGAGATAGCGGTAATGCAGAAACAAATCGCGATAGGGAAACTCAATATTTTCGCCGAGGCACAATGCTTTAGTAATACTTGGAGGAATGCCAATATAATGAATATAGGTGAGTCTATTACCCTTATCGTAGAGAATTTTATCTCGTTCTTCAAAATGTTTTGAAGTCACCGCCGACCCGGTTTTTTCGCTATCTGGCAAATGATAAGCAAAATTATAAATCGGAATCCCAGACCGCATAAACATATAGTTTAAAACAGGTTGATCGCCGGTTTTGTAAAGAATTTCCGATTCTCCTTCCTTGAGCTTAGACAATAACCACTCTATTTTTTCCTGGTCAAACAAACCTCGCTTTGAACCGTAAAATCCCGAACAAAATATTTCTGATTTAAGTTGCTGCTGTTCAAAAACATTAAAGAGTTTTTCTGATTGAATATTATAAACCTTATCTGGATGATAAAATTGAAAATCGTAGACGACACAATCATAATCATTCAACTTTTGAAAAACCCTGTCTAGTGAATTCATTAATAATGTATCAGCATCCATATAGACAAAATTATCAAAGGGGTTGTCAAAGGCACAAAAACGCCGATGTCCACCATAAATTCTGTACTTACGGTTTATACTTTGAGGACTTGCTGCTTGCATGAATTTGTCCCATCGCTGAATTGATGCGCTATCTTCATAAATAAAGACGTTGGGACGGTTGACGATTGCAGCTTTGATTTGCTCTATCTGCTCGTCGAAAGGATAAATACAGACAGGAATATTTGAGCCTAAGATAACTTCAATACTGTTGAGCAAGGCAATTAGTTGGTCGTAAACTGTATCGTTGGCTAGCGTGCAAATTCCATTCATATCTCTAGTCTCGCGAAGGCGGACTTTGTTTGTGTCGTTGCGGTTTCAACCGCCGAATCATTTAAAGGCTAAAAGGATAGAAAAGGGCGAGCCCGGGTGACTACAGCAGAGAACCGAAAACCGGAGACTACGCCAAATCCACAGCTACGCGAAAACCGATCTTCCTGCGGCGACCGCCCGCCGAAAGCCAGTTACGATCGGCACTGCGACAATTGACCGCATAGTTGTCCCAGGAACCGCCACGCAGCATACGGTATTCAGATGTGCCCGTTTCCCAGCAACTTCCGTCAGTTGGTGCGCCGTTATAGTTTTCGTGCCACCTATCGCTGCACCATTCCCAAACATTGCCGTGCATTTCGTACAGTCCAAAGGCATTGGGGGGAAATCTCCCGACATTGGTTGTTTCTTTGCGGGAAAGTCCTTTGGGAGCGTTTGCGTAGGGGTAGTATCCGTGATAATTTACTAAATCCGGGGTAATGTTTTCTCCAAAATGAAATTCGGTTGTGGTTTTCGCACGACAGGCGTATTCCCATTCTGCTTCACTCAGGAGGCGATATTTTTTCCCGTTTTTTTGCGAGACTTTGGCACAGAATTCGACGGCATCATCCCAGGATACATTTTCTACACAACGTTTTTCACCTTTGAAACCCGATGGGTTGTTTCCCATTACTGCTTCCCACTGTGCTTGGGTTATGGGGTATTTGCCTGCAAAAAAAGCCGGTACCGTGACTAGATGGTGCGGAGTTTCGTAATCATATCGTCCTTGTTCACTGTTAGGCGAACCCATCATAAATGTGCCTCCGGGAATATAAACCATTTCCAGCACAACTCCATTCCCTAAGTCTTCGGCGAAGAAGTGAGCATAATAACGGCAGCGACTGTTTTCTTTTCCTTTAGCATTTACTGTGATCGCATCAAAGTCAAAAGTAGGAAAATATTTTTGTAACTGCTTTTTTATATTTGCTTCATCTCTATCCTTCAGCACCAAAAAGGCTGCCAACTTCACCTGTCGCAATTCATCTTGCAGTGCCCCAAGGATCAAATCTAAACCAACATCTCCATATCTGATTGCTTCAGACAGTGCAGCAATTTTCACCTCGACAATCGGTGAAGCCAAACGACTCTTAACACCGGGAATCCCGCCTAAAACAGCCGCAGCTAATGGCACTTGAGATTCACCGCCCTTGACGGCATCGTATTGTCTGGGTTGATTTGGGTTTTCTGTCATTGCGCTATTTCCTAAGATACAAACTTAGACAGCCAATTGAGCAAGTTTAATTCATGGAGAATGATTTGTCGGGCTTCGGCAATTTTATCCCTCGCTTCATGCCAATAATCCGCAGTAGCCACAACCTCTTTAATAAATTCTACTCCTTTCTCATCCAAACTCGGCAGCCGCAGAAAACTCCCCGCCGGCAACAACTTATCCGCCGCCGAACCGCCGTAATAAATTGGCAAACACCAAGCTAACAAAGCATCCCAAAGCTTCTCGCTGACATACCAATCGTTTTCGGCATAATTTTCAATAGCTAAGTTGTAATAGTATGGTGCCACGGCGTGCCATTTATTGTTCACAGTCCCGTTCCCGCGCGCCCAAGTTGGCAAGTTTCGTCCGTAAAGATCAAAATCCAATTCTTGCGATCGCAGCAATTTGATAAAGTCTAATCGGTGTCGGTGATTGGCGCTGCGGCTAACACCTGAAGTAATCCAAGAACAGGATTTAGTTTTCGGCGGCGCAGGCATTTCATCGAGTTCTCGAAACGAGTTAGAGTGATACCAAATCGCGGGCATATAATCGGGTTTGGGTGCGAAGTCGTCGGGCCCGGAAACGTAACCGCAATAAAGTTTGGCTTGTTCGTAGTTGGCTTTGGTAATTTCAATAACTTCTGGTAAGGGTGGCTCCCGGATCAGGTAAATTATGCGTTCCTTGGGGACACCGCGCAATTTTTCGTGAATGTCGTTTTCTTGGTTGTGATGCCTGTAGTGACGTATTTTATCGACCCAAGATTGCTTTTTGGGCGGTTGAGGAAAGTCGAATTGATACATGAGTAAAAAGTCGGGTTCTGGGTGGTTTGCGAGCATTTGAATGTTGCCCCATTTGCCGAAATTTTGGGGGGTTTGTTGCCACAGCCAGTCGCTTTGGTTCATGCCTGGGTAGGTGGTGATTGTGCCGATGATTTTTGGGTTCATATCTAATAATAAATCGGGTTTTTGCGTGTGGGCGGGGCGGGTTTATGAGATTATTAATTTTAGGCGATGATTGTTGGTAAAATCCACCCTTACGGATTTTTAAATTATCGGATATCGCACTTGGTCATTTACATAACCCATAATTTGCTGTATCCTATTTTCCCACGAAAATTGCTTGACAAAATCCATTGTTTCTGCATAGCCTTCGCTTTTCCTCGGATATTTAGTTAAACAATCTCGAATACTTTGCGCGAACTGGTGCGGGTTATCCGGTTCGCACCAAGTTGCTGCTATATTTCCCGATTTAAATTCCATTAAAGATGCAATCTCCGTCGCTACAATCGGAGTTCCCGATGCCATGTAATCAAAGAATTTTAAAGGAGATGTGAATGTCGCGGCCTCTGTCAAACAGTGCGGGTGAGTCAAAACATCGGCTGCTTGCAGCAAGCTAGCCAGTTGATTTTGAGGGAGGTAGCCGAGAAATTTAATGTTGTTAACTTGCTTGGATTTGGCTAACTGCTGGTAGGCTGTTACTTGGGATGGATCACCGCCCGCGATCGCAAATTGAACTCGTGGCAACTCCAGGGCCACATCTACTAGCATATCGACACCTTTAAACGGGTAAAGTCCGCCTGCATAAACTGCTAAATGCTGTCTGTCATCTTCTAATAATTGCTGTCGCCAATTCTGGGCGGCTTCTGTTTGTCTGGCCAGAAACAAATGATTGAAACCGTTGTGCAGGGTAATTACTTTTTCCGGCGGCATCCGATTCAAAATCATGCTGTCTCGCACTGTATCGGCAACAGTTACAGCAATTTGAAATAGAGAATTGCGGACAATTTCTGATTCAAATTGCTTGTTTTCATGGTGGTGCTGTTCGTAGATAGCGGGAATTCCCTTTTTAACTGCTGCTTTGACAAAGTTCCAGTCGCGGGTGTGGACAAGTTGAGTCGATTTAAGCAGGTGAATCGGTAAATAGTATTTGGATACTATTGTACTCGAACTCGTCCACTTGCTGTCCCAACGGTCGATCGGCCACGGCATCGGTAAATCTGCTACTTTTAATTTATCTTGAATATTGTAAATTTGGGTAAGTTTGTCATCTGGTTTCCTGGGTTGAAAAGGAAAAAGCAAATCAACCGGATTCAAAGCACTCCAGTCTTTACGGAGGTATACCAAAACTGCTGGATAACCTAGGTTTGCTGCGGCATTGGCAGAGTGAGCAACTTGAACTAAGCTAGCTACATTGGGTTGCGGCAAGATATTTCTGGTAAAAAATACATAATATTTGGACATGGTAATTAGTAATTGGTAATTGTTGACTGGGCAGACTGTTGACTAATGACTACTGACTGCTGCCAACTGCCAACGGCCCACTGATTACTTTTTAACAGCCTGACGCTTAATAGTGTTTTCTATAAATTCTAAAGTAGTGAAAATATTAGCCGCAGAATGAAATGATTCTCGGATTAACTCGTCTCTTTCTTCGGGAGAGTCTACCATTTCATCTACTAGCATTTTGAGGTAAGCTATCATGGGAGTCAGGCGAGTGCGAATTTCGTAAGAACCTCTAATTAGAGCTTCATCGCGAGCGGTTTCTTCGGCAAATTGCACTGAATACAAGCGAGTGTAGTAACCTCCTTTTGCTAGCAATTCTTCGTGGGAACCCATTTCTACTACTTGTCCGCGATCGATCACGGCGATTTTGTTGGCTTTTTGGACTGTGGAGAGGCGGTGGGCGATGACTAAGGTTGTGCGATCGCAACTCAATTTCTCGATCGCCGCTTGCACGTACCTTTCCGAAACCGTATCCAGCGAACTCGTTGCCTCATCTAAAATTAAGATTTCCGGGTTTTGCAGCAGGGCTCTAGCAATTGAAATTCTCTGACGCTGCCCTCCCGATAAGATCACGCCCCGATCGCCAATTTGAGTCTCCAACCCATCCGGCAATAGTTGGATAAACTCGTAAGCATTCGCTCCCTTCGCCGCTTCCACAATTTCTTCCTCAGTCGCTTGGGGTCTAGCATAAGCAATATTTTCGCGCACTGAAGCATTAAATAAAAACGTATCTTGGCTAACAATACCCATCGCTTGTCTGAGACTTTTCAGATCAAATTCGCGCAAATCCCTGCCATCGATCGAGATATGACCTTCAGTAGGATCGTAAAATCTCGGCAGTAAATCTGCCAAAGTTGACTTGCCAGAACCCGAAGTTCCTACCAAAGCCAAAGTAGTGCCGTGAGGTAGAAATAAATCAATTCCTTGTAAAACTAAATTTTTGTGGTTAGGATAACTAAAAGATATTTTATTAAAATGAATTCCCGATTGCAAATGAGTGTAAGGCACAGAACCGTTCAGCATAAATGGCTTGTCCTCGCACCTCAAAAAATCATTAACCACTTCTACACTAGCAGACGTATTTGCAAATTGACTGCGCCCGCTATTCAACTGAGAAATTAAAGGAATCAGCCGAAAAAGTACCAATAAATAGGTTAATAAAATTGTAGAAATAGACTCTATCTGATTTGCAAATATTGTGCGACCTATAAATACAATCAAAATTATAACTATTAAATTAACAACTTCGTTAATTGGGGCGATCGCCGCATAATTTACCTGAGCCTGAAAATCCGCTTCTTCTCGCCTTTGAATTAAATGCTTGATCCGCTCATACTCCCTTTCCTCGTTCCCCGTTGACTTGACAAGCCGAATCCCAGTAATCGTTTCCAGCACCCTCACCGAATAATCTTTCGACATTTCAGAAAGCAGGTAGCCAAAATGCTTGGAACGGTTAATAATATATTGATTTGTCCAAGCAACTAACGACAGCAAAACTGTAGCTGTCACCGTCAGTTTCCACGAAAGAGAAAGCAGCAGACTCACAAACACCAAAACAGTGATGGAGGTAGTAAACATTGCGATCGCCGTACCAACTGCACTCGCAGTCCGACCAATCTCTCCGCCCAATCTATTAATCAAATCCCCCACTTTAGTTTTAGAGTAAAAATCTAGATCTACTTCTAACAACAACCGCAAACCTGCTTCTCGCAAATCAAAAGTCAGAGATCGCGTCAGAGAAGTAGCTACTAAAGTATTGATATAACTGGCAACATTTTTTAAAAAAATTGCTAAAACAATCGCCCCGGTCATCAACATTAAACGCTGATTTCCGGGCATTCCCTCAAAGGGATACATCAAAGTTTTAATTAGAGGTGGAGCACCACGCAACTCGATAGCTTCCTCTACAAAACTTAAAAGCACTGGTACAATCAGAGTAGTGCTGATACCGTTGAATAAAGCGCCAGAAAAGCCCAGCATCACAGTTAATAGAATCCTGCCGGGATATCGTCTGGCAAATTTTAGGAGTAGCTTATTGGCAGACATGAAGCATTCCCAGCTAAACAGTACGGCATCTCAAAATATTCTTTAATAACAGCCAGTTTTTCTTCCTCCCGCGAGTTGTTTTAAAATAACATTTACATACCTGCGATTATATCTGAAAGTATCGGTTTCATTGCTTGAATACTATATTTTTTAACACATATTTCCCGACCTTTCATTCCTTGTAAATTAGCCGCTGTCAAATTTTGAAATATCCATTGAATTTTTTGTGAAATTTGAGCGGGAGAACTCGGATCGACTAAATAACCCGTTCCCCCTAAAATGGCTGGAATATCCCCCACTCGCGTAGACAAAACAGGCTTAGCCATTGCCATGCCATCTGTCAGCTTGAGTGGAAACTGAGCCACGGCTGTGAGAGTTTCTCGCTGAGGAACAACGACAACATGAGCCGCCGCTACAACCGACGGCATCGTCTCGACGGGAAACCTTGGCAGTTTAACAATCCAACGTCCCCAGCGTTTCACAAGTTTATCATCATAATCATCATAAGGACTTCCGCCGACGATAACTAATTTTAAATCGGGTTCATTTAACTGTTCGAGGGCCATCAAAACATCCTCCACGCCTTTATGAGGTCGCGGTGCCCCCGGAAACATCAGAACTCTATACCCGGACAAGCCGTAACACTGTCTGCTCAATTCAGGATTGTATTTCGCAGGGTCGAACATTGCAGTATCCTTGCCATTAGGCAAATATATACCACCAAAACGCTGCTTTAAAAACTCTGTATCAACGGTGACTGCATCCGCACGGTGAATGAAACTTTCCATCCACTTGAGATAGAGCGGATTATCTGGTTCTCTCAATTGACCATTGTGTTTAAAAATATCTCGATAAAGTTGTTTAAAAGATGGACGGTATTTCCATTCATCTCCGCCGTACCAGCTCAGTTCCCAGTCGTCTATATCTAAAATTATAAAGTGGCGAGTCGCCAGTTTTTTTAGCAGTGATAACCCAAAGCTTGTAGGTTTAGGTTTGATTGCATAAATAATATCCCCATCTATTTTTTTCCAAAGTTTTTGAGCATCCATTAAAAACCCCGGATAATTTTTACCCGGTATTGCACGTACCGGGATGTCTCTGGGAGGATTAGCATACAATTCCTTGCCAAACTGAAATCCAACAACTTCTACATCACATTTAAGCTCTATTAAGACTTGAGCTAAGAGAAAAGCACGAATTGCCCCTCCTCCTGACAAATCGCTTACTACTAATGAAACTTTCACTGAGTATTTTGTTTAAAACATTTGTTTGATTTTCCTGCTTAACCGAGCTTTTGTCAAGGCGGTGGGGACTGACACGCTCCAGACCCAAAAAACCGGGTTTTTAACCACTAAAAATGGCCGCAACTAAGTATTTTGGTAAAAAAAACCAGTGAGGCATCCAGGACTATTATTCAAGCCAGCAATACTTATTCTAAATAAATTTTCGGATATGTTGAGGCTAATTTTTTTAAATAGTTGGCTGAATTTTGTTGTTTTTGATGCAGTTTTTCAACAAAGTTTAATTATTTTAAACGCCAGGGATTGTTAAGTTGATTTGGTAAAAATATTTTAGCCGTGCGATCGACTATTCTAGTAAAGAGCGATCGCGTCACGTTCTTCGCGTACTGAGGGCGGTAAGGATAAGTGCAGTGTATTACTTTAATGGGTTGGTCGATCGCATAAACATCTTTCCACTTATCCAAGTAGTTGTAAACCGGGGACAAAGTTGTCATTTTCGGTTTCACCGATTCAACAGCCGCCGCAAAAGCTCCCTGGTCTTTTAACTGTAGCACATTTTGATATGCAACTACCATCTCGAAATATTTCTTAAAGTTTGTGAACAATTCCTGAGTTTTACTGCTTTTCGTAAAAGCGATAAATCCGCTATTGTATTGAATGCTATTTTCATTTAGCGGCAACCCGACCGACTGCAAAGTTGACAGAATATCCTGCTTGACTCTTAATAAATTTGCTGCTTTAGCAATGGCAGGCTGCACGTCTTCTGTTACCAGCAAATCTACTTCATCAACATAGTCAAAAACTTCATATATTGGCGATAGCAAACAAATATCGCAGTCCAGATAAATAGTTTTCTCAAAAGGAGATTCTTGATACAAAGTCAGCTTAGCTTGTCGCGATGCTAAAACAGGATTTTCATGTTTCGGTGCGGCCTGCAATCTCACATTTCCGAACACCAAAAGTAAGGGATATAAAAATCGCGGGACTCTATCTATTAAAATAATAATTGGTTCGCGGTGAAACTTCCTGACTGAAGCTAGAAAATGTATGCAGTCTTGAAATGAGTACAATCCAATTAAAATGGTGATAAATCCTCTATCCATATCTTTCCTCTAACGATAGTAAAAATCGAAATTTAATAAGGCAATTAACTGTGTTTTTAATAACCGATAGAGGTATTGCCAATGCTCAAACTGCAATTTATCCCCAACTTTATCCCAAAAGGTTCTTACTTGATTTTTTTGCCAGTCCCAATGAGCAAAAGAATGCTCCATAATTTGAGCGAGTTCCTGCCACCCGTCATTACTAATATTCCACCCAACTTTAGCAGTTGCTAACCCAATGGGATTACCGTCTTTTGTTTTGACTTTTTGCACTTCAAAAAATCTTCCAATCTTTCCCCATTCTTGAATAAACTGAATTTCTTTCCCATTGTCTCTCGCAATTACGAACAAATTTTTTTGAACAAAACTTACCTTTTTTAAGGGTATTTCTAGCTTTTTTGCTAATTTATGAATTGCCTCTTTTCTCCCCGGCAATGATTGATTTGGTGGATGTTCTAGAATGGGAATAAACCCTTTACAAGTAATTCCTGACATCCATTCTCTCTCGGGTACTTTTCCTATGATTCTTGTATCTGCATCCACAAAGATTGTCACTCGGCAGAATTCTAAGGCTTTTTTTAGTGCAAATCGTTTATCATTATAACAATAATCTACACCTTCGCGACTTTTTTTAAAGGCGAAAACATTCGTCAAATTCTGAAAGTCATTTGGGTAGTCAGTACAAACAACTAGCATCGTCCCTAGAGAATGAGTTTCTAAGTCTGCTGCTAGTTGTTTGGCTAATTCGCGATACTTTTTCCCAAAAGCTAAGGTGCAAAAACAAAAATATTTCTGACTGTTTAACATTACTTTCGAGTCAATTTTTGCACTTGTTTTATTTGAGTTTATGCTAACTGTGACGCTTTTGATGCCACTGCCAAGCATGGGAGATAATATCCTTGATGTCTGGATATTCAGGAGACCAACCCAAGGTTTCGATCGCCTTTTTGCTGCTACCAACTAAAGCAGGAGGGTCGCCCGGACGCCGATCGCACTCAACAGCCTTAATCTCTTTTCCCGTCACTTGGCGAGCCGTTTCTATCACCTCTTTCACCGAAAACCCGCCGCCGTTGCCCAAATTAAAGAAATCAGATTTGCCACCATTGAGCAAATATTCTAATCCCAAAATGTGAGCCGAAGCCAAATCGTTAACGTGAATGTAATCCCGAATGCAAGTACCGTCAGGAGTATCGTAATCCGTGCCAAAAATCGCGATCGAATCTCGTTTCCCCAAAGCAGCGAACAACACCAGCGGAATCAAGTGAGTTTCGGGATTGTGATCTTCTCCTACCAACCCGTTCGGATCGGCCCCAGCCGCGTTAAAATAGCGAAAACAAACAGACTTGAAATCGTAGGCAGCGTCAAAATCAGACAAAATCCGTTCTACCATTAACTTAGTAGCACCGTAGGGATTGATCGGATTTTGCGGGTGGTCTTCTGTGAGCGGGATTTTCTGCGGTACGCCGTAAGTCGCGCAAGTAGAAGAAAACACCAATTTATTCACCCCAGCACCAATCATTGCTTCCAAAAGCGTAATAGTGCCGATGACATTGTTGCGGTAATATTTAGCTGGGTCGGTAACAGATTCGCCCACGTAAGCGTATGCAGAAAAGTGCATTACCGCAGCAATTTTGTGCTTAGCGAACAGGTTGTCGAGAAGAGTGCGATCGCTCGTATCGCCAACTACCAACTCGACCTGCAAAGCCCGATCTACTATATCTCTGTGACCGTAAACTAAATTATCCAAAATCACCACACCGTAACCGGCGTTTTTCAGCGCTAATACTGCGTGAGAGCCAATATATCCAGCTCCACCCGTCACCAAAATAGTTTGTTTTTCTGCACTCATTTTCTTCTGCCTGTTTTTGTAGCTGGGATTGCCAAGAGCCTTGTTAATTTGAGACTTGCACATCTGACCCTTTCACACTCGGCGTGAGCCGGAGGATTCAAGCGAAATATATAGGCTTTGGTGTACCCGACGGGACGATCGCACTCCTAAAAAAACGCTTGTTACACTCCAGATAGATGCTGACGGAGCAAGTCTTCTGTTCAGTCGATAAACTTGAGGCGACCAATTTGCAGATAATCAAATATCCGATTGATTTGATGTCGATCCTCTTCTGAAATCTTATCATCTGAGAGGATAGCAGAAGTCAAAACTAAATGTTCCCGGCGAGAGATTTTGCCAGACCCTACAATCCGATCGACCATTTGAGAAATTGTTAAGTTCGATTTGTTGTGAGATGTTCGCATTTATTCGATCGCTTTTATGTCACAATAGTTAAACGGGATTGCTGTTTTTTACCCAAAATCAAAAATCGTACGTACCACACTGTAACTAAATTTGCTCAACAGCAGAAATAAGGTATCAGAGTTTTACTTCCAAAGGTAGATGTGCGGATTTAAGAAGTCTGCCTTGAGCCTTTGGATAGCGTTCAGATTAATTTAATTATATAATATTTTTCCTAGAGAGGCAGTTTTCTATGCAGGTTTATCGGCTTCCCGTACTGTCGGACAATTACATTTTCTTGCTGCACGATCCCGATCGCCACACAGCAGCCGTCGTCGATCCAGCGCAAGCAGAGCCGGTCTTGCAGCAACTGATCTCGCTCGGAGCCGAATTAACAGCAATTTTCAACACGCACCACCACAGCGACCACGTAGGCGGCAACCAGCAACTGATCGATCGCTTTCCGCAAATTAAAGTTTACGGCGGCGCAGAAGACCGAGGCAGAATACCCGGACAGCAAGTGTTTTTACAAGCGGGCGATCGCGTTTCTTTCGCCAACAGAAGCGCGGAAATCTTCTTCGTACCCGGCCACACAAAAGCTCACATCGCCTACTATTTCCCCCCCAGCAATCCCAGCGAAACCGGCGAATTGTTCTGCGGCGACACCTTATTTGCCGGAGGCTGCGGCAGACTATTTGAAGGCACTCCCGCCCAAATGTTAGCCTCTCTGGGACAACTGCGAAACTTGCCCGACAATACAAGAGTTTGGTGCGCCCACGAATACACGCTGAAAAACCTGCAATTTGCCTTGAGTGTGGATGGCGACAATCCCGATCTGCAACAGCGCTGGGGCGAAGTCAAGGAAGCGCGCAGTCGATCGCAACCTACAATACCATCATCGATCGGCATCGAAAAAAGCACAAACCCATTTTTGCGCTGGGATTGTCCCAACCTCCAATCAGCCGCCAACACCCGCGATCCAGTGCAAACCTTCGCTCGATTGCGCGGCATGAAAGATCGGTTTTGACCGCAAGCATCCAGGATACAAGCCTCCGGATTCATCCGTCCAGATATAAAAAACCTGTATCCGATGAAACTTGCCCCCGGAATTTATCCGTGGGGTCAATGCTTCAATTCTTTAATCTAAAATCGATTGACCAGTACCAACAATAAATATCACAATATCGAGCCATAATTCATTGAAGCTGAGCTTCCCACTGTTTCGGTATTGATAGAAAGCGGATCACTTTAGTTGACATATCTTCAGTATCGTGGTTGTTCCATACTTGCTCGGATTTGAAACAGCCCGAAAATTGCCCGTAGCCTGTGCTGAATCTCGCAACTGGTTAAGACGTGGGATTCTACTCTAAAATAAATGGTTTAGCTCTAGATATTTCAGCAGGACGATCCACATCCCTCTTAGGTTTGAATTGTCACCCTGATTAAATCAAAAGTTCCTCTGGTTATTTCCCTATTATTGATGAGCGCGATTGGCTTGGTCAAAAGTAAAACGAGCGTTGTTAGAAACCGATGCAAAATCCACGCAATACTGAACTCCAACCGAAAATCGACCCCTCTGTTTCAACGGATTCTAACAAACCGCTCTACCCAGGCGCGCCTTCGCCAACAGATGTAGGGATGCTTCTGCAATTAGCAGATGGTAGCATTCAGGGGTGCAATTCTCACGCCCAGGAGCTGTTGGGGATGACAGCACAACAGATGCAGGGCTGCACTTCAATCAACAGTCTGCGGCAGACTGTGCGTGAAGATGGCTCGGATTTTCCCGGCGAGACTCATCCGGCGATGGTGGCGCTGCAAACCGGGCAACCATGCTCAAATGTCATCATGGGCTTTTATCAGCCACAGGGAAAATTGATTTGGTTGATGCTCAATTCTCAACCTTTATTTCAGGGAGATCGATCAACTCCCTATGCGGTAGTAACAACCTTCACGGAACTCGCTCAACAAAAGCCCGAACCAGTCACTCACGCGCCCGCGCAACAACTGTCAGACACCCTCGAAAGTATTTCGGACGGGTTCTTTGCTTTGGATCGAGACTGGCGATTTACCTACCTCAATTTGCAAGCGGCGCGGTGGCTGAATCGACTCCCGCAAGAGGTGATTGGCAACACTATTTGGGAAGAGTTTCCCGAAGCTGTGGGCAGTTTGTTCGAGCAAGAATATCGCCACGCCGCCACCTTCCAAGTTACGGTTAGTTTTGAATCTTTTTATCCACCGCTCAATGCTTGGTATGCGGTACGAGCCTATCCGATCGCATCGGGACTTGCCGTTTATTTTCAAGATGTCACCGAGCAGAAGGCGGCGAAGGCTGCTTTTATTAAACAAGCGCAAACGGTGCAGCAACAACTAGCAGAAATCGAGGCGATTTATGCTAGTGCGCCGATCGGACTTTGCTTCCTTGATACTGAGTTGCGGTTTGTCCGCCTCAACGATCGGCTAGCAGAAATTAACCGAGTTCCAGCCGCCGCCCACATCGGTAAAACATTGCGCGAAATCTTGCCCGAAATGGCAGATGATTTAGAGCCGCTTTACCGAGAAGTTATTGAAACTAAAGTTCCACTCCAACAGCTCGAAGTTCGCAGGACGAACTCAGCACAGCCGGGACTAGAACAGGATTGGCTGTTGAGTCTCTATCCACTGAGGGCCGAGGACGATCGCGTGCTGGGCGTGAATGTGACGGTGCATGAAATTACCGATCGCAAAGCTACCCAAAAAGAAATTCAACGGCTCAACCAAGAACTAGAGCGACGACTTAATGAACTGCAATCGATACTTGATGCTGTACCCGTTGGCATTACGATCGCTGACGATCCAGAGTGTAAAGTAATTCGCGCTAACCGATTTGCCCAGTCGATGTTGATAGTGCCGCCCGATACCAATGTTTCTGGAACCGGAGAGCAAGCCGCAGCCCTTCCGTTTAGACGATTCCGCAACGGAGAGGAAATTCCGGGAGAACTACTGCCAATGCAACTAGCTGCAGCTTCCGGCGTCGAAGTGCGAGATGTGGAAATTCAAATGGTGCGATCGGACGGGGCGGCCTTTGATTGGTTGGTGAATGCGGTGCCGTTATTTGACGAGCAGGGCGCAGTTCGTGGCTGTGTGGCGGCCTTTATGGATATTAGCGATCGCAAACAAGCTCTTGCTGCTTTGCACCGTTCCGAGGAACGCTATCGCACTTTGTTTGAGTCCCTAGACGAAGGTTTTTGCGTCATCGAAATGCTGTTTGACGAAAACGAAAAGCCGATCGATTACCGCTTTTTGGAAGTCAATCCTGCCTTTGTGAAACAAACCGGACTCGAACAAGCTGCGGGTAAAACGATGCGACAGCTCGTTCCAGATCACGAAAATTATTGGTTTGAGGTGTACGGCAAAGTCGCGCTCACGGGGGAACCCTTGCGCTTTGAGCACCGCTCGGAACCCATGAACCGCTGGTTTGATGTTTCGGCGTTCCGCACTCCTGAGCCGCACAGCCGCAAAGTCGCCATACTTTTCAAAGACATCAGCGATCGCAAACAGTCAGAGAATCTCCTGCGGCAACAGGAAGAACAACTGCGGCTGTTCGTCAAACATTCGCCTGCGGGGGTGGCGATGTTTGACCGCCAGATGCGGTATATGCTGGTGAGCGACCGCTGGCTATCAAGTTATGGGATCGGTGCTAAAAACATTGTGGGCCGATCGCACTACGACATATTTCCCAATTTGCCCGATCGTTTGAAACAAATCCACCAGCGCTGTCTGGCGGGATCAGTCGAAATCTGCCAAGAAGATCAGTTTCTCCGCCCTGATGGCTTAATCGACTGGGTGCGCTGGGAAATTCATCCTTGGCGAACCAACGCCAATGAGATTGGCGGCATCATGATTTTTTGCGAAATCATCACCGAGCGCAAAAACGCTGAACTCGCCGCGGGCGCGGCCTCCCAGCAAGTCAGCAATATTATAGAAAGTATTACCGATGCCTTTATGGCGATCGATGCACAATGGCGCTATACCTACGTTAATGCCACAGCAGAAAAACTGCTTTCTCGATCGAGAAACGACTTGCTAGGTCGATCGATTTGGGAGCTATTCCCCGCCGAGGGAGAATCGAATTCGATGCTATATCAAGAATTTCATCGAGTGGTTAACGAGCAAGTTTCTGCCAAGTTTGAAGAGTTTTCGCCTTCACTCCAAATGTATATAGAAGTGAGCGCCTATCCAGCGGCCGAAGGACTTACGGTTTATTGGAGCGATATTAGCGATCGCAAACGCACTGAAGAAGAACTGCGGCAAAAAAATGCGATTTTGAACGTAATTAACGAGTCAGCACCCACGCCAATTTTTGTCAAAAATCGAGAAGGACAGATTATTTATGCAAATCCAGCTACGCTGGAAATAATGGGCAGACCTGCTTCTGAAGTAATTGGTGGTCGCGATATCGATTTATACCCAGTAGTAGAACTTGCAGCCAGAGTCACGGAAAACGATCGGCGCATTATGGAATCTGGTCAAACAGAAGTCCTCGAAGAATCTCACGATGGCATTCGGACATTTCTGGTAATGAAAGCTCCCTACCGCAATCCGGCGGGAGAAGTCATCGGCTTGATTGGCATCTCCAGCGACATCACAAATCGCAAACAAGCAGAAGTCGCCATGCAAGAACAAACTAAGTTATTGCAAGTAATTATTGACAGCATAGGGGATGGTTTGATTTTGGCCAACCAACAAGGGGAGTTGGTATTGTTTAACCGAGCCGCCGTGGGGATATTCGGTCTGCTATCGAATGAAAAATCTCATGAGGAATGGTCGAGCACCTACGGGCTATTTATGACTGACAAAAAAACCCTCTTTCCCGACGCTGAACTACCTCTAGCCAAAGCAATCAAAGGTGAATATGTCAATGATGTAGAGGTATTTGTCCGCCGCGAAGATTCCCAAGGTCGCTGGATCAGTATCAGCGGTTATCCAGTAGTTGATGCTAGCAGCGAAATCAAAGGCGGAGTGATTGTCTGTCGGGATATCACAGAACGCAAACAAGCAGAAGCAGCGCTGCAAGAAAGCGAAGAACGATTCCGCAATATGGCTAACAACGCTCCTTTTATGGTATGGGTAACAGACTCCACAGGCTATTGCACTTTCCTGAGTGAAAGCTGGTATGAATTCACGGGTCAAACGGAGGAAACTGGTTTGGGATTCGGTTGGGTAAACGCGGCACATCCAGAAGACCGAGAACAGGTCAAACAAGCATTTTTGACCGCCAACGAACGCCAGGAACCTTACCGCGTAGAATTTCGCGTCGGGCGCAAGGATGGCGGATACTCTTGGGCGATCGATGCGGCTGCTCCCAGATTTTCCGAAAGCGGACAATTTGAGGGTTATATCGGCTCTGTTATCGACATTACAGACCGCAAACAAGTGGAAACCGAGCGCGATATGGTTCTGCAATTAGAACAAACTGCCCGCGCGGAAGCCGAGCGAGCTAACCGCATTAAAGACGAGTTTCTGGCGGTGCTTTCTCACGAGTTGCGATCGCCCCTGAATCCGATTTTAGGCTGGTCGCAACTGCTCGTCGGCGGCAAGTTGAGTGCAGCTAAAACCGCCAAGGCCTTTGAGACGATCGAGCGTAACGCCAGACTACAATCTCAATTAATCGAAGACTTGCTTGATGTGTCTCGGATTCTGCAAGGGAAACTTACATTGAATGTTGGTCCGGTGAATCTGGCAACCATTATTCCGTCTGCCGTGGAAACCGTGCAATTAGCAGCCGAAGCTAAAAAAATTCAAATCCAAATAATCTTAAATCCCGATGTCGGGCAAGTTGTCGGCGATACAAGTCGCTTGCAGCAAGTTGTGTGGAATTTGTTATCAAACGCGGTGAAATTCACGCCCGAAGGCGGCCGAGTTGAAGTTCGATTAGCGCAAATCGAAGGCAAAGCTCAAATTCAAGTCACGGACACGGGTAAAGGTATTCTTCCCGATTTCTTGCCTTATGTTTTCGACCATTTCCGACAAGAAGACGGCGCTACAACTCGCAAATTTGGCGGCTTGGGATTGGGATTGGCGATCGTCCGCCAACTGATCGAACTTCACGGGGGAACGGTGTTTGCAGAAAGCGCCGGAGAAGGTCAAGGAGCGACGTTTACGGTGAGATTACCGCTATTAAATGATGATTCTAGAAGGCAGGAGGAGGAAGAACCTCATGGGGCTGCTAGTCCCGATCTCTCATCCTTCCCGCTAGCTGGATTGAGAATTGTGGTGGTAGATGATGAACTCGACTCGCGAGATTTTGTCGCTTTCGTGCTTGAGGAAGCGGGTGCAGAGGTGATTTCCTTGTCATCTGCTGCTGAGGCGCTAGAGTCTATCGAACAAACTGCACCAGATTTGCTCATCAGCGACATCGGAATGCCGCAGATGGACGGATATATGTTGATAAATCGCATCCGCACTCAGCTTGCGCCTGAGTATCGGCAGTTGTTGGCGATCGCCTTAACGGCCTATGCTGGAGAAGCGAACGAGCGCCAAGTTTTGCAAGCCGGATTTGACAAACACTTAGCCAAGCCGATCGATCCGACCCTGTTAGTTGCTACTGTAGCGCGATCGATCGTCCAGCGCCTTGAAAATAAAGCCTGAGTGCTCTGTAAGACATGGCAATTTAGTGGATTTGGCTCATTACACCATCCGCGTTTGGCGTAATTTCAAACTGAATTTGCCCGTTAAAAATATTATCCCTGTTTTTTCCCTCGAACCTGGAATCTCAACATCCATCCGTTACATCCGTTACATAATCCGTTGCCGAACTTCCTTCTCCCTTGCGATCGCCCCTCAAACTTCGCTATTATAAAAAGTTGCAGTTAAAACCCCACAACCAACGATCATGGCCAAGCGCGTCCAATTAGTTTTAAATAAAGATGTCAGCAAACTCGGCAAAGCTGGCGACGTAGTAGAAGTAGCCCCCGGCTACGCCCGCAACTACCTAGTACCCCAAGGAATGGGATTTAGAGCCACTCCGGGCATTCTCAAGCAAGCAGAGCGCCGCCGTGAAGAAGAAAGAGTACGCCAGCTAGAGCTCAAGCAGCAAGCTGAAGTCCGCAAAACCGCCCTCCAATCGGCTGGGCCTTTCATCATCTCCAAGCAAGTTGGCGAAGCAGACGCGATTTTTGGTACAGTTACCAACCAAGAAGTAGCAGAACTGATTTTCAACTCTACCAGTCAAGAAGTCGATCGGCGCGGCATAACCCTACCCGAAATTCGCCAAACTGGTACATACAAAGCTGAAATCAAACTACACGCCGAAGTTACCGCCGAAGTTGATATTCAAGTTGTTCCGATGTAATTAAGAGTCATCAGTCATCAGTGATCAGTCATTAGTTGTTAGTCATTAGTAATTAGCTAACAACTAAGCACTGAGTACCGCTAACGAGGAAGTGAGTAACGCTAACTAAGGACGGAGGACTGCTAACTGGCAGATTTAAAACTGAAGACTAATCACTGGCAACTAATAACTATAGGATTTACGCAAAAAATAGTTTAATGCGCTATAGGTAGGAATAAGGTGCGCTCATAAGCACCCTACAGATAGAGTTGGTGCGTAAGTTCTAAACTAATGACTAATAACTAATGACCAATGACCAATGACTGAGAACTATTGACGAATGAGCGATTTGATGCCGACAAATATAGAGGCAGAAGAAGCAATTTTGGGCGGGATTTTAATTGACCCCGAAGCTATTTCCCGAATTGCCGAACTTCTGCGGCCGGAGTTTTTTGCCATCACCGCTCATCAAGTCATTTATCGATCGGCATTAGGGCTATTTTTACAGGGTCAACCTACCGATTTAATGACGGTAACAACTGCGCTAACCGACCGCAACCAGTTAGAGCAAGTAGGAGGACTAACTAAATTAGCACAATTAGTCGATCGCACAGTTTCCGCAGTCAACATCGACCAATATGCAGTTTTAGTTGAAGACAAATATCAGCGCCGCAAATTAATCGAAGCTGGCAACAACATAGTACAATTAGGTTACGAGACGGCAACACCACTAGAAACAGTCTTAGACCGCGCCGAACAAGAAATTTTCAGCATAACTCAAGAACGTCCCCAACAGGATTTAGTGTCGATCGGCGAAACATTAAACCAAACATTTCAAGACCTAGAAAATCGCAATGAAGGCCTCACACTTCCCGGTATTCCCTGCGGTTTCTATGACTTAGATGCTATGACAGGAGGCTTTCAGCGATCGGATTTAATCATCGTTGCGGCTAGGCCGGCGATGGGGAAGACGGCCTTTTGTACCAACATCGCCCACCACATCGCCGCTGGACAGCAAAAATTGCCCGTTGCCGTTTTCAGCTTAGAAATGTCGAAAGAACAGCTAGTGCAGCGTATCCTGTCCAGCGAAGCCAAAATAGAAAGTAACCGGTTGCGATCGGGTAGAATCAGTCAAAACGAATGGGAACCAATCAGTACAGCCATTGGCAATTTATCAGAACTACCACTATTTATTGACGATACTCCCAATATTACCGTCACAGAAATACGATCGAAAGTCCGCCGCCTCCAAGCAGAACAAGGCGGAACCCTAGGATTAGTCTTGCTAGATTACCTGCAATTAATGGAAGGTAGCAGCGACAACCGCGTGCAAGAACTATCTCGAATTACCCGAAGTCTTAAAGGTTTAGCCCGCGAACTCAACGTGCCGATTATTGCCTTATCTCAGTTGAGTCGGGGTGTGGAAGCGAGGACAAACAAGCGGCCCATGATGTCTGATTTACGCGAAAGCGGCTGCTTAACAGGTGATAGTTTGGTAATGCTAGCAGATACTGGTGTGCGCGTACCCATTCGTGAATTAGTAGGAAAATCGGGCTTCACAGTTTGGGCGCTCAATGAAGCCACCATGCAGTTAGAAAAAGCCGTTGTTAGCAATGCGTTTGCTACAGGTGTTAAGCCTCTACTACGACTGCAAACTCGTTTGGGACGAGCAATTAGAGCCACGGGCAATCATAAGTTCTTAACCATTCACGGCTGGCGACGATTGGACGAGTTAAAAATAGGCGATCGCATTGCCCTACCTAGATACGTATCAAGTTCCTTCATCCAATCGATGGACAATGCCGAAATAGCCTTGCTAGGACACATGATTGGAGACGGATGTACTCTACCTCGACACGTTATTCAATACACTACTCGAGAGGAAGATTTAGCGAATACAGTTGCAAATCTTGCAATAGAAGTCTTTGGAGAGCGAATCATACCTCGTATTTGTAAAGAACGTGATTGGTATCAAGTTTATCTTCCTGCTGCCTATCATCTCACACATAATGTGAGGAATCCTGTAACTGAATGGCTAGATGCTTTAGGTGTTTTTGGTCTGCGTTCGTACCAGAAATTTGTCCCTAATCAAATATTTGAGCAGCCTCAAGAAGCAATAGCTTTATTTTTACGCCATCTTTGGTGTACTGATGGTTGCATAAAAACAGGTAGGGGTAAATGTCATTACCCTAGTGTTTACTATGCTTCCAGTAGTGAAAAATTGGCAAGAGATGTTCAGTCACTGTTACTCAGACTTGGTATCAATGCCCGCTTATTTTTAAGCCCCCAGCTAGGGAAAGGGCGAGATCAACATCAAGTTTGGGTTACTGGAAGACCTGATTTAGATAAGTTTATTCAGTTGATTGGTGCAGTAGGTAACTACAAACAGCAAGCTCTGACAGAAATTGCAGAATACATTGAAATTCGTTCTAGCAATACTAATAGAGATGTCATACCCCGTGATGTGTGGAAAATGTATGCTGTTCCTGCTATGCAGCAATTTGGTTTAACTACACGCCAGATGCAAGCACAGCTTGGCAACTTATATTGTGGTACAACCCTTTACAAACACAATCTCGGTCGGGAACGAGCATTCAGATTAGCTACAATTGTTAAATCTGATGAACTTGCCATCTTATCTAAGAGCGATATTTACTGGGATGAAATCGCCTCAATAGAAGTTAATGGCGAAGCTGAGGTTTACGATTTAACCGTGCCTGCACTGCATAATTTTGTCGCTAATGACATCATAGTTCATAATAGTATCGAGCAAGACGCAGATTTAGTAATTATGCTCTACCGCGATGAATATTACAATCCTGATTCGCCCGATCGCGGAATTGCAGAAGTAATTATTACCAAACACAGAAACGGTCCCACAGGAATCATCAAACTATTATTTGACGCCCAATTTACCTGCTTCCGCAATCTGGCATCTCCGAAGCGATCGTAAATCAACCAGAGCATACACAAAAACCCGGTTTCTTAAAAAAAACCGGGTTTCTAAAGACCATAAAACTTTTACGTTTAATTAGGTTGAGCTACCTAGCCAGCGATTTTCAACAATTCCACATCAAAAATCAGCGTAGCATTAGGAGGAATCACCCCGCCCGCACCGCGAGCGCCGTAACCTAGTTCAGGGGGAATAATCAACTTGCGGCGGTCTCCAACTTTCATTGTACCGACACCTTCATCCCAACCCTTAATTACTTGACCCACGCCAATTTTGAACTGAAAAGGAGAATTGCGATCGCGAGAACTGTCAAACTTCGTGCCATCCTCCAAAGTTCCAGTGTAGTGCACGACAACCGTCTGCCCGGTTTTTGGAGTCGCCCCATTACCCTCTTTCAATTCAACATATTTCAGACCTGAATCTGTGGTGACAGTTTTCTCAGTATTATCAGTCATGTTATTGCCAGCGATAGTAGCTGGTACCTCCGGTAAAGTAGCATCAGCTACTAGCAAGCTATCTTCTTTCAAAGACGGCGCTGACAAATTCTCAATAGCAGTCTCGGGTAAAAGATTGTTCAATTCGGCGGCAACTGCTTGGGACCCAGAACCGCCCATTTGAGCGACTATCAAAAACACAAAGCAAACCAGCATTACCCCCAAGCTGACTAGAACTCCTCGCAAAATTAATCCTCCTAATACTTTTAACCGCGATATCTCAGATATCCAAGACATCTAGTACAAAAAAAACTACCAATTTTATCTGAATTTTTCCACCAAAAAATGGCAGGTTCCAGATAATTTTAAAGGCAAAAGTATGAAGTCAAAATGTTTGTAATTATACATAAGTGGCTTCTACATAAGTGCCTTTTTGAGCCTTCTGCCTTCGGGTGACAATCTTATCACAAGATAGTAGCGAACCGCGCGACCCGATCGAACTCAGCGCCAGTTACGGTTTTCTAAATCCCGCATCTGACGTTCGAGACGATCGAGCCTTCCCCGCAACTCATCCATTTCGGACTGTCGGGGGACTCCCATATCTTGGAGAATATTCCGCAATTGCCGCTGCAACTGCGTATCCCAATTGCCCTGTTCAGACTTGAGGTGTTCCGTCACGTCATCGACAAAGGTTTTGGCTTGCTCGGGATTGATTTTGCCATCTTTGACCCATTGCTCGCTAGCTTCCTGCAATTTCTCGGCTACCAGAGAGGTAGTACCAATGCCCAGCATTACCAGTTGTTTGAGTAAGTTGCTATTGTTATCCATAGATTTTTCCAGTTGTTTGCCTGTTCATTCCCGATCGGCTCAGGTCGCCTGCTGTCGCTGCGAAACCATCTGTAAACTTAAAGTTACATCAGCGCACATCTACCTTTCTATTTTGGAGCATTCAGCCGCCTGATGGGGAGTCGATCGCGCTAATCGGCGTTCGGAAAACCCGCTAATGAGCCTACCCACCACATTACCCCATCACCCTGCTGTCTATGCCTGATTGCCCCCGCTGTCACCAACCTGTAGACGCCCAAGCCCTCGCCTGTCCACACTGCAAAATCTCCCTCAAAGCTTTCGGTCATCCGGGTATCCCTCTTTATCGATCAAAACCCGAAGAATTTCTGTGTGCTACCTGTATTTATCACGAAGACGACACTTGCAACTACCCGCAGCGTCCCTTTGCCAAAGAATGCACGCTTTATCACGATCGAGCTGAGCCACTTGTGCCACAGACGAGCCGTTACATCAGCGGCGGCTGGCCGCAATCACTCAAAAATTGGTGTCAGCGCCATCTCGTTTGGTTAGCTTTATTAGGTTTAATTATTATTAGCATTGCTCTGTCGATTTAATCGGATTGTACAAAGCGTAGAATAGAGAGATATCTGTTAATCTGGGTTGCTCTATTATTCTCTAAATTATTCATGAGCTACGTATTCGGCATCGATGGCGGCGGCACTAAAACTATCTGCCTTTTAATGGATGACAACCACTTTGTTTTAGGACGGGGTGAAGCAGGGCCGTCTAATTATCAAACCCTGGGAATTGAGACAGCAAAACAATCCATCCAATTGGCGATCGAACGAGCAGTTCTGTCCGCTCAGGTCGAGGCTGTAGGCAATCTCAACATAGAAGCAATTGGTCTGGGACTAGCAGGCGTCGGGCGTCCCAAAGATCGTGAAATAGTGCAATTTGTAGTGCAGAACTTGCAGTTGACGAATACTTTACCAGTAACCCGCTCATTCCTGCCCAGGAATATAGTAATTTGCAGCGACTGCGCGATCGCACTTGCTGGCGGTACAGGTCATCCAGTGGGTATTGCCGTTATTTCAGGAACCGGTTCGATTGTTTTCGGGCAAAACCGTCAAGGGAAAACTAAACGAGTCGGCGGTTGGGGATATATTTTGGGCGATGAAGGCAGCGGATATAACATCGCCCTTCAGGGTTTGCAAGCTGCATTGAAGTTCTATGACGGACGCGAAGATTTTACTGTGCTTGCGGAAAAAATTCAAGAGCATTTAGGCCTCAATAACCTAGAAGAATTGGTAGAAGTCGTTTACGGGCGCGGTTGGGGAGTCAAAGAAATTGCAACTTTAGCGCCGATTGTCGATCAAGCAGCAGCAGAGGGCGATCGCGTCGCTGACGGCATTATCAATAATGCTGTGGCAGAATTAACCTATTCAACAAAAATAGCCATTTCAGCGCTATTTAACCAAACAGAAGAATTTGAAATTGTGATCGTAGGGGGTGTGTGGGGCGGGGAGGCAAATTTTCGGGGTCGGTTTGAAGCGGCCATAAGTGCGATCGCCCCAAAAGCTCAGGTAATTTCGCCCCGATACGAACCAGCTTTCGGTGCTGGATTGTTAGCTTTAAACGCTCTCAACAATTAATTGTTGACTGTTGACTGTTGACTGCTGACTTTTGACTATCTTCCTTATCTTCCCGATCGCCCCTATCTTGCCGATTTTCTCGATTTTTCCACATTTTCAACTTCTGGATTATCTACCTTATCTTCCCAACTTGTAGAATTACAGGCTGCCATAATCAAAACATCAGATGAATACGAAACGAGAAACAAATTTAGCAGTAGTGCGTTCCTAAGTAAACAAAAACAGCAGCAAGGAGACAATTTATATGATTACTTCTCAAAAATGGCGTTCAGCAACAGCAGCAATCCTCGCACTGGGCATTACAGTTGGAACTAGCGCGCCGCTAGTGGTAGCTACTCCCGCAGAAGCCCAACAACGAATTTCACAATTTGATAGCATCCGAATTCCGTCGGGCAGTGTCATTCCAGTTAGCTATGAAAAAGACAAAATAGTTGTCACCCGGGAAGAAACTGCACCCTTAACTTTAACAGTGGCGCGAGACATCCGCACAGATCAAGGAAGAGTATTAATCCCTGCCGGCAGCCAGATTGTCGGGGAACTACGACCTGTCAGAAGGGGCAATCAAATGGGTACTCAATTTGTTGCCAGAGAGTTAATTGTCAGCCGCCGCCAACGCTATCGGATTGACGGGAATTCTGGGATTATTACCCGAACCGAAAGAGTCCAAAAAGGTGCTGGCGCAGGTTCAGTAGGGCAAGGTGCAGCATTGGGTGCAGCAGCAGCAGCAGCACTAGCAGGCATTACCGGCGACAAAGCGATCGCGACTGAAGAAGTATTAGGAGGCGCTGGAATCGGCGCTTTAGCTGGAGTATTGTTAGGGCGACGCAGCGTTGACGTGATCGTGATTCGCCCGGAACAAGATTTGGCAGTGAGATTGCGATCGGACATCGTACTCCGCTAATATTGGAATCTTCCGATTAATTATTTGCAGTAAAACATTGTCGATCGCTAACTTGTGGGCTCCCGATAATTGGCTAGGCATACTATTAAGGTTGTGCCTAGCCATGTTTGTTGGCGGCATTATTGGATGGGAGCGCCAACTCCGGCACAAACCAGCGGGATTGAGAACTCATATGCTAGTTAGTATGGGTTCTGCACTGTTTGTTTTAATGCCGCTGGCAATGGGTAAAAATGAAAACGGAGGAGATGCTGTAGCGCGCGTAATTCAAGGCATTGCTGCCGGGATTGGGTTTTTGGGAGGTGGAGAAATCCTGCGGGAATCTCAGCAGGAAAGAGCCAAACCTGAAGTTCACGGGCTTACCTCTGCCGCCGCTATTTGGGTATCAGCAGCTTTAGGAACTGCGGCAGGATGCGGGTTGTGGCAACTGGCATTAATTGGCGCTTTAATGTCACTGTTTGTTCTGAGAGTAATTAAAAAGTTAGAGCCTCGGGCTCGTCGGAAATAGTCTCAGTGATTATATAATAATACCAATTATCCCAAATCTTGGAACAGTTATAAGTTTTTGGTTTGTTTCGTGAAAGACTGTATGCACCCTACAGCTACTGTTGCATGATTTTTTAGAATTAGTATAATGTATGGTAAAATAACCGTTATAATATTTTTAGTGAGCCTTCAGTCCGAGGGACTTTTATGAGGAATAAAGTCCTCATTACCAACAAATTTGATTGCGGTCGAGCCAAGTTACCTAATATTAGCTAAGCTGTTACGCATTTAAACCATTAACGCTCTAGGTCAGGTGCGTCACCTAGAACACTGACTATACATAGCAAACGCTTATTTACTGACGCACCCTACTATCTTTCCGGCCCGCACCACAAAATATATAATTCCCCTGTACTCAGAAATAATATAATTATCCTTAAATAGTTTCAGACTTCAGACTTCTGCTATAAAAAGTTAATCCCAAAAATGAAGTATCCCGCCCCAGCTTAAAGCTAAGGCGGGATTTTAGTCTAAGTGTCAGTTAGTTCTTTTTGTTTTGATGCCGGCGACGTGCGACCAGTGCGCCTAAACCTAAGCCCATACCTACCATTGTGATTGGTTCTGGAACTGCTACTGGTTCAGGCTCAGTTGCGGGTGATAGTGATGGCGCTGGTGCAGGCGCTGGCGCTGGTGCTGGTGCTGGTGATGGTGTTAGTGATATTGGCGCTGGCGCTGGGGCTGGTGCTGGCGCTGGCGCTGGTGCTGGCGCTGGCGCTGGTGATGGTGATGGTGTTAGTGATATTGGCGCTGGGGCTGGTGCTGGGGCTGGCGCTGGCGCTGGCGCTGGGGCTGGTGATGGTGCTGGTGCTGGTGCTGGTGCTGGTGCTGGCGCTGGTGCTGGTGCTGGCGCTGGTGCTGGCGCTGGCGCTGGCGCTGGTGCTGGGGCTGGTGCTGGGGCTGGCGCTGGCGCTGGGGCTGGTGCTGGCGCTGGTGCTGGTGACGATGCTATGACGGTACCTGCATTGCCAAGAGTCTTACTGCTAAGGCCTCGGTTGCCATTTAAGGAATCGCTAACGCTCATCATTCTGGTTCCGAATTGCGTTGAAGCAAACTTAGCTAAGGTTAGGCCTGTACCACTAATTTTAAACACACTTTTTTGATAATCATCACCCTTGCTGATACCTTGACTACCAATTTCAACACCAGCAGTAAAGTTAGCCTTCGTTCCTTGTAAGTCTGCACTAGGACTAAAAGAACCAAAACTGCCGCTGGTAGTTTGGTGAGTTATCGGGCCACCGCTAATTCCAGTGATGGAAGCATTAGTTACGCCACTAGGTAGGTTAAAGTAAACGCCGCGTAAGTCACCAGTACCACCTGTTTTGCCTGGTACTACTTCAACTGTAACATTGACTGTGCCAGCCGCAAGTCCAGTATCTGATAGGGTAATTTTAACTGTAGGATAATTTGAAGTGTTCGTATTAGTTACATCACTCAAGTTTACAGTTACGGTATCAGCTTTAACTTGTTGTAATGCGACTGGTAGAGAGATGAATGCGAGACACAGTGCTTTTAATAATGTAGTTTTCATTTATCGAAACTCCCTTTGTTGTTTGCCGAGTGACTTGAGATAAATTTGTTTGGAACCTTTTTTCATTCCACATTTTTACTGTAACAGTGGTACCAAAACTATGCAAGTACCTAAAGCTAATCTTTACAAGAGCAATATAAATGGGCAGGACTTGTCAAGTTTGTATAAACCCTGGTTCTAGCGAGCTCATACTCCTCATATAGGCATTCGTGACAAGTTAAGACTTAATTGCATTTTTCAATCAGTAATATTACTCAAAAAAACTGCTTTTTTAGGAGTGGAAAATTCACGATTTGAGAGGGATTAGGTATAATTATCACCTTTTAATCAGTAATATTACTCAAAAAAACTGCTTTTTTAGGAGTGGAAAATTCACGATTTGAGAAGGAGTAAGTATAAATATCACCCTCGGCATGATTCCTCGATCGCCCAAATCTCAGTTTTATGTCCAAAATCCGAGTAAATGTTGAGCATAATTGCTGATTGACAAATGCTTTCTTAGCTTAACTTGTTACCAATGCATATAGGAAAAACTAAGCTTGGCAACAAAGGTTTACAATTAAAGCCGTCCTATAAGGCGATGCACTGAGCGTAGCCGAAGTGACGGGGTTTTAAACCCAGTTTTCTGATAAGGTATGGTAAAATAACCGTTATAATGTTTTTAGTGAGCCTTCAGTCCGAGGGACTTTTATGAGGAATAAAGTCCTCATTACCAACAAATTTGATAGCGGTAGAGCTAAATTACATAACCTTAGCTGTTTCACAGCAAGTGTAGTTAATCAATTTTCATAAAATTGTTGGCAGTCATCCAAGCATTGTCTTTTAGGACTTCAATCCTCACTACAAACTTAAATAATTTTTTTAAGATGAGTTAATGTAAATTAACACACCTGGTTTTAAATCTACCCCAACTTTAGCTCTAAAGAGTAGAAACTTTAGGAGAGAATTCAATTATCATATAATTCTGTTTTCTGGCACAGGAGTTAAGATATATCCAGCCCGAAGACGGAATAAAGCGGATTAACTTTCTCCCGAAAAGTTGGGCAAATTGATCGATTCCAAAGACTCTTTTCGGACGCGACCCGCCATTGCAGCTAACTGCAAGCTCATAAAAGCATTCAGATCTTCCAAATCACACTTCGCTGAGGAAAAAGTTTTCTGCATTTCATTTTCCGCTTCCCAACTCAGAAATCCAGCCACCATAGCTTGTTTGACAACTTCACGAATCCGCATAATAGAAATGTTCCTTACTAATTTTTAATGTATCAAAAGCCAACTAATTACTAATAGGAAATTTCCTAGGGGGTCTCGCCCAAGGTTTCAAATTGTTTCAGCTCGCGAGACTCTTGTTTCACTCCTCCGGACATAGCTGCTAGTTGCAAAGTCATAAAAGCATTTAAGTCTTCTAAGTCATACTGAGTGTTAGTTAACATCCGCCGTAGTTGATTTTCCGCTTCAATAGTTAGATAACCTTGGGTCAGAGCTTGTTGGGCGAGGTCGCGAATGAGTACCATAACACTTCTGCGTTTTATTGGTTGAATAGCCTCAGTATCAACCGTTTAAATCAAGTCCGCAGTGACGGCTATGGCTCGATTTGTGTGACATTTTGAGAGGCCCGTCGTGACAGCCGGAGTCGCAGAGTGTGACTAAGTATTTGCACGGTTGTGACGGCGATCACGCGGGGGATGCCAGAGGAGGAGTCGGAGAGTGGGAAGTCGGAGAGTGTCCGGGTGTCTGGGTGGGGGAGTCGGAGAGTGTCCGAGTGGAGGAGTCGGAGAGGGGAAGCATTTTTCTTTTTCCCTGGGACTAATGACTAATGACTACTGCCTTCTACCTTCAGAAGACGCTCAACGTCTATAATCAGCAAGTTAAATATTTACGGCAAGACATATGGAACTAGCTCATAAAGATTTGCTACAACAAATAGCCCGACTATCGGAAACTTATGCTAATTTGGCCGATCGCCTGTCAATGGCAGCAAAACAACTGCAAGACTCCGGCCTTCCTCCCTCTGACAGCTTGCTGCAAGAAGTAGCCGCCTACAGCCGCAACTTTGCTGTAGTCCAAAAACAAGCTCTCGAAGCAAACAAATCCGCGATCGCGCCGGGGGAAATTGCTTCCCTCAAAGACATTCAAAACTTAGTCGAGACTGCCGCAGCTTCTGAAGGTAAAGCAGAAATTCGCGATGCAGCTTTGAAAGTGCTCGATCGAGTATTGGCGATCGCCCACCGCGAACAAAGCGACTTCGCACCCTTACAATCAGTTCATGCCAAAGCCCGCGAACTGCAGCGCGCGATTTCCGAATCCACCCCAACTCAACTGCATTCCGACGCCGAATCCTTAGTCAGCGGCAAACACCCAGTTTCAGCAGTGCTGGCCCTGGTGGAACAGCAAGACAAATTAGATGACGAACAGTGGGTAATTCTCGAAGAAACAGTCAGCGCCGCTTTTGGCAAACAAATAGCTGTAGCCATTTCCAGAGGCAAATTAACCATTGCTGAGATGGTAAAAGCCACACCTGCAAAAGTCGAACCCGCATTTAAAGCAGCGCCCGAACAAAAAATCAGCGCCGAACCTTTGCCAGAAGTGATTGTCATCCCGTCAGGAAATGTGGCACCGAAAAAAGTTACAGTTGCGCCACAGATCCAGATTTTGGAATCCCCCGCACCATCTGTCCCCATGCACGAGGTGATTATTGTTCCCAGCGTGGAAGTACCTAAGTCTCTTCAGACAACCGGTTCCGGGAACATTGTTTTTGGGGCACCTCGGGACATTCAACCAGCGGTGGCAGTAGAGGGCGGTTTGGGAATCAAAGTTTTGGTGCACATTCAGGGAATTGGCGATCGAACTTTCGGTGCTCAAGAATACGCGGGTACTAAAGCTCAAGGGCGCCGCATCGAAGGATTTCAAATTAGTATCGATCCCCCAATTCCCGCCTTAAATGTCGAGTACATGGCTCACGTCGAAGGTGTGGGGGATACTCCTTGGCTCAGCCAGGGAGAATTGGCCGGTTTTCGGGGTCAAGCGAAACGAATTGAAGGATTTGCGGTGCGGTTGAGCGGGCCGCAAGCTGATAAGTACGACGTATTTTATACCGCTCACATTCAGAATATCGGCGACACTGAGGTGTCCTCCAACGGCGAATATTGCGGTACTCGCGGCAAAGCTTTGAGAATAGAGGGCATCAAAGTTTGGATCGCGCAGTCTGCGAGTTCCCAAAAAGCGGCACCTGTGGGTTTAAAAGTGTTGGCGCACATTCAAGGAATTGGCGATCGAACTTTTAGCGATCGAGAATATGCAGGCACTAAAGCTCAAGGCCGCCGCGTCGAAGGATTTCAAATTAAAATAGAGCCTCCCGTTGCCGGTTTAAATTTGCAGTACATGGCTCACGTTGAAGGAGTTGGCGATACTGCTTGGATCTCGGAAGGAGAGTTAGCTGGATTCCGGGGTAAAGCGAAGCGCATTGAGGGATTTGCCGCGCGGCTGACTGGGCCGGGAGCTGATAAATACGATGTATTTTATACGGCTCACATCCAGAATGTAGGTGATACTCCTGTTACTGCTAACGGTCAATATTGCGGCACTCGCGGCAAAGGTTTGAGGGTTGAGGGGATGACGGTTTGGGTTGAGCCTAAAGGGTAAAAATTAAGAATGAATGGAAAATTTGCCCTTGCATTTTCCATTCATTGGAAACCGTTTTTTTAAACCCAAATATGCCATTGCTGCGAGGGTATAGGCAAAGGAAAAGCGCAAACAAAAAACGCCAGCATTGCATCTTCACCCTTCCAAAGCCGCCAAAAGACACAGCAACAAAGCCTCCGTCCACTCGACTACAGCACCGTAAGTATCGCCCGTGTGGCCACCCAAACGGTGGTTAAACCAGGCTCCGGCAAAAATTCCGATCGCACTTCCCCCCAAAGCCATCCCCACCGCCAACAGCCACCGATCGCCCTCCAAGACAACTTGCACCACGCTCAAACTCAGCAGCAACAGCACTCCGGGGATAAAATCAAAAGGAGAATAAATCGATTCCTTGTGAAAAGCTCCCTTACCCTCGGCCCGGAGATAGGGATAGCGGGCGATCGCCACCAGTTGGGCCCACCTTCCCCAACCGGCGACACCCATCAAAGCCAGCCACCGATAGTTATTCAAGTCCGAGAGAGCGGCAGTTTTCAGCAGCACGATCGCGATCGCAGCCATCGCCCCAAAGGCTCCTGTAACGCTGTCCCGCATGACTTCCAGCCGACGCACGGGGTCGGGGACAGCCAGCCCGTCTGCCGCGTCCATTGCCCCGTCTAGGTGCAGCCCGCCAGTCACGGCGATGCCCAAGACTACCACCAAAGCCGATCGAGTCAGAGCAGGCATTCCCAACAACTGCAACCCAACATCCCCCAG
The DNA here is from genome assembly GCF_036700885.1 of Microcoleus sp. S13_B4. Lineage (NCBI taxonomy): Bacteria > Bacillati > Cyanobacteriota > Cyanophyceae > Oscillatoriales > Microcoleaceae > Microcoleus > Microcoleus sp. S13_B4. The sequence goes on from NZ_JAUBPU010000021.1 coordinate 81,140, forward strand.
TCCCAGCATCCCCCCAATCAAAAGCCCGATCGCCGGTGCCAAGCGGGCAATGCCCCGAAACTCCAAAGTCCAAGACACCGGTACGGGTAAACAAGTATAAAAAGCGACTGCGGCTGCGATGGCAGCGCCTTGATTCCGGAAAAAGTCGATCGTAGAGCGAACCCATTTATCATGCACCATAAGATAGAAAATTTTTCATCTGGTATGCAGTTGTCAATCGATTAGCGTGTGCCAGAATTGGACTGTAACACCCTAGTTTTTTGGATCGAGCATTCCTCCTGTCGCCCGCTCTTTTCCTCGGAAAACCTCTGTCGGCAGCGATCCCAAAGCTCTCTATCTAAAATGACTAAACTCAAGATCCGCGTTTCCCTTCCCAAGAATTCTAGCTAACTCCCTGATTTTCAAGACGGGAAAATACTACAACAGAGGCTTTTACTACATGAGTCACGATCAATTGAATAACAGGGTAGTTGCTCCTTGTATCATCGATACCGGGATTGTCGTCAACAAACGCGATATCAAAAGATTGCTGTTTGATTTAGGACGTGTTCGCTACCTTCACATACAAGATGGCCAGATTTATAGCGAAGGGGAAGGTTATGTGCTCGAAGTCTTCGCCAACCCCGACCGTTCTACCCTGATTGCCAACCATGCGCTTTATTTGAACGTGTATAGTTTTGATTACCTGGAACTTAAACAGTCCCCGGTCGATGGTGCTTATTTTGACCTGATGCAAGACGGACGGCAGTTGCGGTTAATTCCCCTCTCCAATCCTTTGCAAGAGCAAGTCGCCCGGAATTTAAATGCTGCGGCTTTGGATGCGGTTGTCGATCAGGTACTCTCAGGCAACTGGGATCTCCAATTAGATGACGATGATTCCCCCTTTTAATCGTCAGTCAGCCGATTTTAGATTTTAGATTTTAGATTTACTTGCAGCGCCGTGAATCTGGGAGTTAGAACTAAGGTCTAAAATTTTTTGCCCTCCACGACGATTGTCGGAAACTTGTATCCGTTTTTGGGCGGGGTCATGAGTTTTTTGTCGCTATGTCATCAACAATAGGTTAGATAACAACGACTGCCCAGTAGCGGTTAACGATCGTCGGGGACTAATGACTCAAGACAACGCGAGATTTTCTTTTAAATGTCAGGCTAATTGCAGCCATACCCAAGCGCGTGCAGGGGTTTTTGCCACTCCCCACGGTGTTGTGGAAACGCCTAAATTTATGCCAGTAGGGACGCTAGCTAATGTCAAAACTTTGACACCGGCACATCTTGAGGCGGCGGGTGCTCAAATGGTTTTGGCAAATACTTATCACTTGCACTTGCAGCCGGGGGAAGCGATTGTCGCAGGCGCTGGCGGATTGCACAAATTTATGGCTTGGCCAGGCCCGATTCTAACTGATTCGGGAGGCTTTCAGGTGTTTAGCTTGAGCCAAATGCGGACTATTTCGGAGAATGGGGTGACTTTTCGAGCTCCCCGCGACGGCCGCATCATTAATTTGACGCCGGAAAAATCGATCGAAATTCAGAACGAGTTGGGCGCCGATGTGATTATGGCCTTCGACGAGTGTCCGCCTTACCCCGCTACGCGGGAAGAGGTGGAGGCGGCGACAAACCGCACTTACCGCTGGCTGCAACGCTGCATGCAAGCTCACTCGCGCCCGGAGCAAGCTTTGTTCGGCATCGTACAGGGGGGCGTTTTCCCCGATTTGCGATCGCGCGCGGCGAACCAGTTGGTAGACTTGGATTTGCCCGGTTATGCGATCGGTGGGGTTAGCGTCGGGGAATCGGGGGATTTAATCGCGGAGATTGTCAGAGTTACTGCGCCCCTGTTACCGGCAAATAAACCCCGTTATTTGATGGGGATTGGAACGTATCGAGAAATGGCGCTGGCTGTGGCAAGTGGCGTAGATATGTTTGACTGCGTGATTCCGACTCGGCTGGGCCGCCACGGGACGGCTTTTGTTCGCGGGGAACGCTGGAATTTGAAAAATGCTCGGTTTCGGGAGGATTTTGCTCCGCTGGATGAGTCTTGTCCTTGCTATACCTGCCAAAATTTCAGTCGGGCTTATTTGGCGCATTTGGCGCGCGCTAAGGAAGCACTCAGCTATACTTTGCTGGCGCTTCACAATGTGACGGAGTTGATTCGCTTTACTGGGAGGATGCGGGAGGCTATTTTGGCCGATCGATTTACTGAAGAGTTTGCCTACTGGCTGGCACCGAGAGTCGATCAATCATGATTGCCTTGGGTAAAGATATGCGACAATTATGAAAATTCTGTTGGATAGGTAGGTTGATTCATGGAAGCTGCATTACTCTTAGCAAAACTGCCCGAAGCTTATTCGATTTTTGAGCCTTTGGTTAATGTTTTGCCGGTCATTCCCGTATTTTTCTTGCTGCTGGCTTTTGTTTGGCAGGCGGCTGTCGGATTTAGATAAGTTTGATTTCCTCAAAAGCAGGGGCAATTTAAAAATTGCCCCTGCTTTTAGCTATTAAGTTTTGTTTCGTTGTTCTTTCTGCCTTCAGCTACCGCTGATCGCACTTTTAAATGCCGGTCTTTCTGAGATCCGCTTGATGTAATCTACAACGGCCGGATAAGCACTGAGGTCTAGTTGTAGCATCATCGGAATGTAGGCCAACATTGACCCGACTGCTGCGTCGGCTACGCCAAATTCATCGCCCATTAAAAACGGCTGTTTCTCGAAGATTTCATTTAACGGTTTTAACAACTTGGGAGTTTCGCGATCGCGACTTGCTTCTGTAAATATTCCCGGCCCCAGGGTGGCGTTAGCAAACATGACCCACTGCACCATTTGAGCTTGCTGCTCCAAATTATCGGGCATTTTACCATGTTTTTGAGCTAAATACAACAGAATTGCGCCGGATTCCCAAAGTTTGAAATCTCCGTCAACAATTGCCGGTACTTTGCCGATCGGGTTAATTTCGAGATACTCTGGCTGCAAGTGTGCTCCTGCTTGCATATCTAGCATGACGAATTCGTAGGGAACTTCTATTTCTTCTAGATACCACTTGACAATTGAGGCCCTGCTGCGGGCACCGCCGTAAAGTTTCAGCACGGATTTTTTATCCTTTAACACAATCTTATTATTGTAGCATTTGGTTATTTGTTATTGGAGGTACAGCCTCCGGGTATGTGTTCCCAGGCAGAGCCTGGTAACCCAGGGTAAACGCATCTAAATTAAGTTGACAAAAAATCATATTTGTGCCTGAGTTACTCTCTGAGAAAATCATGCTTAAAACTCTTAAATCTGATGCAATTAACCCAGTTAAAATCGAGCTTTAAG
>NZ_JAUBPU010000107.1:0-8437 GCF_036700885.1 Microcoleus sp. S13_B4
TATTTTAAAACTACGACTCATAAACGCACCATACAAGCTATCTCTCTATTATATGCAACTTCACATAAAATTGGTATCAATCCCCTGATATCCCTTATCTGCTAATAGTTCTGTCTTTTTTCCTAGGTCTATCTGACTTTCTTTCCAGATTCTAAAATCGTGTACCTTCCCTTTCCTGACTGCGATACAGATAATTTCTTTCGTTTTTTGATTTACCAAGACTTGTGATTTCACTGTATGGCACTTTTGCTTGCCACTGTAATATCTCTTCTGTTTTTTTTTTTGTCTTTCTACCTCATGTTCTGCAACATCCACCGCTAGTAATTCTGTCTCTGAATCTATCTCTTTTGCTTTTTTATTCCCGCCCACATTAAATAATCCTGACTTAATTAATATATTTTCAACCTTTTTGATATTTCGGAGTACATTTGTTTCATCCAATCCCCAGCTTACTCCTATATGAAAATGAGTGCGATACTCCCGCCAGTACTCTAAGGTCATTAACACTTGATCCTCAATGCTTAATTTACTCGGTCTGCCCCTCTTTTTTGCTAAAACTTTTTCCGCCACCACTACTTTTACCATTTGCTCAAATGTTGCTGGAGTGACACCACATAAACGTTTGAACTCTGCAGGCTCTAGATTCTTAACTTGTTTGTCACTCATTTTAGATTAGTTGAATTTCTATCTATTTTACAACTCTCTCAGACTTTCGCAGGAGGTCTATTCTATAAATTCATGCCATTAGAGAATTAAACGATGTACATAGACCACAAAATCGGTGATTTAGTTGTCGAGCAATGCCAAAATGATGGTTACATCAATGCAACGAAGCTAACTAAAGCTTACGAACGAAAAACCGGAACTCGCAAGAACGCTACAAAATGGTTTGAAAACGATCGGACTATTCAATATATAGAACTGCTATCAGATAAAACAGGGCTTGAGGTATACGACCTAGTACAAAAAAAAGGAAGCGGGAGAAACCAGGAGACTTGGATTCATCCAAAACTAGCTATCTCTTTTGCTATGTGGCTCTCGCCCGAATTTGAGATGATAGTCTCTGAATGGGTAGAAAAATGGCTGACAACTGGGCTAACTCCGGTTTACGAGACCGTTCAATTGCATCCTTACCAACGTGTTTGGTATCAAAGATTAACTTTGTTTGAACAAAATACCAAGATGCCGCGGGGTAAGTGGTGTATTTTTGAGCAGATAGCCGGACTAATGAGAGATTTAGAGGCTAAAGGCGTTTTACTGCCCGATAAAGCTACTATAGATATTTCAGTAGGTCAAGCGTGGTGTTATTGGCTGAGGGGACAAGGATACAATACCGATGAATTCGAGCAGTACATCCATCATTATCCCGACCGCAGGGGAGAGCAACTTGCAAACGTTTATCCCTTCAACTTGCTGGGAGAGTTTCATCAGTGGCTGCAAGATACATACATTCCCGACAAATTCCCTGAATATGTCAGAAAATTCAGCACGGCAGAAGAATGCAAATTAATTTCGGATGCTATAGGATGCGACGTAAAGCCCATTCAAAAAAGGCTCAAAGCAAATCAGTCTTAGCCTGGAAGGCGAGTAACTTTACTGTTACTGTCAAGCAACGCGAGAAGTATACCGAATAATGGTAAAATGACCGCCGAGCGCTTACAAAAACTGCTTGAAGTCGAAGAAGATCACAGCAGTCAAATCCAAGGGGAATTAGCTGCTGCGATTGCCCCTCGGAACTAGGAATTAGACCAGCCTCTGTTGCAAGGTCTTCAACAGAGTCCAGCATGTTTAATGAATGCGGTTTTGCTGTTGGCGTCTTTGACCGGACGCTGGTATGTACAGCCCGATGTAAGCTCCAACCACAACTTTAGTCAAGTCGCCAAACATCGGTCGGGTACGCTCGGTCTATGACGGCTAGCACCACGGAACCGAGAACGAGTAGCAGAACGACAGCCCCTAAGATGCGGGTTTGCGCGAAAGGGGTAACAGATTTTCTCTAGTTGGGGGAGCTAAATCGGGATATGGAAGTTTACAATTTTGTGCAATCAAACAAGCCCCGCGTCAATTGCACAATCACCACAACCGCAAGTACAAGTACAGCCTTTAGTTATCAATCAAGTTGCTAGTCCGAGACGACATAAAATGTCCCTAAACATCTCTAATCCCGAGGATTTAAAAGTTAAAGAAGGTGAGAGGCGTGTAGCTTTTCTCCCAATGGCAAATAGAGTTTAACAGTGGGCAAATATTGTTAGGAACGGGATTGCCGTATAGATGGACTCCCCTTAATTGGGAAAGCGTTTCCAAGGGGTTTATATCACTTATTTGATTGTTGGATAGGTAGAGGTACGTTAATTGGGAGAGGGATTGCAGAGGTGTTATATCACTTATTTGATTGTGGGAAAGGGAGAGTCCTTTTAATTGGAAAAAGGATTGCAAGGGTTTTATATCACTTATTTGGTTTCTGTAGAGGGCGAGTAGCCTTAGTTGGGAGAGGGATTGCAGGGGTTTTATATCACTTATTTGATTTTTACCGAGGTAGAGTGTCTGTAATTTGGAAAGGGATTGTAGGGGGTTTATATCTCTTATTTGATTGTCGGAGAGGTAGAGGTACGTTAATTTGGAGAGGGATTGCAAGGGTTTTATATCACTTATTTGATTGGCGGAGAGGTTGAGTTTCGTTAATGAGGAGAGGGATTGCAGGGGGTTTATGTCTCTTATTTGATTGGCGGAGAGGTTGAGTTCAGATAAACTGGTTAGCTTCAGATTAGCTTGTTGACAATCAAAAGTCTCCGCTTTTTGTAACAGCACTTGAACAGTATGTTTAGTATCGGCTGTCAGATTTCCCCGATTGAGACACCAATCAGTAAAGGTTTGGAAATTTTCTGCCTGTGGTTGAAGTGCTAATGCTGAATTACTCCACCCCGAAACAGCGATCGCTATCCCTGTCACTAAAATCGTCTGTGAACATACAAATATTAATTTCATATTAAGTTTTCCCCAGCCTTTAACACTGGAGCCTCCTAGTATCTAACTATGATACTGCCCGCGATCGCTTTACAGATAGCCATCAAAAACGCACCGCGATGCGTTTTTCCCTGTGATGCTACCCCTCAAGCTCCTTAAGCCCCTCTTCCAGCAACAGCCGTACAATATCAACCTTTTTGCGTCCAGTCCTCGCGGCTAATAAGGAAAGCTTACGGTACAGTTTCAATCCCTAGTAGGGAATGTGGTTTATTGCGGCTTAGGAGCTAGGAGCATCAAACCCTTGCAGCATCTACGTTACAGCAGAAAAATCTGACACTCCAAATTTTACACTTACTGATTCCCCCGTCGCTACGGGCAAAAACAAAAACGATATTTATGTCGTTTTTGTTGGAGAATAATTAGTTAAGTAAGCGTCGAACCGGGAAACCAGACTTTTGAGAAATCTCCTCACGGCTCATCGATCTGCCTTCCATGTCAGCCCGCTCCCATGCCCTTGATCGCATGAACTCTAGTTGCTCAGCAGTCGGGAACAAAACCGGCTCAGGGACTGGTTGGGGCGATCGCTTTGTTCGAGAATCAGAATGCTACACCGCACCATCGACCCACCCACACTCCGCACAATCCCAATACACTGGGGTATTTCGTACTTGGGGAACTGATGCGAGCACTGGGGACACCGGCCGGTAAACTGTTCCAAAGTCCACCGCTGCCTCGGTTGCAGGATAAGTTCGCCGTTGTAGTAGCTTGCACCTTCGGGTTCCCACAGTTCATCGGGTTCAGCGTCGGGGTTTTCTCGAAAGTCAAGGCAAGTATCGGCGTTGGGGCCTGTGGGATGCACGGCACAGATGAGGTATGGGTTGCGGGCGTAGAGGAGGCAACGATGGCTCCGCCCCGGCTTACGCCTACGCATTCAGGAAGTTTGGGCATGGCGAGGGTGTTGAGGTTTTTGGTCTGGGTTTAGTTTCCCCAAAATTGGGGTGTTGGGAGCGATAGCATTCGCGTCAAGACACCGCTGCTTTACCCGCATCAAGAATACGTTATCCGCTCGCCAGGACTCTCTGATTTATTGTTATGACAGTTTTGGTAGCGAGTGTCGTTCTTTGGATGAATTCTGCTTCCGAGTGGAAGCTTTATTTTCCGATATGTTAGTGTTGGCTAATTTTAGCTTAATCTGATTCTGATAGCCTATTGCATCGAAGAAACCAACATGAAAAAGTTAATACCCTTACTATTGGGTGCTGTATTCCTGTGCAACACTGTTGCTTGTCAGAAATCAAGCGAGCCGCTCGCCAACACGAATGCTCCGGCTAATAATCGCCCCAATCCTGTATCTAAGCAAAACAGCCCTACGTCCAGTCAGCTTAAAAATCAGGCAGCGACCGTCCCTGCTGGAACCAGTTTTGATACCATTCTCCAACAAGATTTATCCACGGGTAAAAACCGCGACAACGAGCGTTTTACTTTGCGAGTCAAAGGAGGCAATAAAACTCTTAAAGATGCCGTGATACAGGGACATCTGGAGGATGTCGTCAAAACAGCTAAAGGTAAAAAAGCGAGTTTGCATTTAGTTTTTGATGATATTCAACTCGCAGATGGCTCAGCTTATCCCGTGGATGTTACTTTAGTGAATACTCAGGTAGAAACAAAAACCAAAGGCAAGTTTGTTCAGAATGCTGGCATTATTTTAGCTGGAGCAGCGGCCGGTCATTTCCTCGGCAATCAAGCGAAATTCAAGCATGGTGCTGTAGCTGGGGGTGCAGCAACAGCGGCTTATGTCTTGTCTAGTCCCGGTGGTGAAGTTGTCCTTAAAAAAGGAACCAATGTTAAGCTGAAACTTAAAACGCCTCTCGATACTAGCCCATAATAAATTGTGCTTTTTTAGACTGCATCGATGTAGAGAACGGAGGCGATTGAGTACCAATCGAAGGAGCTCGCTCGTACAGAATAATTTGCCTCCGTTGAAGGTAACAGTAGAAAAGATTTTATAGGAGTTGGGAAAGGCGTGAGTTCAGCACTCTTGTAGGGAGCGATCGCTCTCGTACCAGACGGTAAAACCCTCGCCTCTTCCAGTGCTGATAAAACAGTGATTCTGTGGAATTTGGATTCGGTAGGTGCAGGGAACAATTTCTAGGGAATTGTAAGTAGAAATAGGGGGAACAGCCGGGATGCGTCACCCCCTCAGATGTTTGAGGTATTGCTGCAAAAGTTCGTGAGGGCGTTTTGAAGCAGTCACCCCCTAAAGAGCATCAAACTGGCTTGTGAAATTTTCATAACTCCCCACAAAAAATTAACACTTACTTCTTCTGGGGTACATTTCGAGGCGGGACTGCACGACCTTCATAAAACCTGCGCTCTAAGTTACCTAATCCCCACCATGCCAATGCAGCAGTAATCGGTAGCAAATTTAGGAACACAGAAGCATGATTCGCTAACGGTAAAACCGCCCATAAAATGATGCCCAAGAATGTCACAATCAACCGAATTAGTTTCAAGTTGGCAAGCGCACGCCGGCAACTCCCACAATTGACTGTATGCGAATGATAGCGATCTAGCAATACTTCAGTAGATAGGGGAGGTGACAGTGATTCCCCAGGAAAAGGATCGGCAGCAAATTGATTCACCCATTGACGTAAGTGGGAGACAAACGTATCTGCTTTAGTAGGCAAATAAAACGCCTTACTAAAGCGTTCACTACCCCCTTTGGCTTCTAAGTAACGCTCTTGGTAATGCAAGAAGATTTGGTCATCTTCTAAGATATTATTTTGCCCAATGTGAGAATACCAGCGCGGGGTGAGTTTGATAAAAAAGGCGGGAAGAGGCGAGGAAAACTTGAAGGGAAACCGAGCAAACACCCGACACTCACCCTTACGAATGGGCGTGGCATAAACAACAGTCATTGTTCTGCCAAACTGCTTTGAGGTCAGGTCATGCCACATTAAATTGGGAGCAATAAAGCGAGTATGTTGCTGCCCTAGCGTGCCTTTGCGTGGGCCTTCTTCCCACAAGCCGGTGAACCCTTGCTTGTTTGATGAGCACACTTCTAACTCAACCGGGGCAGCATTTGCGCGGTTGCCGACGGATTCATGGTGTGTAAATGGCACATGACTGGCATCCAACACATTTTCCAGTAGTGTCAGCGCATCATAGGGCAGATCGCGAAATGTGTTGAGGCAAATCCATTCTGAGGGCGATTCCTCAAGCGGTTCAATAATTGGGACAGCCACTTTTGGCGCCTGGTCTGGTTGACCCGGATAAACAAACAGCAATCCTTGGCGCACCGCAGTCGGTAATGATTGAACACAAGCCCGTTTTGATTGTTGTGGCGTTGTCCCAGCCACTGCTTGTGGGATACGCTCACACGCGCCATCGCCTTGAAATGCCCAGCCGTGATAGGGACATTCCAGCAATCCGTCTTCAGCAATTCTCCCTTCAGAGAGGGGCGCTAACCGATGGGGACATTGATCCTCAAAAGCTCGCCAGCAGTTAGCTTGAGTGTCCCACCACAACACCAGGTCTTGACCTAGCAGGGTAAATTTATTGGGCTTAGTCTTGTCTAAATCTTCAACATAATGGACAGGATACCAGGCTTCCTTGCAGTCAAATCGAGTTGGGTCAGTGCCGCCGGCAAAAAGTTCATTCGGCTGGTTGACTGAGACTTGCGCTTCGGTCAGCATATTCAAACGATTTAAATTTGGCTTAAGAACAAAGATACTTTACACATCTTAACAACTCACTCACGTCATGCAAGGAGTGATGATTGTGCATTGCCAATATGAGAGCGATTCATGGGGAAGTCAAAGGCTGCTGAGTTTCCCGGCGCCGGCACATCGCAGGTCATAATAATAGCAATTCTCTAAACGCTCACGACTTTATTAGTTCCGAATTAGAACCGGGATGTAACCAGTGTAGCGATCGCACTTCTTCACTTCCTACCCCAGTTGCCGATCGCATCCGACTCAACAGCCGACAAAACTTTTGCTTCCATCCCGTACAAATCATTCAGCACCGCCTTGACGTTCGGAAACGCAAAATACTCCGTCAGCTTGCCAATGCGGTAATTAAAAGGTTGATATCGGTGCTTGAAGTACAACTCCACATTCCCCCGGCGTTCCCACAATCCCAGTAAGTTGATAATGACATCCGAGTAATGAGCTTTCACATCCCGCTGTACTTCGGCGATTCTCTCCTCGATCAGGCGAGTAGTAATGCCAATTTTATAGAACGTTTGACCGTCAGCTTTTACCTCCAGAAAATAGAGCGCGTTCACCAAAATCCGACGAAGCTGCGCTCGATAAATCTGTAAATCAGCCCGCCGTTCTTCCAAGCAAGATAAACCCGCAGATAAAGCAATCTCTACAGAGCCTTCCAACTTCATCAACTCTGACAGCAGCAGCGGTTCTTGGACTTTGTTGAACAACGCTAGGGGAAGCGCACCCACTGGGATTTTACCCAAGTCGGTAAAGTGATAAGTGCGATCGCCCGACGACTCCACCAATCCTTTGAGCTCCCACCGAAAACTTACCAAGTCTTTGGGAATCGGTCGGTTTTGAGCACCGTACTCTGGTTGAGTCGATGTGGGGTATTATCCCCAGCACCTCTCAGTTAGAACTGGACGTGCCCGTTTCCGTGCATCCAGCTCCCGATATTCTTAGGGAGTGACCCTTTTGCTCATGTGTGAGTAGTCATGACAGGATTCGTGGATTGCTAGAAGATTTTTAGGTTTCCAGTTATCATGATTCTCGTCGATGTGATGTAGATTTACTCGCTCGTCGCTCATAAATTTCATCCCACAATGACCGCATGAATGGTTTTGCTTTTTAAGGGCTTTAGAGGTCAAATCATCGTATAACTTACTATTGCGTTCGCTCCAATAAGTTAAATCTCCGTCATAGGGCGATTTATCCCCTTTGACGGAGATGTGTTTGTTTTCGGAGTAAGGAACCGTTGGAAATGCCTTCTTAACAAGCTTAACGCTTGATTCTCTGGTATTTTTGGATTCCTTGTTAAATACCGTGTATGTTCTGTGATTTAAGAACCAAAGTGAAAACCTTGCTCCTGACATATCACAGAACCTATGGTAATTTCTCCATCCTCTAACTATTGGTGCTAGCTTTTCGGCTTTTACCTTAGAACCATAATTCGAGCAATTAACGATGTTCTTTACCTTCAAACGGAACTTTTTAAAATTATCCACTGAGGGGTAGCTTTTACATCTTCCGTCGCTTAACACTTTGAAGTGCCAGCCGAGAAAGTCGAATCCATCTGTCGTAGCGGTAATCTTGGTCTTCTTAGCACTTACCATCATTCCTCTTGCTGCTAAAAAATTATCAATTTCGGCAAGTATTTTGACTGCATCGTCTTGAGGTCTAAGCATTAGTCGGGTAAAGGGATTACATCGCTGTAACCCCCTCCCCTCAAAACCGGACTTGTACCTTTCAGCACATCCGGCTTA
>NZ_JAUBPU010000022.1:0-83111 GCF_036700885.1 Microcoleus sp. S13_B4
CTGTCGTTTTCAAGCTCGTTCAGTAATGACTTTTTTCCGTGAGGCTATTTCTGCCCATTCTTGTGACTTGGCTATGCCTGAGCTCATTCCCATTCTTCAGACCTGAATCCTTACCAGAAAACCTCGCCCAAGGGCCTGTATGCAAGCTTAACCATCCCTGCCTTGAATTTGGATTTACAACTCACGCGACCTGGTTGCCCAAAATTGCTACTAGGACAGCTAGTTACAATGTAGATGTGCGTCAGGACTACGAATTTTTAGTCAAAGCTAAGAAGAATCCTCAAATTGAGCAGATGTTTGAAAATGAAGTGTATCCGCACTTCTCTTAAATCTGCCACCTGTTATCGAACAGTGCCCGAAAACCCTGTGTCAAAAGACCAGGATTTTCCAACACCGGATATCTCAATACCAACTAGGAGAAACCTCATAATGTTCGTCATTTCAGGATACAAAATTATCGAAACTATTTACACGGGTGAAACAAGTGTTGTTGTTCGAGGAATCAAACCTCCAGAACAACAAGTTATTCTAAAAATTTTGAATCTTGAATATCCAACACCCGCCGAAATTGCCAAATTCAAGCACGAATACGAGATTGTCAAAAATTTGCAGCTTGAGGGAATTGTCAAACCAGAGAGTTTAGAAATCCAGCAGAATACATACGTTCTGGTTATGGAAGATTTTGGCGGTCAATCTTTGTCCAGCGCGATCGCCAGCAATCCCATCGATTTAATTACTTTCCTTTCCATTGCCATTCGCCTGTCAGAAACTCTAGGAGAGTTGCATCAAAATCATATTATTCACAAAGATATCAAACCTCAAAATATTATTGTTTCTTTAGAAAAAGATATTATTAAAATAGCAGATTTTGGCATTGCTTCAAAGCTTTCCAAGCAAACGCAAAATATTAGCAATTCCAATTTAGCTGAAGGGACTCTCGCTTACATTTCTCCGGAACAAACGGGGCGGATGAATCGCTCGATCGACTATCGTACTGACTTTTATTCGTTAGGGGTTACATTTTATCAAATGCTGACTGGACGGTTGCCATTTGAAAGCGAAGACCCCATGGAATTAGTTCACAGTCATATTGCCAAACAACCCGTCCCCCCAAAAAAAGTCAAAAGTGAAAATTCAATTTTCATCCCGCCAGCAGTTTCCGATATTGTGATGAAGTTGCTGGCTAAAACCGCAGAAGATCGATACAAAAGCGCCTTGGGCTTAAAAGCAGATTTAGAAACCTGTCAGGAAATGCTGCGAAGTCAAGGTAAGATTTCAGCGTTTCCTCTGGGCAGACAAGATGTTTCGGTTCAGCTACAAATTCCTCAAAAGCTCTACGGGCGTGAAGCAGAAGCAGCCGCATTACTGGCAGCATTTGAACGGGTTATCAGCTATTCTAGAAGCGAATTTGTTATCGTTTCTGGATATTCAGGGATTGGCAAATCATCTCTAATTAATGAAGTCCAAAAACCCATATTTGAAGCGCGAGGATATTTTATATCGGGCAAATTTGACCAGTTTAAGCGGAATATTCCCTACGCTGCTTTGATTCAATCATTCCAGGAATTAGTGCGACAACTGCTGACGGAAAGCTCAGAAAAAATCGAAATTTGGCAAGAAAAAATTTTAGAGGCGGTTGGTACTAACGGTCAGGCGATCGTCGATGTCATTCCAGAAGTCGAACTGATTATAGGCCATCAAGCTGGCCTACCCGAACTAGAACCAGCAGAAACTCAAAACCGCTTTAACTTGGTATTTCAACAATTTGTTAACGTTTTTACCAGGAAGACACATCCTCTGGTTTTATTTGTGGACGATTTACAGTGGGCAGATGCGGCATCTTTGAAGTTAATTAAACTGCTGATGGCAGAGTTGGATAACCGATATTTACTATTAATAGGTGCTTATCGAGATAATGATGTAAGTCCGACTCATCCGTTGATGGAAACATTGGAGGAAATTAAAAAAAATAGGGCAACAATTGAGGCAATCGCGCTCCAACCTTTGAACATCGAGCACATCAACCAATTAATTGCCGAAACTTTCAACGAGTCCAGCGATCGCACCCAATCTTTAGCTGAACTACTGCTGGAAAAAACTGGCGGTAATCCTTTCTTCTTAACCCAGTTGCTGGAATCATTATATCGAGATGGTTTGATATCATTTGACCTGCGGCAAGGAAAATGGCAGTGGGATGTCGAGCAACTGCAAGCGATCGTCATTACGGATAATGTAGTCGATTTAATGACAAGCAAAATTCAAAAACTTGCCGAAACAACGCAGCAGGCAATAAAATTAGCCGCTTGTATTGGCAACCAATTCGATCTAGAAGTTCTTTCAGTCGTAAGTGAAAAATCTCCAACGGTGATAGCGAACCAGTTATGGGATGCACTTCAGGAAGGTCTAATTCTTCCCTTGAGCGATGATTATCTGTTACCCATGCTCGCCAACGCCTCGGAAACAACACCCACAGGCAATACCAAGTCAATCTTCTACAAATTTTTACACGATCGCGTTCAACAAGCTGCTTATACTCTCATCCCCAACGCGCAGAAAAAAGCAGTACATTTGAAAGTCGGTCAACTGCTATTGCAGAATACCGCACCAGAAGAAAGAGGCGAAAAAATCTTCGATATTGTCAACCAATTGAACATCGGTGCTGAGTTAATAGAGGAGCAATCGGCAAGAGACGAACTCGCACAACTCAATCTGATCGCCGGCCGCAAAGCCAAAGCTGCAACTGCTTACGAACCTGCTGTAAGGTATTTAACTGCTGGGTTAGAACTGCTGTCATCTGATAGCTGGGACTGTCAATACGACTTAACTTTTAATCTTTATGTATCTGCAGTGAGGGGCGAATATTTAAATGCCAATTTCGAGCGGTCTGCAATGCTTGCCCAGACAGCGCTACAACAAGTAAAAACGGTTTTAGAAGCAACCCGGCTGTACGACTTAAAAATTAAGTTGTATCTGTCTAAAAACGAAATGAAATTGGCATTAGAAACTGGGATTCAAGGTTTGGCAAGGTTAGGAATCTCTGTAGAGCAACAAATACCGCAACAAGTCTCGATCGAGACTTTGAAACACCTGCCACAGATGACCGATCCCTATAAAATCGAGGCAATGCGGCTGTTAAATACCATCATCTCACCAGCTTTTATTGCCGAACCTTCCCTAGTCCTGCCAATTATCACGACTATGATGGCAATTTCTAGGGAGTATGGGAATTCTGCCTTGGCAATTTATCCCTATGGTCTTTATGGCCTGATTCTGTCTGGAGCAATGGGAGACATAAAGGCTGGATATGAATTTGGTAAACTGGCAATGAGTTTGTTGGATAAATTTGATGCTCAAGAATTTAAATGTAAAGTTTACCATCTATTTAGCACTTGTATTCTGCCTTGGAATCAGGCGATTCGAGAAACTTTCGACCTGACACAACAAGCCATTCAAAGCGGACTGGAAACAGGAGATTTAGACTATACTTGTTATGCAACCATGTATAGTTGTTTACATTTATTTTTAAGTGGAAATAAACTGGAATATGTAATAGAAAAGCAAGATCAATATATTGAATTAATTGCTAGGCTTGAACAAGAGTTTCCTCTCTATTACGTCCGCATATGGAAACAGATTGCCTTAAATTTAAGGGGAGATTCGTCAGAGCCATGTCAGTTTACAGGCAGTAGCTTTGATGAAGAAAAACTGCTGCCGAGATTGCTAAAAGTTAATAATATTCAATCGCTGTTTTCCTTCTATTTTGGCAAAGCGATGCTTTACTATTTATTTAAAGATTTTGTCCTTTCTGTAGAAAATGCTGCCTTAGCAACCCAATATGCAGAACCCGTCGTGACTACAATGATCTACAGCGATCGCAATTTTTACTATTCTCTGGCATTGTTAGCTCGATATCCGGATTTGGAAACATCTGAGCAAGCACAAACGATCGATATCGTCATAGAAAATCAGCAAAAAATGGAGAAATGGGCATTCCATGCTCCAGCGAATTATCGTCATAAATACGAATTAGTAGAAGCCGAAAAAGCGCGAGTCTTGGGGGAACCGCTCAAAGCGATGGAGTATTACGATCGCGCGATTCAATCTGCCAGAGAATCAGGATACATTAATAATGAAGCGATCGCCAACGAATTAGCAGCAGAATTTTATTTGGGGATGGGACGAGAAAAAGTAGCTCGCACCTACCTGAATGATGCTCACTACGGCTATATTTGCTGGGGTGCTCAAGCAAAAGTAACAGATTTGGAATCCAGATATCCTGAATTATTTACTCGAAGTGGAAACGAAAATATCAGTATTCAGACAACCGCCACCTCATCGAGTATCAGAACCATACAACTACTAGATTTAGACACAGTATTGAAAGCTGCCCAGGCAATTTCCAGCGAAATAATTTTGGATAAATTGTTGGAAAAATTGATGGAGCTAGCCCTCGCCAATGCTGGCGCACAAAAAGGATTCCTGATGTTATCAAACAACAATATATTAAAGATTGAAGCTAAAGTAGAGCTTGATAAGCGAGTAGAAGTATTGCAATCTTTGCCAGTAGAAAGCAGCGATAATTTGCCCCTAACTTTGGTCAATTATGTTGCCAGAACCAAGGAAAATATTGTTTTAAATGATGCCAGTAACGAAGGGAGATTTATTACCGATCCTTACATCGTCAAGTACCAACCAAAGTCTATCTTATGTGCTGCGATCGTCAACCAGGGTAAACTGATTGGCCTGTTATACTTAGAAAATAATCTCGTTTCAGGAGCCTTTACGCAAAACCGTTTAGAAATCGCTAAAGTTCTATCTTCTCAATCCGCTGTTTCTATTGAAAATGCCCTACTTTATCGTACCTTAGAAGATAAAGTAAAAGAACGTACAGTCCAACTGGCTCAAGCTAATGCAGAAATTATCGATCTCAATCAAAAACTTAAAGCTGAAAATATTAGGATGGGTGCTGAGTTGGATGTCACCAAGCAACTGCAACAGATGATTTTACCCAACCAGTCAGAATTAGAGGCAGTTGAAGGATTAGAAATTGCTGGATTTATGGAACCGGCTGATGAAGTTGGCGGTGACTACTACGACGTGTTGCAACAGGATGGCAAAGTCACCATTGGCATTGGTGATGTAACTGGACACGGTTTAGAAAGTGGCGTTTTAATGATTATGGTGCAAACAGCAATTCGCACTTTGTTGGCGCACCGCGAAACCGATCAAATTAAATTATTGCAGACAGTGAACCAAACGCTTTTTGACAACGTAGAGCGCATGAATTCTGGTAAAAACATGAGCCTTTGTTTGCTGGAATATCAAGACAATACCCTGCGTCTGAGCGGACAGCACGAAGAGATGATTCTCGTGCGTTGCAGCGGCGAAGTAGAGCGAATTGATACTATGGATTTAGGCTTTCCGATCGCCTTGGAAGCCAATATTGCCGATTTCATTGCTACTACTGAAATACAGTTAAATTCCAGGGATGTTGTCGTACTCTACACAGATGGAATTACTGAAGCTTTTAATATGGAGAAGGCGCAATACGGTATCGAGAGATTAATTGAAGTTATTGCTATTAATAGGGGACACTCAGCAGCCGAAATCAAGCAAGCTGTAGTTGACGACCTGCGACGATACATCGGGGAACAAAAAGTATTTGATGACATTACTTTGGTAGTAATCAAACAGAAGTAATCTCAATTCCGGGTTTACTCTCCCCTTCCGAAACATTTGAACAATATACCACCGATTAACATAGCATATCAGTGTATCGCTTTCTCGTCCCTACAACTCAAAACTCAAAAGTATCGATCGCCAAATGCCAGTTTTTCTGATGCAGCCGATCGCAAATTTGCACTTTTTCAACCGCCAAATATTGCTGAAATTCTGGTTTTTCTATGCCGCTGCGCCACATTACCAGAGCATCTTCTCCGGTATCTTCGTAGTATCGTTTCCGCCGTCCGGCCTCTTTAAAACCAAATTTTTGGTAAAGAGAAACTGCGGCTAAATTAAATTCCCGCACTTCTAAAGTAGCCCGTTCTAATGGTCTATAGTGAGCCTTTTTTAGTAAAGCCCAAAGCAGAGCTTGTCCTAAACCCTGACCTTGAAAGCGAGGATGAATTGCCAAAATTGTAATATGAGCTTCTTCTAAAATTGCCCACAGGCAACCCAAACCTACCAGGGTTGGGGGAATCTGTAGGGGCGGTGCTCCCGTGACCGCAAGGTTTTGAGCTGATTTGCCGACCTCGGTTTCCGATGCCCACAAACCTAGTAAATCGCTGTTAGGACTGCCTAACTCGCGCCCATAGCCTTCTAAAGTCCAAAGTCCGCCAAAACATAAGCGATCGAGTTCGACTGCACTTTGGAGGTGTTCTGCGGCGAGATGTTTAATTTGTAGAAAACGCACGGCTGTAAATTGTACACTGGAAAACACAGTAGCGATTAGCTGTTTGTTGCTAGTTTTGAGTCATGACTCACAAGTCTCCAGACATTAGTCTACTGCCGACTGCTGACTGCTGATTAATGACTGCCGACTGCTGACTGCTGATTAATGACTGCTGACTAATAACCTAGGATAGTTATTGCGCGATGGTATCAACTCAATCTTTCGGGGTCGAATCGGGACTTAAGTATCTGTCTGAGTCTCAACAAGTCCTGCAAAATCGATCGCCCAATCAAGAACTGTTACCGCTGACAGCCAGTGTTAACAGCAGCGATCGGTTGGAAATCGGAGGCTGCGAGGTGACAGCTTTGGTGGAGCAATTTGGCTCGCCGTTGTACATTTTAGACGAAGAAACGCTACGGGCGGCTTGTACCCAGTACCGGGATGCTTTTAGGCGTTACTATCCGGGCGAATCTCAAGTGCTCTATGCTTCTAAAGCTTGGAGTTGTTTGGCAGTTTGCGCGATCGCAGCTTCGGAAGGTTTAGGCATAGATGTCGTATCCGCCGGGGAAATCCACACTGCACTGCAAGCCGGCGTGGGCCCCGACAAAATCTACTTCCACGGTAACAACAAGTCCCGCGAGGAACTCCAGCTAGCTGTGGAAAGCGGCTGCATTACCGTAGCCGACAATTGGCGGGATTTAGAGACTCTAGCAGAGTTGGGAGAATTGGGTGTCAGCAGCCTCACAGGTGGGCCGACACGAGTTATGGTGCGGTTTACTCCGGGAATTGAGTGCCACACCCACGAGTACATTCAGACGGGTCAAATCGATAGTAAATTTGGCTTTGATCCCAACTCGCTCGATCGAGTATTTACTTTCATCAGCCAACAGCCGTCGTTATTTTGCGTGGGAGTGCACGCTCACATCGGCTCTCAGATTTTTGAACTGCAACCCCATGACGATTTAGCTGAAGTCATAATTCAGACCTTGACAAAAGCACAGAGTTATGGTCTGCCAGCAACAGAAATTAATATTGGCGGTGGGTTGGGCATTCGCTATACTGAAGCGGACGATCCTCCTAGCATTGAAGATTGGGCTCGTACGATTTGCAAGGCAGTGGTAGCAGCTTGCGAGCGGCAGCAATTGCCCTTGCCTAAATTGCTTTGCGAACCTGGTCGATCGCTCGTGGGTACAGCTTGCGTTACAGCTTACACCGTTGGCTCTAAAAAAGTCATTCCGGAAATGCGGACGTATCTAGCTGTCGATGGCGGGATGTCGGACAATCCGCGTCCTATTACCTATCAATCAGTTTATCGAGTCCTCGCAGCCGGCCAAATGTCTGCTCCCTTAACGGAAACAGTGACAATTGCTGGGAAACACTGCGAATCAGGCGATGTTCTGATTAAAGATGCCAAATTGCCAGAGTGTCGGGCCGGAGATATCCTCGCCGTTCCGGCTACAGGGGCATACAATTACAGCATGGCTTCTAACTACAACCGAGTGCCCCGACCGGCCGCGGTTTTAGTGAGAAATGGGGAAGTTAACACGATTATACAGCGGGAAACTTACCAGGATTTGCTGAGGCTTGACCGCCTTCCTGAACGACTCGGAGCTCAAAAGTTAAAAGTTAAAAGTTAAAAGTTAAAAGAAAGACAATCCATGTTTACTTAGTGATGATTGCCTTTTCACTTTTAACTTTTGCCTTGTTCAGTCACGCGATTAGATTGACACTCCCCGGTCTAAAAACACGGGGATTTTCAGCATATTCCTTATAACAACTGTTCATGGTTCATGGGTTCGAGTGCATCACGGTTCGCGGTTCACAGGCGGTAGCGTTCGATGAACCATGAACAATCAACAATCTGGCTATGACTTTAGCCTCGTTCAGTCCTTATTGATTCAAGGGATAGATATTGGACTGGTTTTTGCCCTTGCGTATTTGGTGCTCGTCATTGTTGGCGAGCGCAGAACGCTGTGGATGGTACGGGGATTTATTATTTTGATGCTGGCGGCGGCGCTGAGCAACTGGGCTGGATTGAGGCTGTTGCACGTTGCCCTCAACAGCTTGGTGACTGGTTCGGCTGTGGCAATGGCGGTAATATTGCAGTCGGAGTTCCGCCGATTTCTGGAACAATTGGGTCGGGGGGAATTTCGGCAATTGTTTGGACGCGATCGCCGACCAACTCCCGAACCGGACAGCGTAATAGATGAAATTGTGGATGCAGTAAAAGAACTTTCGCAAAACCGCACGGGCGCTTTACTAATTATAGAAACAGATTCTCCGATCGACGATCGAGATTTTTCGGTGCCCGGACTAAAGCTAAATGCTGAAGTTTCTAAAGAATTGTTGCAGACAATCTTTCAGCCGCAAACTTTGCTGCATGACGGAGCTGTTTTGATTCGAGGTTCGCGAATCGTGTCGGCGGGGGTTATTTTGCCTTTGTCCGATCGCAGCGCGTCGCGGCAGTTGGGAACCCGCCACCGGGCGGCGATGGGGATTACAGAACGGGTGCAAGTTTGCGTGTGCGTGGTGGTGTCCGAGGAAACGGGTTCTATTTCTTTAGCGCAGATGGGAATGTTAAATCGACCTTTGACTAGCAGCAAACTTAAGGAATTGCTGGAAGCCAAGCTGTTTCCGTCGGAGGGAGAAAGAGTTGTGGCTCCAATTCCGATCGGCAATCTCGGACGCCAGATAGGATTGAAGGGAGTGACGCTGTTAAAACGGATACTGCGCCGTTAGTCGGGTAATCGGGAGAAACCATGAGTCAAGGAATTTGCTTGGAAAAGTTGCCGGAGGATCTGCAACAAGAACTACTGCCTAAGCACATAGCAGTGATTATGGACGGGAATGGGCGCTGGGCTAAGAATAAGGGGTTGCCGCGGATTGCGGGACACCGCCGAGGAGCTAGCACTCTGAAGGAACTGCTACGGTGCTGCAAAGATTGGGGGATTCCAGCTTTAACTGCCTATGCTTTTTCGACAGAGAATTGGGGGCGGCCGGCCGGGGAGGTGGATTTTTTAATGAGTTTGTTTGAGGGAAAGTTGCGGCAAGAATTGCGGGAGATGGTGGACGAGGACGTGCAAATTCAATTTATGGGGAATTTGCAGGCTTTGCCGAAGTCTTTGCAGGCGGAAATCGAGCGTTCTGTGACGGCCACTCAGCATAATCAGGGGATTTTGTTTACGGTGGCGACGAATTACGGGGGGCGTCAGGAGATTGTACAAGCTTGTCGGGCGATCGCCACTCAGGTGAAAGAGGGCAAGTTGCAGCCGGAGGAGATTGATGAGGTTTTATTTAAACGCTATTTGTATACTGCTGATATTTGTGACCCGGATTTGCTGATCCGGACGAGCGGGGAAATGCGGTTGAGCAATTTTCTACTATGGCAAATGGCTTATTCGGAAATTTACATTACTGAGACGCTGTGGCCGGATTTTGATCGATCGGAGTTTCACCGCGCTTTGTCTACTTATCAGCAACGTAACCGTCGATTTGGCAAAGTGTAACGATTTTGGATTGGGGATTTTAGATTTTTTGGTTGATTTTTCAGTTTCCAAGTAGGTATCGATTGTGAGGGAGCATCTCCATGAAAGTAAAAAACGTTTTTACGACCTGCGAGCATTCCGCACAGCACAATACAGCAAGTGTCCCGTTGGCACTCTCATGTAAATGCTTGCACGCTTGATGCTCCGGATTCTTATCTGGATTCCCCATCTAAAATCTATAGCAATCCTTGCAGAAGTTGTAAATTTTTTACCCCACCCCAACCCTCCCCTTGCTAAGGGGAGGGAGTAAGAAATTCAGAAATGATACGAGGATTACTATTAATACCAATTTCACTCACATCTCACATCAAATTAGGGGCCGGAGAAAACGGCAGCTTCAATGTCCTGACGTGAAAGCGAGTATTTGAATGCTCGCTGAATGTCTTGGCCGTCGTTTCCGGCATTGATGTAGCGGATGGTGAGTTGGTCGATGTCGAGGGAGAGTTCTGCTTTCCATGTAAGTTGCTCGATCTGCCAGCAGTGAAGTTCTCGCTGATCTTGCTGGCAGCCGCGGCTTTTGAGCCAGTGCTCGATTTCCGGGAGTGGATGGTTGTACAAAGGAGTGTCAGCGGAAGGAAGAGTCATGGGATTTTAGATTTTAGATTTTGGATTTTAGATTGGGGATTTCCGATTGAGGATTTCCGATTGAGGATTTCCGATTGAGGATTTCCGATTGAGGATTGGAGATTTGGGATTTGAGGCTTTAATTGCCGCGAATTAAGCCGATCGCGATCGCCACTACCAAACATCCAATTAAGCTAGCTCCCATGATCAACAGGGCGAACATTTCTCCGGGGGAAAGAGGTCTATCCGTAGGGTCTAGGTAAGCGGAGTTGGAAATTTTTTTGCCAGAGCCCGAAACCGGAGTATTGAAGCCAGGGGGCGGCCCAATCACGTTCATGCGAGAATAGCCTATTTTGAGGTCGTAGGCGAGGCGACGTTCTGGGTTGCTGAGGGTGGCGTAGGCGTTGTTGAGCTGCTGAAATTTGGCGGTGGCGACGGAGGGCGGCAGCTCGGTGGTATCGGGATGGTAGAGTTTGCTCAGTTCCCGGTACGATCGCCGAATTTCGATCGCTGAGGCTGAAGGATGCAGCCCTAACAAGCCGTAGTAACTAGAACCCAAGGGGGTTTGGGCGGGTATTTTCTGACTTTTGCTGTTTGCCGTTCCCTCGTTAGGAGTCACCTAAGCGCCTCTGGGCTTGTTGTGAATAGTTTTTGATTATTTTAGCCCAGAGTTGAGGGTAGCGCCACTGTCTGCTATGTCGAGGGGTTTTCGCGTGCGATAACCGGCGGCAACTAACATCAAACTCAGCACCAAGATATTGATGCCGTCAGCTTCATCGATTTGTGATGCCACTGACCACTATGTCTAGGTCTACTCCCTGTGCCTAATT
The DNA here is from genome assembly GCF_036700885.1 of Microcoleus sp. S13_B4. Taxonomy (NCBI): domain Bacteria; kingdom Bacillati; phylum Cyanobacteriota; class Cyanophyceae; order Oscillatoriales; family Microcoleaceae; genus Microcoleus; species Microcoleus sp. S13_B4. The sequence goes on from NZ_JAUBPU010000022.1 coordinate 11,331, forward strand.
CCTTTAAACTATGAATCGCCCCGCAAATTTTGGACATCTTCAACGCTAAGCCCGGTAACTTGGCTGATCGTGGCATTATCTAGCTGTGAAAGTAATTGTCGGGCGATCGCCAACTTCTCTTCTCGCTTGCCTTGTTCTATGCCTTGTTCTATGCCTTGTTCTATGCCTTGTTCTATGCCTTGTTCTATGCCTTCCTGAACCGCCTTAATAATTGCTCCTTGTTGGTCATAAATAAACTGTTCTCTTCTGTCTAAATCTTCCACTTCTTCCCGGCTTAACTTGGCTTGATTCGCAATATTAAAAGCTTCATGTATTTCTGGTATGCTATCCATTGTTTCGGGAACTGATGTCAGACTTCTGGCATTTTTCATGAAATAAATCCATTTATCTGCTAAACTTTCAAGTTCCTCCTGTCCTTTGATAAACTTTGGCAACTCTACAAACACTAAATCTAGATCGTTTTCGGGATAAGTAAAGTTTTTCTTTACTTCTTTGAACACAAATCTCGAAATCCATTCTTCGCTGTTAGGAAACATTTCAAAATCAGTAATTGTCAAGGCAATCACTGGCTTCAGCAATCGATATCCTTGTGCTGCTTCCAACTGAAAAGCATAAGTCTTTGCTGCATTGTACAAAACTCGCTTGCCAAAAGACTGGACGTTGAGCACTTGCATTTCAATAATTACTAAAGTGCCGTCGCTGAGTTTGGCTTTCACGTCCAGATAAGTATCTTTTAATCCTTCAAGTTTGGGTGGTAGATTGGGGTTGATAATTTCTAAGTCTTGGATGGTGGGCTTGCCTTCATAAATTAAGGCGTTGAGAAAGCTAATTAGAATATCTTTGCTTTCTGAGGAACCGAAGATTTTTTTGAAGGCGTAATCGGTTTTTGGGTTGATAAATATCATGGTTGTCAAATGGGTGCTTTTCGACTATTAGTTTGGTGAGGAAGCAACCGGAATCGAACTCACTCAGACTGCTGATTTTGTTTCAGGCAAAGGCTTGACATCTTCTGGTAAATGTGCGTGAGCCATAGCCAGCACTGGCTCCTCAATACTGTGTTCGCCGTCGGTGGGAAGTTGGCAAGAAATCAGTTCTGTGACGATGCGATCGCCCAGAACATCTTCCCAATCCTGCAACTGTTCTCTGGCTTTGATCGGTGTATTGAGAGCCACGTCTACGCCCATTTGCTGAAGGTTGAGGCTGTGGGCTGTCGATCGGCGGTTTACCAACTCCACCAGCCAAACGCTCAATCCGACTGCTGCCATCAAAGGTAAGACAATCCGGTAATCCCGGGTTAATTCAAACATCAATAGGATGGCTGTCAGCGGTGCTCTGGCGCTACCGGCGAGGACGGCGGCCATTCCCACCATTGCGTAGGCGGGAGGGCCGGCGACTCGATCGCTCATTGCCGGCAGCATTTCCAAAAACAGGCCGTAAGCCGAACCCAGGGAAGCTCCCAAAAACATCGCCGGAGCGAAGATGCCACCCACTAAACCGCTGCCGAGGCTGATTGCGGTCATCGCCAGTTTCACAAACAGCAGCAGCAGCAGCAAAGGCAAGGAAAATTTAACATCTTGGAGCATTGCTTGGACTGTTTCGTAGCCGACACCCAAAATTTGAGGTAATTGCAGGGCGACTAAGCCGACGCAGGCCCCGCCGATGATGGGGTGCAGCGGCCGGGGCAGTCGTCCGAGCCAAGCAAATCCTCGGATTTTTCCTTGAAAACAGCGATCGGCCAATTGAATTGCTTCTGTGTAGACTAGAGACACTCCGCTCGCCAAAAGTCCCAATCCCATGTACAGAGGTAGTTCTAGGGGGCTGCGGACATCGTAAACCGGCAAAGCAAAGGCAGGCTGAGCTCCCAAGCAGATTTGAGCGATCAGCGCGGAAACTACGGCGGAGAGCAAGACAACGCTGACTGACGAAGTGGCGAAGGTGCTGCCGAGCACGACTTCTAAAGCAAAGAAGACTCCGGCGATGGGAGAGTTAAATCCGGCAGATAAACCTGCTGCTGCTCCCGCGCCGAGGAGCAAGCGCTGCCGTTCTGGGGAGAGCTGTAAGACTTGAGCCAGCAGCATTCCGAAGTTGGCGCCGATTTCGACGCTGGGCGCTTCCGGGCCGAGGGAGGCGCCGGTGCCGAGGGAAACTGAGGCCGCCACCATTTTAGTGATGGGTTTGAGGGGGGAGAGTTCTTGCAGCCCGCGGGTTGCTGCAATTAAGGAAGACATATTCGGGCCAAAGTCCCGAAACCGCCAGCGCATCAGCCCGATGATGACTCCGCCGAGGGTGGGAATGCAGGCTAGCGTCCAAGAGCCTTTCGAGGCGATCGCACCCATGAAGTCTTCCAGCATCAGGCTGTGGATGAAGTGGATGAGGTAGTGAAACGTGACGACGCCTGCACCCGTAACTCCCCCTATGACTAGGGAGAGGATGAGCAGGAGCGTTTCTGGGCTGGGGTGCAGGCGGTTGAATAGCGGGCTTAGGCGGGAGGCTTGGGGAGTTGCTGCGGTTGGGCCGGGTGGCGGCAGATCCACAGGAAGGGTGGCTCTCATTTAGCGGTTAATTCTTCTGTGAGAAGTTAGATAAATATTACATTTTATTTCTTATTTTAATTGTCAGTGATTTTACGGGAATTGACAAGTTAATTAAGGCGTATTTTAGGGCGGATTTTTGGGGCGGGCGGCTGGTGGAATGACTGATTCTGAGGAGCGGCGAATTTTAGGTCATTGTATACTCAGTTACTTTTAAACTTAGATACTCTCTGGCGATAATGCTAATTAACTATATTTACATTGTTGGGGCTTAGGGCGATCGCATGAGTGAACTTGCAATATCATATAACTCAGTGAAATACAACATTCTGATTACAGAATTGGCGATTTGAGGCTTTACCTTAAAACCACTAATCTCAAACCACAAATCTCAAACCTCAAATCCCTCGATCGCGCATAGTATCACATCGGTTGTTGAGTGGGCGGGATTCTGGGTCTGGATTTGGCGATCGACATTAGCGGATCGCCGATGGTGGCCACTTTCCATGGACGGGATTCTAGCTGGCGTGCTGCGATTAAAAAGGGTGATCCTCGCTTCAGGCGATCGACCATTAATTTAGGTGGAATAAAGGCCGATAAAAAAGGTTCGTTGACGCTGCCAATATATGCGTAAGCACCATTTTCTAGCCACCTTCCGGCAACGGTGTTTTTGTCATCTGGCGCTGCTGCTGACCAACTGTGAATCATGTGGATTGCTGCGGGAAATTGAAGTTTTGGTATGTCCTCAACTGAAGCGTCGCCGTTGCCGACTTGGAATGATTTGGGATAGCCTTTGGAATTCATTAATATTAAGTCAAATGTCCACGGTTTTGAGGCTAAACTCCGCCACTTTTCCAGGCTAGATTCTGGTTGCTGGACTACTTCGACATTCAAACCTATGGTTTTTAGTCCGCTAGCTGCTTCCTCCATTTCATATTTTGCCCAATTTCCTTCCTTGGGGTAACTGTCATAAAGCATGGCTGTTTGGCTGTCTAGAAATAAGGCGCACATGGCTTGATAGATCGATCGTACTTCGGAGCCGTAAATCCAGCCGACAGCCGCCCAGCGTTCGCCGTTGGGGTGTCGTCCCAAACCGTCGGTAACGGCTAGTTGTTCGTCTGGTTTTTCAGGAGATTGATATTTGACTGCTAGTTGGCGTACAATAGTGATGGTGTCGATCGGGTCTGCGAGTTGAGAGTAAAAATATCCGGTTGATTCGACGGCTTTTGTAACTGCTAGTTGCAGACTTTTCCACTGTGTATTATTGAGGGTATCGTTGGGTTTTCCGAAGTTGCTTTCTAGAAAGACTAAAGGTTGACCGTGAGCGGCTGCTAAGGCAACTGCTGCAGAACGTGCCGGGTCGTTTTCTGATGTGATTACTACTCCTGGGGGTTCCCAGCCGAGTTGCTTCCATTGTGCTTTTAAGGTTGGAGTATCGGTGGCATTCCAAGCTGCGGCTGCTGCATTCAGCATTAATTGTTGGAGTTTTTGATTTTTTGGCAGTTGCTGTTTGATGCTTGGCAAGCGGACTATTTCTTCGGGTTGAAAGCGCTGCAAAAACATCGGCGTATATTTGTTGTCTTCGATGAGAATAGGCCAGTTTCCTTTGAGATTCCATTTTTGGATTGCTGCTAAGAATGTGGCTTCGTCTGGTACTAAAACTAGGCGATTGACTGTTGGTATGTTGTCACGGAGGATGGCTGATCGGAGGCCTGTTTGAATTGGCCAGGGTTCTTGTTTGGCTGAGGCGGGAAGTTGAAAGGGTTTTGCGAGAAAATTGCACGCCGTGAATTGCTGCGATAAGCATAAAAATAGTGTTAATGCTAGCAGTTTAATTTGTAGTTTTTTGTTATATTTCATTCTTTTTGCCGCAGATTGAAGCAGATTAACGTGGATTAACGCAGATGCAGAGGGGGTCTGTTAATAGATTCCGGGAATTAGTTTTTTGACTCGCTGGCTGTATTGTGAATAGTCTGGATATTTTTTGGTTAACCAGGCTTCTTCTCGGTTAGCTTTGATCTCGAAAAATATTATTAATATTGTGCTTGCTATTAAGTGGGATATGCTCATTTGAAAAATTGTCCAGCCGAAGGCTGCTAAAATTAAGCCACTGTATAATGGATGCCGCACTATTCCGTAAATGCCTGTTTGGACTAATTCTCCGTTTTCTATGGGATACGGTAAAGGTGTGAGATTTTTTCCTAAGTCTATCAATCCTTTGATGATGAAAATTAATCCGCTTAAGCCGAGCATACTGGCCATAAACCAGGTAATATAAAGTAATTGAGTTGATTGAATTTTTAATCCGGGCAGTTGATAAACTGGTAAGATTGCAAATCCTGTGAGCAATGCTCCTTGAAGCAAAACTAAATATTCGCCACGGCTGTTGTTGCGCCAGCTTTCGCGCGTGAAACCCCAATCAGTTAAGATTTTCATAGTAAGACGAAGAAGGAAGAAGGAAGAAGGAAGAAGGAAGAAGGAAGAGGGGAGAAGGAAGAAGGAAGAAGAGGGGAGAGGGAAGAAGGAAGAGGTGAGAAGAAAGTGAACTGTAGGTTGGGTAGAGTGAAGTAAAACCCAACCTACGGCGAACAGTGAACAGTCAACAGTCAACAGTCAACTGTCAACAATTAACAAATTTATTCTAGCCAGGGGCGAGTCATTAGTTCTAGTTGGTTGACTTCATCTTGGCTTAAACTCCAGCCTAATGCGCCTGCGTTTTCTTGGGCTTGTTTGGCGGTTTTGGCACCGGGAATGGGGATGACTCCGTTTTGGCATATCAACCAGTTTAGGGCAACTTGGGCAGGCGTACGATCGCGCTTTTTGCCCATTTTTCGCAGCGTGGACATGACTAATTCGATTTTTTCGATGCCGCTTTTGCTGAAGCGGGAGTCCATTTTGCGGGCTCCTGTAGGTTGTTCTTGGGCTGTGTATTTGTCGGTGAGCAATCCTTGGGCTAAGGGGCTGTACGCTAAAATTGTGACCCCCAATTCGCGGGCTGCACTCACAATTCCTTGTTTTTCTACTTGTCGCGACAGCAAGGAGTAACGGACTTGATTTGTTGCTAACGGAACGCCTCGGGCTGCTAGTATTTTGTGGGCTTCGCGCATCTGTTCTACTGAATAGTTGCTGACTCCTACTGCTTGAATTCTGCCTTGTTTTACTTCATCCGCTAAGGCGTTCATTAGGGTTTCTTGACTCAGCAAAAAAGTGAATGGCCAGTGCACTTGGTAGAGGGCTATTTGTTCTACTTGCAAGCGTTTTAAGCTGGCACTCAAAGCGTCGGAAACTGATTTTCCTGTAATCCGCCAAGGTACGGGGCCGAATTTGGTGGCTATTTGCACGGGTTGGGTGGTTTTTTTGAGAAACTGCCCCAGTAATTCTTCTGACAAGCCGTTACCGTAGACTTCGGCTGTGTCGAAAAAGTTGACTCCGCTGTCTAGGGATGTTTTGAATGCTGCTTCGACTTCGGCGGCGCCGTAGTTGCTGCCGTAGTTCCAAAATAGTTTGTCGCCCCAAGCCCAAGTTCCGACGCACAGGGGAATGACGGCTGGGCCGTTTTGTCCTAGGGTAATGGTTGTCACGGTTGGTAAATCCACAGTTATTGATTCTCTTTATTTTTATATGAATTTATAGGAATAATCGCGATGGAGCTTCTAGCCTGGGGAAGAATGGCGGCTGGTTGTGAGTATGTCAGTTACTATAAATGCAAATGCTGCGTTTATTTGAATAGTTATGTCTATCAACCGTTTGCCAGATTCAAGATTAACAGATTCTGCCACTCTTGCTATCAAGAGAGTTACCCTCCTGACTATGTTCCGGTTGGGTTTGTTTCAGATGGGATTGGGCATGATGTCGATTTTGACGCTGGGGGTGCTCAATCGCGTGATGATTAAAGAGTTGGCGATTCCGGCTACTGTGGTGGCTGGTACGCTGGCGATGCACCAGTTTGTGGCGCCGGCCAGGGTGTGGTTCGGGCAAATGTCTGATGCTAAGCCTTTGTTTGGCCATCACCGCACGGGTTATGTGTGGGTAGGAAGCGTTTTGTTTGTGATTTCTGCTTTTTTGGCGGTGCAGGTGATGTGGCGCTTGGGTAGCAGTTTGGAGGCTGTGGGGTGGACGACTCCTACTTACGGTTGGGTGGGTTTGTTGGGTTTGATTTTTGCGCTTTACGGTATTGCTATTTGTTCGAGTTCGACTCCTTTTGCTGCTTTGTTGGTGGATGTTTCTGATGAGGAAGATCGATCAAAGTTGGTGGGTGTGGTGTGGTCGATGCTGATGGTTGGTATTATTATCGGGGCGATTGTTAGCAGCGGTTTGCTGAAGCAAATTGATGGGGATGTGTCGCGGGAAGTGTTGCAGGCTTCGATTAATGGTTTGTTTGTGAAGGTGCCGGCGGTGGTTTTGCTGTTGGTGGGGATTGCGACTTTTGGGGTGGAGAAAAAGTATTCGCGCTACGGGGTGCGATCGAGCGCAGTGAACCGAGAAGATAAAATTACTCTGGGAAGTGCGCTGCGGATTTTGACTGCTAGCCGTCAAACCGGTTTATTTTTTACTTTCCTGCTGATTATGACAATTTGCTTGTTTATGCAGGATGCGGTTTTGGAACCTTACGGCGGGGAAATTTTTAAGATGCCGATTTCGGAAACTACTCGGTTGAATGCTATTTACGGTACTGGTACTCTGATCGGTTTGAGCGTTACTGGTTTTTTAATTGTGCCGCGCATTGGCAAGCAAAATACGATTAGGTTGGGCTGTTTGTCGGTGGCTGCTTGTTTTGGTTTAATTATTTTATCTGGATTTACTGGTAATCCAATTGTGTTTAAGTCGGCTTTAATGTTGTTTGGTCTAGCTTCGGGAATTACGACGACGGGTGCACTGAGTTTGATGTTGGATTTGACTGCTGCAGAAACTGCTGGGACTTTTATTGGTGCTTGGGGTTTGTCGCAGGCGACGGCGCGGGGTGTGGCTACGGTTAGCGGCGGTGCTATTTTGGATTTGGGCAGAAGTTTGTTTGGGGTGCCGATGTTGGCTTACGGGTTGGTTTTTGCTGTGCCGGCGGTGGGTATGATTCTGGCTGTTTGGCTGTTGGGTAGGGTGGATGTTCGGGAGTTTCAGGATAATGCTAAAAGTGCGATCGCCACTATTCTTGAAAATGAATTAGACTAATGTTTGGTTCATTTGATCGGTGTCAGTTGTCAGTTGGGCTGTGGCAGTTGTTAGTTCCAATAATCAATAACCAATAACTAATAACGAATAACTAATGACTAATTTTTGGGATTCTATTTTAAGTTTTGCACGGGTTACTGTCGAGAGAGTCGGACAGCAGTTGTTGCAAGATTTCGGTTCCGTCCCAGCGGATGAGAAGGATGACGGGAGTTTGGTTACGAAATCCGATAATTGGGCGGATGCGGAGATTAGAAGTGCGATCGCATCTGCTTTCCCCACTCACGGGATTTTAAGTGAGGAGGGCGAACACGTTTTCCCCGATACTGAATGGTGCTGGATTGTCGATCCTTTAGATGCTACAACTAATTTTGCTAGGGGAATTCCGATTTGGGGTATTTCTTTGGGTTTGTTGTATCGTGGAACTCCGGTTTTTGGCTACGTGCATTTGCCGCCAATTAATCAGTCTTTTCACGGTTTTTTTGCACCTGATTTTGCGGGTGGCGTGTTTGACAATATGCCTCAAGGTGCGTTTTTAAACGGGCAGCAAATTCGGCCGACTGCTGATAAAATGAGTGGCAATCATTTTTTTAATTTGTGTTCGCGGAGTGTGGGAATCGGGCCTCATCTTCCGAGTAAAGTTCGGATGTTGGGCATGGCTAGTTACAATTTTTTGACCGTAGCTTCGGGTGTGGCTATGGGAGGGGTGGAAGCGACTCCAAAAGTTTGGGATATTGCGGGGAGTTGGGTAATTGTGAAGGCTGCGGGTGCGGTTTGGTTGCCTCTGGAATCCCAGGGAATTTTTCCGCTGGAAGTGGGGAAGAATTACGGTAGGATTTCTTATCCGACTTTGGTGATGAATCGCCAGGAGTTAGTGTCGGTGTTTTTGCCGTTTGTGGAGGCTTGGAAGAAGAAAAAAATGGGGTAATTTAGGTGAAGCGAAGCTATCCCGTAGGAAATCGAACAATTATTAAATAAAACTGCAGGGCAGGCGTGACGGAGGAGTCTCCCACGTCTGCCGTGCTGTTTGGAAGAAATATACCGACCGATGACCGATGGTTCAAGTATGCCTACTCTCGTCTATTTCTGGCAATCTGCGATCGGGTGGTTTTGTTTTACGTCGATCGGGTGATGCGGTGCTGCTACAATTTGTGGTAAGTTTTCCACTACCTATTATCTCTCGGAAATAAAATTATCCCCGTCTTTAAGTAGAGGCACAAGGGTAAATAGATTTACTGCGGTGTGGGAAAAAGTAGATGAGTGGTATATTGGCTATGTCGAAGAGTTAGCCTGGGGGAAGATACAAGAATAAACCTGGGAAGAAACTCAGAAAATTATGCGGTTTGCGATCGCACTAATCTCGATAGTACAATTTCAGGGATTCACCAGAGGGATGATTTTCTAAGTGCAATTCTCAAGCCTGGCTGCTGGTTTTAGCAAGTGCTGATTTTGGGTATGTGGTGAATGTCATGTTAATTTGGGGGTGAGAATAACAGCCAATTAACTACGATCGTAGCAATTCTGCGATGCGATCGCACTTGATGCAGCTAGCAAAATAACAGATGCTGGGATTGGGACACAACATGGCTGTGTCCCTACTGCAAAATGAATTTATTGCCTCATGCGATTAATTTCGACAGCACATTAGACAACTTAGCACCGAGATTCTCCACAGAGTCCTGCTGTTTGGGATCTTTCATCATACCGTCAGGATTAAATGCTTCAAAAGCTTGGGGAAGTGCTTTCTGATCGGGGAGTACCAATACGTTAATATTCCCCAGGATCGATCGCAAATGAACTAATCCCCGCAAACCGCCGATTCCGCCTGGGGAAGCACTCATAATTACCGCTACTTTGCCAGTAAATGCCACCAATCCCGGTTCACCCGGTGCTGGGCGCGATACCCAATCGATCGCATTTTTCAACACAGCCGTAATTGAACTGTTATACTCAGGGGAAGCTATCAAAAACCCGTCATGCGCTACCATCAATTCCTTCAATTTGCGGGCATTTTCTGGCATTCCCTCTTTTGCTTCCAAATCTTCGTCAAATAGCGGCATCGGCAAATCGCGCAAATCTACATAAGTAACTTCTGCACCCGCCGCCGTAGCCCCAGCCGCCGCAACTTTTACCAGCAGTTTGTTATATGATCCTTCGCGGGTACTTCCGGCAAATGCGAGAATTTTTGGTCTATTTGTCATTGATTTTTTCCTGATTATTGTTTCCGAGTAAAATTGTACTATTCCGAGTGATTCCCAACAAAGTCAGCAATGAGTTTATCTGCCGACACAAGAGGATTTCCACGGTAATTAAATAAAACAGATCGCATTTTTACATTCCCGACTCCCAAACGCCTCTCGACGCGACTGGGAATGCCATAACCGTAAATAATGTGTCCTTTACCCGCCAACACCACAACTTGATAGTCGGGGTTTGCTTTGACAAATTGGGCTATTTTTTCCGCCATAGTTTCGTCCCACAAAACTTGGGCTTGCAAGAATCTTTCAAAAGCCGTACTATTTCCCTGTTCGGCCTTTTGGTGTTGCTGGTAAACTTCTAGCAGCAGTTGCCGATATTGGGCGTTGTCGGTGCGAATTTCGGATATTGGCGGAATGTGCTTTTTTTCCTCTGATGTGAGGCTTTCTAAACCTTGACTGGCAACTTTTCTCGTTACTTCGGATGGTGTATTTAAGGCGAGGACAGGTAGTTGATTTTCTTTGGCAAACCGCAAAATGGGGGCGTAAGATTCCCAGGGAAAACGCCATCTGCGATCGTACTCTGTTTGCTCGACTAATTGCTCTTGGGTCAGTTTACCTGCTAAGTAGTTGTCGATCGCGCTTTGAAAGGGACGCTGAAACATTTCCATCGCGATCGCAATTTTCCGATTTTGCCGCTGCATTTCTCGAACAATCTTTAGTTGAGCTTGGTGGTCTTCCGCGCTATCGTGGGTTTCTCCCAGATACACGACTTTTGCCTTCACCAACTGTTGCAGAATCTCTTGGTTAGTGTAAGTTTGCCGAGGTTGAGGGTTCGCCGTCGTTGAAGCAGTCGCTGCACTGCTGCACAGCAGAAAGATGCCGATCGATAAGGCGCACAGTTTGATGAGTTTGGTTGTTTTCATACAGATATTATGCCTGTTTCTCGCAGCAGCAAGCACAGCCGAACTCTACTATTTTAGCTGAGCAGCTAGAAAGCTCGATCCTTAATTTAACTTCATAATTAGTCGTAATTATCTATATCCATAGAGGATGGTCTTCCCTCTTCCCTCTTCCCTCTTCCTTCTTCCTTCTTCCCTGTTCCTTCTTTTGTAAAGTTTAGTTGCAGGTACTTGCGCTTCTAAAAGAAGGTGCTAAATTAATAATATGAAGCGAACAAAAAGCTTCTCTGACAGATACCACATCTAGATACCGCAGCGAAGTTCACAATAGAATCTAAGGAGTAAAACGCTGTCTAATCTCACATCTGTCTCATCAAAAACCAATAGCAGCACCCACCAACAAAGCTGATACTTCCTCAACTAATTAGAGGGGAGCAATGCAACTGAATCCGAGGATTATTGCAACTCCGCATCGAAGTTGAAAAAAGAGGAAATCACTCGGTACATATGGCTGGGTGCTGTTGTTGTTAAAATAGATTTTCGGTTTGTGATGTTTTTTGCAGTAGAGGCAGAGCCTCTAGATATGCGTTACCGGGCAGAGCCGGGTAACGAGCATAAAAGGAGAAAAACTAGAAAATTATTGGAAAATTGTCTCGTCTTCCTTCCGCCACGCGGGATCGACGATACAAATAAATATTAGCGGCTCCGTGCCACAGTTGTAAATAAACTGCTTGGCGTTTGGGGGAATGTAAACTGCATCTCCGGCTTCCACGAATTGATTTTCGTCGTCGATGTGCATTTCTCCAACGCCGCAGAGGATGTAGTAAACTTCAGAAGTTGTCAGGGAGTGCAGCGCAGAAGTTTGTCCCGGTGGCAAAGTGGCGTGGGCTAAACTGTAACGCAAATCCACAGCTTGTTTGTCTGGATGCAGCAATTCTCGCAGTTGAGTACCGTCGCCAGCAATAAACTCGTCGCAGGCATTTAGCTTTTGAATTAGCATTCTTTCCGCACTCCTTAAAATCTCTTTACCACAACTTAAGTTTAATTGAAAGAGCCAGAGATGTTAAGAAATATGTAAAGTGGCGGTCGGATTTTTTAACCGTAAATTCCCGAATGCCCTCGATAATCAGGACAGTCGATCGCATCTTCAGATAAAGCTATTGTCGGCTGAACGGGACACTTGAGATGGTAGTCGCGGGTGAAAAATACGCAGTTAGCACAAGGTATTTGGTGCATGCGCTGAGCTCGGCGCAGGGAGTCCGTGACTGTACGCCCGACACTCAAACACAGCAAAAAAACTAAGCCCCAAGCGGACACAAAACACAGCGGGACTAAAACAGGCTGTATTGCCTTAAGCAAAAAGTAAAGCATAGCAAGAAAATTCAGCGTTAGAAGCCACACATACATTACAGTAGTGGAATTGCCGATCGAGCGACCAAAAAGTTTAGAATCCTTTACAGCTCGATCGAGAAACCGGGCAATTATGGCATGATAAGGAGCAGTCCTTAAATAAATTTAGAGGAAATCAGTTATGACTCTGCGATTAGGCGATACAGTTCCCAACTTTACTCAAGCTTCGTCTGAAGGCGAAATCAATTTCTACGACTGGGCTGGGGATAGCTGGGTCGTGTTGTTTTCTCACCCGAAAGACTATACTCCAGTGTGCACCACAGAACTTGGTGCAGTGGCCCGTCTAAAGTCTGAATTTGAAAAGCGTGGCGTCAAAACCATTGCCCTCAGCGTCGATGATGTGGATTCTCACATGGGCTGGATTAAAGATATTGAGGAAACTCAAAATGTCACCCTCAATTATCCGATTTTAGCAGATGGCGATCGTAAAGTCTCCAACATTTACGACATGATCCATCCTAACTCTCTGAACAACTTAACAATCCGCACAGTTTTTGTGATTGACCCGGAAAAGAAATTGCGTTTGAGCATTACTTATCCGGCTAGCACGGGTCGGAATTTTAATGAAATTTTGCGAGTAATTGATTCCTTGCAACTTACCGACAAATACAGCGTTGCGACTCCGGTTGATTGGAAAGACGGCGACGATTGCGTAATCGTACCTTCGATTACCGACCCGAAAGAGTTGGAAGAGAAATTTCCTAAAGGTTATACGCCGATTAAGCCTTATTTGCGGATGACTCCTCAGCCCAATAAATAGGTTTAATTTACCACCCTGTTTGTAGTAATGACTTCATTCTTTAATCCTCATTTTTGAGGGCTGAAGTCCTCACTACAAACAGAGAAATTATGCAATCTTGTTTGAGAATTTAGATTTCAGGAAAGGCAAAATGCTGTCATCTCCGATCGTATTGCGAATGCCACCAAAATTGCAAATGACAGACGGCCAGTTTTTCGATTTCTGTCAATTAAATCGCAACTTGCGAATTGAACGCAGCCAGCAGGGAGAAATACTATTATTGACTCTCGTTGGGGGAATCAGCAGCAACCGCAATGCTATCTTAACTGGAGAATTGGGAATTTGGACAAAGGGAGACGGAACTGGCATTGCTTTTGCTTCTTGTACAGGATTTATTTTATCGATCGGCTCCGTGCGATCGCCTGATGCTTCCTGGATTAAACTGGAAAGGTGGAATGCTTTATCAAAAGCACAGCAAGAAAAATTTGCACCAATTTGCCCTGACTTTGTAGCTGAACTCAGACCAGATTTTGAGGACTTAGAGCCACTGCAAGCAAAGATGGCAGAATACATCAGAGAACCAGGAGTGCAGTTAGGCTGGCTTATAGACCGCAAAAATCGCAGAGTTTATATTTACCGTCCCGGTTTGCCAGAGGAATGTTTGGAGAATCCGGCGACAGTTAGCGGCGACCCCGTTTTGCCGGGATTTATACTCAATATGACCAAGATTTGGTAAAAGTGGTAGCAATAATATCAACTTATTGTAAAAATTAATAATAGGATGCAAACAGGCAAAAAATATGGATATTAAAAACGGCTTTGTAGGCACAATCGGCAACACGCCACTAATTCGCTTAAACAGCTTCAGCGATGAAACTGGCTGCGAAATTCTCGGTAAAGCAGAGTTTCTCAATCCCGGCGGTTCTGTAAAAGACCGGGCTGCTTTATACATCATCAAAGATGCAGAAGAAAAAGGCTTGCTGAAACCGGGCGGCACTGTTGTTGAAGGCACTGCCGGCAATACTGGCATCGGTTTGGCCCACATTTGCAACGCTAAAGGTTACAAATGTTTGATTGTGATTCCCGATAACCAATCTCAAGAAAAAATCGATGCTTTGAAAACCTTGGGCGCTGAAGTTCGGACTGTTCCCGCTGTCCCTTACAAAGACCCAAATAATTATGTCAAATTGTCTGGAAGATTGGCGGCGGAAATGGAGAATGCAGTCTGGGCAAATCAGTTTGACAATTTAGCCAATCGCCGAGCTCATTACGAAACAACTGGCCCGGAAATCTGGGAACAAACAAACGGTAAAATAGATGCTTGGGTAACAGCTACTGGTACTGGCGGCACTTTTGCGGGCGTAGGAATGTTTTTAAAAGAAAAAAATCCTGCTGTTAGAATTGTCTTGGCAGACCCGATGGGCAGCGGGCTTTACAGTTATTTCAAAACTGGGGAAATTAAGACTGAAGGCAGTTCGATTACTGAGGGAATTGGCACCACCCGCGTGACTGCAAATATGGAGAATGCCCCGGTAGACGACGCCATCCAAATTAACGATACTGAAGCTGTGAGGGTGATTTACCAACTGCTGAGGAAAGAAGGGCTGTTTATGGGCGGTTCTGTAGGGATTAATGTGGGGGCGGCCGTGGCTTTGGCAAAGCAAATGGGGCCTGGACATACGATTGTTACGGTACTCTGCGACGGCGGGGCTCGGTATCAGTCGCGTTTGTTCGATCGACAATGGTTGGCTTCCAAAGGTTTGTCACCAGATTAACAGTAGGGTGCGCTGCGGCGCACTTTAAAATCTGGGCATCATATATAAAATTTTGGCCTATATGGCCGCACCTATTCCCATGATAAAAAAATAGCATATATGTAGCCCAGTGTCAAGTAAAAAATATGAAAATTAAAGAATCTTCTAGGCAAGTTCTTGTTTGCCAAAACCGCACTTGTCGCAAGCAAAATTCAGCAAAGGTACTGGCAGCTTTTCAGAAATTGTCGCCTTCAGAAGTTGAAGTTGTTGCTAGCAGTTGTTTGGGACAGTGTGGCAACGGCCCGATGGTGTTGGCGCTGCCAGAAGAGGTTTGGTACAATGGCGTTTGCCCTGAAGAAGTTGCGACAATAACTGAGCAACATTTGCGGGGAGGAAAGCCGGTAGAGAGGATGCTTTACCGTAAGTTTCACCGACTTTCTAATTAGTCGATCGCCCGCCTTTAAAATTCTTCCGCAAACAACCGGCGGAGAATTTCCGTGACTTCGGCGCCAAATCTCGCGTCGAGTTCGATCGCCAAGCGATCGACATTGCTGGAACCGCCTACAGCTTTTTCTGCCCGCAAAGTCATTGCTAAAGTTCTGAGTTTGGCCGGCTTTCCCGTCGCCTTCGGCCGTTCGTCAACAAACCGCACTAAAGCCACATAAACTGTTTCTAGGGTTCCCCTGATCGCGCTCAGTCCGTAACCTAATTTTGAGATAATTACTGGAGAAGTGATAAGGCTATCCATCCCCAAAGTTTTAATTGCTACGTCCACATATCGAGCGCTGTCATGTCCCATTGCTCGGACAATGCTTTCTAAGCTGTTCCACTGAGATCCTTTCATGCGCGATCGCTGTTCGATGTGGAAGTGCCATCCTAACATTGAAATCAGCCTGGTCAAGTCATAAGCAGATACGGAATTATTTTGTTTGATGCTGTTTGGCGCGGCAGTTAGCAGCACTTGTTTTTTGCTGAGATCAAAAATTTTTGGGTTGTTGTGATAAGGATTTTCGCCGTAATCGCCGCGAAAAATTAGCTCATTATTGCCAGTAGCGTTCTTTAGCCATTGCTCTAGTCCTATGCGAGTATCGAAGCGTTTGAACATCGCCGCTAAGGAGTTTGAACTTGCTATATTTGAGGCATAGCTAATCATGTCTTTTGCTACATCGTAAAAGTAAAAATCCTCTTTTAGCCCGTTGCCATCTCTCACAACGCAGTTGTCAATGTCGCAGTCGGGATATATACTATTTACTTGACTGACGATATTAAGGAGTGGGATAATTTTAGTAGCACTCCACTGCTCAGCATTAGTAAGTGCGTTTTTTCCCAGCCAGTGCGCCTGAATTTTCCCGTCTACAAAAGTACCAATGCAAACGCAGGCTTCTTTGATGTCTTCGTGGAGGAAACTTAAAGCTTGAGAGTTAATTTGAGGTAGTTCTCCCAGGCTGGGAAATGGGGTAAGTTTGAGGGGATTATTGGGTCCGGGAATAGAGCTAATTAATTTTAAGCCGTCGGGTTTCTGTTTGAGATAATCGGGATAGTTTTTAATTTCTTGTTGGTAAGGGGATTTTTCAATGCCTCGGTCTAAAAAAGCTAGTTTGTTTATGTTAGCTTGGGCATCTATTTGCATTTGGAGGTAGTTTTTGAAGATGCGCGCTCGGTCTTTTGCGAGTTCGAGGGAGGTAAGGTTCATGATAATTGTTGGCAGCTTGTTACAAATAAGTAAATCACTATACTAGGATTTACGCAAACAAACCGGGTTTCTATGTAAAATTTTGGGTTGGGAAACGAAAAATTTATGAATAAATCGGGTTTGAGAGAGTAACTGCATTCAGGACAATATATCTGAGTTCGGGCCCTGCGCTCAAGCTTTTTTGCCGCGTACTTGAATGCGTTTGTCAGTTTTTTGTTTCTTAATCCAAGAGACAAATTTCTGGAGTTCAGGGTCATTTTTGAGCTTTTCCAGGGTGTTGAGCTCTTGGGCGAGGTGTTTGTTGTCAAATAGAGAGTGAATCTGGCGGTGACAAGCGGAGCAAATGTCGATTGTCGGGCTGGGATCTTCGTTTTTCCGCTTGGTGTTTTGTTTGGGGATGAGGTGATGGGCGGTTAATGCTTCCATTTGTCGATCGCACAATTCGCACTGCATAATTTTCTCAATGCTGCTGGATAGGAGAATTGCTACTTTTAGTTTAGCGCGATCGGCTTTGATTCATGTGAATAAAGGTCGATCCCACTCTCCAAACAATAAAAAACCCCCAATTGGGGGTCATACAAATCTCTTGTGGCAGAGGCCGAAAAGCCTCTGGGATCACAAAATATACAGCAGCAAAAACAAAACAATCCAAATAACATCCACAAAGTGCCAGTAAATCTCAGTCGCTTCGATTCCGAAGTGGTGCTCGCTAGAATAGTGACCTTGCGCGCGCGATCGCCACACCACCGCCACCATCAGCAGCACTCCTAACGTAACGTGCAAGCCGTGAAAGGCCGTCAAAACGTAAAAGCAACTGGCATACAAATTAGTCGTCAAGCCAAACTCTAAATGAGCGTATTCGTAAACCTGACCGAACAAGAAAACTGCCCCCATAGCAATAGTTACGAGCAGCCAATTACGCATTCCTGCGGCATCATTTTTTTTGATTGCAGTATCCGCATTGTGAATCACAAAACTGCTAGCAATCAGAATTACCGTATTGATTCCCGGCAGCAATAACTCGCGCTCGGGCGTACCTTCAGGAGGCCACGCGGGGGCCATCGCCCGATAAATCAAATAGGCGGCAAACATACCGAAAAATATCATGCCTTCAGCGCACAGGAAGACAATTACACCTAACATTCGGTGGTCGGGATGCTCGACACCGTGTGCTTCTACCTCAGCCTCGTGGTGGTAATTCAGGGCTGTTTTTGCCGGATCGATCGCTGGAATTTGCATAAGAAATTGGTAATGAAGAAGTCAGTTGTCAGTTGTCAGTGGGCAGTTGGCATTAGTCATCAGTCATTAGTTAACAGTTAACAGTCAACAGTCAACAGTCAACAATGACTGATGACTGATGACTAATAACTATTCGCCATCTTGACTTTCATCAGCAGGAGAATCAATATTTACCTCTGATTCAGGAGCGACCAAAGTGGCAGTACCGCCAAAGAAAGTTGAAGCTTGAGCCTCAGCAATAGGAATACCTGTTTTCTGGGCGTTGCGCGTGGCATTTTCCCTCAGCTTGAGTCTGAGACGTTCCCCAGTATGCTGAATTTTTTCCATGCCGTAATCGTAAGGCCCCGTTGCTAATACGGGAACTCCTTCAAAATTTTCGATAGGCGGCGGCGAAGTCGTCATCCATTCCAAACTCAAAGCTTGCCAAGGATTGTCACCTGCTTTCGGGCCGTACCTCCAGCTCCAAATCACATTAATGATAAACGGGATTGTAGAGACTGCCAGCATATAAGCACCGACAGTACAAATGACATTAATTGTGGTAAATTTCGGGTCGTACATTGCCACTCGCCGAGGCATTCCTTGCATACCCAAAGCGTGCATCGGCAAGAAAGTTACAGTAAAGCCAACATAAGTTAAAACAAAGTGAACTCTACCCCAAAATTCATTAATCATCCGCCCCGTCATTTTGGGGAACCAGTGGTAAAAAGCAGCGTAAATTCCAAACACTGAGCCGCCAAACAGCACGTAGTGTAGGTGAGCGACGACAAAATAAGTGTCGTGAACGTGAATGTCAAAAGGTACGGAAGCTACCATGATCCCGGTGATGCCGCCGAGGACAAATGTGGAGATAAAACCCATCCCAAATAGCATGGCGCTGACAAGCCGGAGTTTGCCTCCCCAAATAGTTGCCAACCAGCTAAATATTTTAATCCCAGTTGGTACGGCGATGATCATAGTCGTGATCATAAAAAACATCCGCAGCCAGCCGGGAGTACCGCTGGTAAACATATGGTGCGCCCACACGATCAAGCCCAAAAAGCTGATAGCAAGACTGGAATATGCGATCGCCAAATAACCAAAAATTGGCTTGCGCGAATGCACCGGCAAAACTTCTGAAATCACCCCGAAAAAGGGCATAATCATAATGTAAACTGCCGGGTGCGAATAAAACCAGAATAAATGCTGGTAGACGATGGGATCGCCGTTGCCGGTCGGGTTAAAAAATGCCGTCCCCGCTAACAAGTCAAACGACAGCAAAATCAAAGCTGCGGCTAACACTGGAGTAGCAATCAAAGTCAGCGCTGAAGTCGCAATCATCGCCCAGCAAAACAAAGGCATATCATTGAGACCCATGCTCGGAACGCGCATGGTAAAGATGGTAACGGCAAAATTCACCGCCCCCAAAATCGAAGAAGTCCCTAGTATTAAGACGCTGAGAATCCAAATTTCTTCGCCTGCTTGAGCAGTAACTAAGCTCAAAGGTGGATAGGAAGTCCAACCCGCCTGTGGAGCTCCCACCAAAAAACTGCTCAACAGCAACACGCCGCCTACGGGAATCAGCCAAAAGGCGATCGCATTCAGCCTGGGAAATGCCATGTCTTTTGCCCCAATCATTAAGGGGATCAAAAAGTTAGCAAATCCGGCTCCGGCGGGTACGATCCACAGAAAGATCATCACCGTGGCGTGAACAGTAAATAAACTGTTGTAGAGTTCGGGGGTGACAAAATCGGCGTCGGGGGTGGCGAGTTCTGTTCGCACCAAAGTGGCCATCACGCCGCCGATTAGATAGAAAATAAATGTTGTGACTAGGTATTGAATACCGATGACTTTGTGGTCGGTATTAAAAGTGAAGTAGTCGCGCCAATGTCTATCGGCGGGCGCTGTTCCGCGAGCCTCAGTGTTGGCACTTTCTTGGAACTGTGCTTGTGTCATAGTTATTAGTCATTAGTTATTAGTCATTAGTTATTAGCTCAGGATCAAAGATTCAGTGCCAGGAACTAATGACTATTTTTAGTGATGAGTTGGGTGAAGTTGTTCTAGGGTTTCGGAATTAATTTTTATTTCCCTGACGTAGGGAGCTAAAAATTCACCGTCTGACAATTCCCCAGGATTGACTGCAACTGCTTGCTCTAAGTTTTGACTGCTAGCAATTTGCTGGCTTTGCAGCCAACCGTCGAATTCTTCTGGCGTGTGAACGACTGCTACAGCTTTCATTGCTCCGTGGTAAGCGCCGCACAATTCAGCACAAACAACCCGGTATTCGCCGGTTTTAGTTGGTGTAAATCTCAGTTCGCTGGGCCGCCCGGGAATTGCATCTTGTTTGAGGCGAAATTCTGGCAGCCAAAATGCGTGCAGCACGTCTTGGGCTGAGATATTTAGCTGTACGTCGCGGTTGACTGGCATATGCAGTTCGCCAGAACTAACGCCGCTTTCTGGATAGCTAAAAATCCAGGCGTACTGCAAACCTGTGACATTTACAACTAAGTCTGCTGGTTTGTCTTCATTTTCGGGGGAAGCGCCTACGCCTAAAGCATAGAGTTTTGGAGACGGAATTTGAGGGGCGTTTTGGGGTGTATCTGAGAGTGTGGCTGCGATCGCACTTCCCCGCATTTTAGAGTGCGCTTGCATGGTTCCGTGGTCATGATTGCCCATCGGATCGAGGCCTCCCATTGAGTTGTAAATCTCAAAACTGTAGACTCCGATTCCTAAAATAATCACCGCCGGCACGGCTGTCCAAAGAATTTCTAAGGGAAAGTTGTCATGCCAAGGCGGCCCGTCTGTGTTGTCTCCTGGACGGCGGCGATATTTAATTGCAGCAAAGATGAGAATTCCCTGGACCATGATAAATAGTCCAGTGGAAATGGTCATCATTGTATTGAATAGTGCGTCTATCTCGGATGCTTCATTAGAGGCGGCGATCGGCAGTAAACCGTGATTCTGCCCGTACCAGAGACTGATCAGAGTCACTCCGATGCCGGCGAGCATGGTGAGGATGGAACTTGGAATGTTCACGCTGGTACTTCTTAATAGCGACACTTCTTCGCTTGAAAAATGAAGGAAGCGCCTCTGGGTTATCAATTTTTAATTGTAAATGGTATTTTTAGTAAAATGTCTCTCTTAAGGGTTACTTAAGGCTTAGTATTTTTGACTGACCGATCGCGAGCCTAAAAATACGTCTTTTGTACATTGACAAAAATGAGTAAAAATGCTATATGATCGCTCTGTTTGGCTGCTAAATTTGAGATTTTTTCTCAAACACCATCAAATGCTGCTGCGGCAACATATCTTTTGTCTCTTTCCATACTAAACCGACGGCTGCCATTTCTTTTTTCACCTGCTTCTGCGTCATTTTGTGCAAACCTTTAATGGGAATCAGCGGGTTTTCGCCGCGATACTCGATCGATACCGTGCGGCCTCTCGGTTTGAGTGCTTTCACAATTCCTTGCATCATTTCTCTGGGATATGCAAATTCGTGATAAGCATCGACCATCACAACTAAATCCACGCTGTTTTCCGGTAAATTCGGATTGTCGATACTTCCCAAAACTGGCTCAACGTTAGCAATATTTTTTTCTTGTTTATTCACTTTAATAAAATTAATCATTTCCGGCTGCGCGTCAACGGCTAAAACCTTTCCTTCTGGAACTAAGGGAGCGATACGAAAGCTAAAATATCCCGTTCCCGATCCAATGTCGGCGACAATATCGGTTGGTTTTAAATCGAGATTGTGGACTAATCGAGCTGATTTTTCTTCCATGCCACGAGAGGGTCTTTCTAGCCAACCAGCGCCTTGATATCCCATGACTTGAGCAATTTCTCGACCCATGTAAAATTTGCCGGTGCCGTCGGGATTGTGGACTGTTCGCTGCTGATAAATTGGGTCGCCATTTGCGGTTTTACTTGCTGCTGCACAGGCATTGAGCGGCAACAGGCAAATTATTGCTAAGATAATTGCTGTTAAATGTTGAATGAATTGTCGGTTTTTCACGATCGTCCTAATTGTATATTTAATTTTTTGATTACCAGGCTCTACGCGGTAATGCAGAACCCGAGGAAGCTCCTCGCGAATATCGAGAATAGTTTAAGATTTAGCTGACAGCGGATTCTAACAATTTAATTGTACCAGAGTCAGCGTCGATTTCGACTTCTTGGCCGATCGGCAAAGTGAACTGTTCCCGGATGTGTCCCACCATTGAACCGTACCACGCGGGAATCTTCAAAGGGCGAATGTGGTCGGACAAGACTTGAGGCAAGGTTAGAGACTCTTGGGGTTTTTCAGCTTCGCACTTGGTACACTGTCCAAAAATAAAACCGGATATTTTATCAAGAATGCCCGCTAATTTGAGCTGCGTCAACATTCTATCGATGCGATAAACTTCTTCGCCAACTTCCTCGACAAACAAAATACTGTTTTCCCACTGCGGCAAATAAGCCGAACCAACCATTGCTGCGATTACTGATAAATTGCCGCCGATTAGTTTTCCCCTAGCTGTGCCCCGCCCGATTGTTTGAACTTGCACACTTTGGGAGTTTTCCATCGTCACAGAACCTCCCTCAAACAAAACTTTTTTGACGTAATTCACTGTAAAGGGGCTCCAAGTTGACGCACCTAAAGGGCCGTGAAAAGTAACTCTATTAGTTTTAGCATAAATCGCCAATAACAGTGCGGTAATATCGCTGAATCCCATAATAATTTTGGGGTTGTTGCCGATAATATTGTAATCCAGGAGCGGCAATATCCGACCACAGCCCCAGCCGCCCATCCCGGTAAAAATAGCTCGCACTGAGTCATCGGCAAAGGCTGCATTGACATCGGCGGCGCGATCGGCATCCTTGCCTGCTAAATAGCCGTAGCGGTCGTAAAAATGCTCTCCCAATTTAACTTTTAATCCCAGCTTTTCCATAACTTTAAAAAAATCCTCGATTTCTTTTTTGTAGTTGAAAGCAGCAGGATTGATTAAAGCTACGGTGTCGCCGACTTGCAGGCGGCGCGGCTTAGCGATCGCACTTTGGGGAGATAGATTGGTTTGGGCGAGCGGCAAAAGCTGAGTACCAATAGCAGTCAGCCCAAAAGTTGTGAGCAGAGCGCGGCGGCGGAGAGTCATAGCTGTTAGGTAATTTTTGCTATAATTGTATAGCAAAATCTCTGCCATATCAGTTTAAAATTGCGAGTTTACAATGAAAACCGACACTAAAATCTCAGCTAAAAAATCTTGGGCTCAAGCTTTAGCCCGTCCTGCTGCAGAGTTTCCGCTGACTCAGCTATTGGTTAAAAGCGGTAAAATTCCCGCAGGATTGCGCGGCACTCTCTACCGTAACGGGCCTGCACGTTTGCAACGCGGCGGCATGAATGCGGGACACTGGTTTGATGGCGATGGTGCAATTTTGGCAGTACATTTTACCGATGTCGGTGCTGCTGCTGTTTATCGCTACGTGCAGACAGCAGGATATCAAGCTGAGGAAAAAGCTAATAAATTTCTCTACCCTAATTACGGCATGACAGCACCGGGGCCTGTGTGGCTGCGGTGGACTAAAACTGTTAAAAATGTTGCCAATACTTCTGTTTTAGCTTTGCCCGACCGCCTTTTAGCTTTGTGGGAAGGCGGCTTGCCTCACAGCCTCGATTTGCAAACTCTGGAAACTCAGGGAACGGACGATTTAGGAAGTTTAGAGAGCGGCTCTTCTTATTCAGCTCACTGCAAGCGCGACCCGATTACTGGGAATATTTTTAACTTTGGAATTACACAGGGTGCTAGTACAAAGTTGAATCTCTATAAAAGCGATAGTACAGGCAAAATATTCCAAAAAGCAACAGTTGCTTTAGATGGAATCCCGATGATCCACGATTTTGTTTTTGCAGGGAAGTATCTCATATTTTTTGTACCGCCGATGCGACTAAAACCTTTACCGATTTTAGCTGGAATTAGCAGTTACAGCGAGTCTTTTGAATGGAAACCCGAGTTAGGAACGCAGATATTAGTTGTTGACTCGGAAACTCTGTCTTTAGTTAGTCGCGGCGAAACCGATTCTTGGTTTCAGTGGCATTTTGCTAACGGTTTTGTCAAGGAAGATGGTTCGGTGGCTGTAGATTTTGTGCGCTTCGCTGACTTTCAAACTAATCAGCGGCTGAAAGAAAT
Organism: Microcoleus sp. S13_B4; assembly: GCF_036700885.1. Lineage (NCBI taxonomy): Bacteria > Bacillati > Cyanobacteriota > Cyanophyceae > Oscillatoriales > Microcoleaceae > Microcoleus > Microcoleus sp. S13_B4. Next base: position 35,097 of record NZ_JAUBPU010000022.1, read on the forward strand.
AGCGGCGGGTGAAACTCGCACCGATGCGGAGGGGACTCTGTGGCGGGTGCATCTCAATCCTCAGACGGGAAAAGTGACAGCAGCCGAAGAATTGTTGGATCAACCTTGCGAATTTCCGACGGTACCTGCTTCAGAAATAGGGCAAGACTCGCGATATATTTATCTGGCAATGTATCGGCCTGACGTTGATATTGTACCGGAACGTTATGGTGCGATCGCCCGTTTGGACACGCAAAGCCGCAATCTCACAATTGCCGACTTGGGCGAAAATCGCTATCCCACAGAGCCCATCTACGTTCCAGATATTTCGTCGGAGAAAGGTTGGATAGTAACAGTTATTTATGACGGCAATTCTGACAGCAGCGAAGTCTGGATATTTGACAGCGAAGGGCTAGATCGCGCTCCTGTTTGCCAGCTAGAATTGCCCGGTGTCATACCTTTGGGCTTTCACGGCACTTGGAAATCGGCAGTCTGAGAAAAGTGTAAAGAAGTGTTGCGGAAGATTTATTAAAAATTGTTGCCGCTTTAACTTCTAGTTGTTAAGGTGTGTGTAGATAGGAAATTCTCATATCTAGGAGGTGTGGAATTGATAATCTGCATTGCTCAATTATCCTGTGCCAATTCGCACCAATCCCCGGCGATTGTAAGTCGCGGTTGCACAGGATATCGTCTGCCTCTGCGGACTAAAAAAAGAGGGGTAATGAAGCCCCGAACAATGACCAATTCGGGGTGAATATTCCCGGCGAATAAATTCGCGGCTACACAGGCAAAGTCCGCCTCCGCAGACTGAAGAAAACCAATCCCCGGCGAATAAATTCGTGGCTACACAGGCAAAGTCCGCCTCCGCGAACTGAAAAAAAGCGGTAATAAAGCCCGCTTTGGCATGATTCCCGACTAGGTTTTCTCATCTCATCTTGGTCTGCTGGCATGAGGTTAAAAGACCAGATATTTGACTGATTTCTGGCAAACCCAAAGTAAAGTTTAGTTCAGCTCACGCGCACGTTAGCGATTCAACAGTTTTTGGTTTTGAGTTAACCCCACAAGTAAATGAGGTCTATCGGAACAAGATAGCCTTTCCCAAAATTATGAATTATGAGTTGTTACCGCCAAAACATCCAACTCATAGCTAATAATTCACAACTCACAACTCATAACTCCGTGCCGCAGTGAGCATCTACCAAAAGGTTTAATCTATGCAACTTCAAGGAAAAACAGCTCTTGTTACAGGAGCTTCGCGCGGAATTGGGCGATCGATCGCCCTGGAATTAGCGAGACAAGGAGTCAAACGTTTGTTGATTGTGGCGCGCAACCGCAAGCAATTAATTGAACTGGCAGAGGAAATCGATGTTTTGGGCACAGAAGTAGTGCCGTTAGCTTTGGATTTAACTCAGTCAGTTGCGGTGAATATTGCGATCGCCCAAGCTTGGCGAGATTGCGGCCCGATTCACCTGCTAGTCAACTGTGCAGGCGTCGCGCACCAAGCATCTTTCTTGCGTTCCCCGCTACCGTTAATCGAGGAAGAAATCGCCTTAAATTTGCTCGGAACCTACACAATTACCCGCTTGATAGCTCGGCGAATGGCCACTCAAAAAGAGGGAACAATCGTCAATGTTTCGAGCTTAATGGGCAAAATTGCCGCTCCCACAATGGCGACTTATTCTGCTACCAAATTTGCCATTTTGGGATTCACCCAAGCTTTACGCAGCGAGTTAACTCAGTACAATGTTCGAGTCACAGCTTTGCTGCCATCTCTAACAGATACCGACATGGTGCGAGACTTAGAGCAATTCCGGTGGGTAGTGCCCACAACTCCCGAAAAAGTTGCCCTAGCACTTGTCGCGGGATTGCACAAAGATGCGCCGGAAATCTTGGTAGGATGGCAAAGTCATCTAGCAGTTTGGTGTCACCGAATAGCACCTTGGCTGCTGGATTTTGTGTTGCGGATGGCAACTCCAGAACTTCGGGATAAATCGCGGGGCCGTAAATTGCGGGAGGCTTTGGCTAGCGGGCGATAAACTTTTTAGTAGGGCGGGCTTTTCGGCCCAACCCCTACTCCCCACAAAAAATTTGATGTGTTGTGGAACGGGCATCTTGCCCGTTCCTAAGCGCACCTTACATTTGGCAAACACTTTAACTGTTAGTCATATCGTTTCCGGTTGCATCGGAATGATATAGAGGACACGGCAGTGACTATAGGTGTCAACTTAAGACTCAAACCCTTGATCAATCTCGCTTTTAGCCTAGTCTAGATCCCCCTAAATCCCCCTTAAGAAGGGGGACTTTGAGAAGAATCTTGTCCTCCCCTTTTTAAGGGGGGCTAGGGGGGATCTAAGTTTAATGGTCAAAAGCCGTCTGTGACTAGGTTTTACATTAAGTTGACACCAATGATATCACTCATCCTCCTCAGAAAATAGCGACGGTAAATCCCGTTCTCCCCTCACCACCCTGATAATTTCAATTCCACTGTCTATCGCCCGATAAAGAATAATGTAACCCATGAGAGGAAGCCCCCGCACAGAAGCTGCTAGTTCCTCGTAACTACGACCCATATTAGGAAAGTTAATTAAATTGCGACACTTTCGATTGAACTCCTCGACAAACTGTTCTCCGGATTCAATATTTCTAGCTGCAAAGTAATCCGAAATTTCATCTAAATCGCGACTCGCTTCTGGAGAAACAATGTAGCGACTCATCTTTAGTTCTCCCGCATTTTCCGAAATTTTTCCTGCAATCTTGCTATGACTATTTCTCCATCAATCCCTTCACCGCGATCGAGTTGAGCTATTCCTGTTGATACTTTTGGTCGCGTTTCTTCTACCCATTTTTGATAGCTGTTGCTCTCTTTGGGCTCGCTGTTGTCGGCTAGGAGTTCTAAGGCCGCTGCAATTACCTCCTCCGCCGAAGGATATCTGCCACTTGTAACTTGTGCTTCTATGAATTTTTGCTGCTCAGGCTTGAGAGTAATTTTCATGGGGTTTACCTCTGAGAACCTTTAACTATTATATCATTTCCACTCCCCTTGCAAGGTAAAAGCCGCCCAATAATAGGGGGATTTCCATTTTTCCTGCTGCATCATTTCAATCTGTGCGGCCCTCAAAGCTGCCGCCGGTGCTAACTTTTGTTGCAGCATTTTTTGATAAAACTTTTGCATTAACACAGCAGTTCCTTCATCATCTACACTCCACAAACTCACCGCCACCCGCTGCGCCCCCGCATACATAAAACCCCTTGTTAATCCCACCATGCCTTCGCCTTTAACATTCTGTCCCAGGCCCGATTGGCAAGCACTTAAAACCACTAAATTTGCCGCCAGTTTCAAGTTGAAAATATCCGTGAGGCGCAAAAAACCATTGACAAGATTGCCCTTGTCATCTACCATCGACATCAGAATTCCTGAAAGTTCGGGATTTTGGCTGTTGGCAATGCCGTGGGTGGCAAAGTGAACGATTTGATAATTGGCTAAATTTCCATCGGTAGCAGTAGTGCGACTGGCATCAAAATCAAATATTTGACGGCTAGAAGCTGAGGGAAATAAGCTGGATATTGTTTGGGCTTCTTGGCGGGTAAATGCGAGGCGTTGGGGCGGCCATTGCCGATTAGAAGCACGAAGCGATCGATTTAAACCGAGGTTATTTGCTTCTAATTTTTCTGTTGTTGCTTGGGTGATTTTTCCTTTAATTCTTTCATCGTCTGGACTAAAAACTGGATCGGCTAAAATTGCTAAATTTCGGCTTGGTGGTTTTCTATCTCCGTAATTTTGCCTGAGAATAGCGAGACTTGAGGCAGAAGGCAAGGTAATAATTTCATGTTCGGCAATTAAGGGAACATTGGTATTTTGTCCGGCGGTTTTGTCAAGAGTTAAAGCTTGAAAAGGGGTATAGTGCAGCACGCCGTCGGGAACAATTAATAAGCGTTTGTTTCCTAATTGGGCTGCTGCGGGTTGTAAAATCACTTGACCCAGATTGGCACTTGCTTGGGCAACTTGTTGGGGAATATCTCTCTGGATTGGGCTAGTTATTGTCTCTAGGAATTCCTTAGCTGCTGTTTCTATATCGGCGCGTTTTGGTAATTCATAGCTGCTTACTCCTGTTGATGTCACAACCCACAAATAACTGCGGTCTTTGCCGAGGGAATATTGCAATAAAATCGTGTTGTCATCGAGAATCTGTTTCTGAATTTCTGGGAGTGTTAAAGGTTGGGGCTGGGTGAGGGCTGCGTAGCGGGGGCTGGCGGTACGAATCTTTGTTTTAATTTGCTGATATTGTTCCAAAAGTGCGAGGCGCTGTTTGTCGATTTCATCGATTTTAGTTGCGTTGGGATTGGGGGTACTGATTGTTTCGATGCGCTGCTTTTCAACGGCATCGAGTTGCTGTTGCAGGCTCTTTTCTTGTTGCAGTAAATCAGGGGAAATGCCTTCGCGAATGTTGGCGTTACTTTCTTGGAGAAGTTCGAGGAGGCTGCGGGCTCTCGAACGTTCGCTGGCTTCTAAGGCTTTTGTAGCATAACCGGATTTAGGATTAGTTTTATGCAGTTGCATTAACAGGTCGATGTAGAATTCGTAGTAGTCCTGTACTGTGGCAAAGTATGAGGTGCGGAGTTCTGGACTGGCTATTTTAGTGCGGAGGTTTTCGATGATTTTGAGAGAGGATTCAATGTCGTTGAGGGCTTCGGTAAGATTGTTTTGATCGCGCTTGACCGAAGCCATACCGAAAAGGGTAACAGCTTCCCCAGAGCGATCGCTTACTGCCCGACGCAGAGGAAGCGACTGGCTGTAATACTCTAGCGCTTTCTGTTTTTCTCCTAATTGTGAGTAGGCACTGCCAATGCGGTTGAGGGTGATAGCTTCCCCACGGCGATCACCTATTGCCCGAGTTAAGGGAAGCGACTGGCTGTAATACTCTAACGCTTTTTGTTTTTCTCCCAACTCTGAGTAGAGAGAGCCTATGTTGTGGAGGGTGTCAGCTTCCACACGGCGATCGCCTGTTGCCCGACTCAGGGGAAGCGACTGGCTATAATACTCTAACGCTTTCTGTTTTTCTTCCAACTCTGAGTAGAGAGCGCCGATGTTGTTAAGGGTCGTAGCTTCCCCGCGACGATTGCCTACTGCCCGAAATATGGGAAGCGACTGGCTGTAAGACTCTAACGCTTTCTGTTTTTCTCCCAATGTATCGTAGACTAAGCCGATGTTGTTGAGGGTGGTAGCTTCCCCGCTGCGATTGCCTCCTGCCCGAAATATGTGAAGCGACTGGCTGTAATACTCTAACGCTTTCTGTTTTTCTCCCAATTTATCGTAGACTAAGCCGATGTTGTTGAGGGTGGTAGCTTCCCCGCTGTGATCGCCTACTGCCCGAAATATGGGAAGCGACTGGCTGTAATACTCTAGCGCTTTTTGGTTTTCTCCCAATTGTGAGGAGACTAAACCAATGTTGTTGAGGGTAGAAGCTTCCCCACCGCGATCACCTGTTGCCCGCCTCAGGGGAAGCGATTGGCTGTAATACTCTAGTGCTTTTTGGTTTTCTCCTAATTGTGAGTAGACACTGCCGATATTGGTGAGGGTGGCAGCTTCCCCACCGCGATCGCCTGTTGCCCGCCTCAGGGGAAGCGATTGGCTGTAATACTCTAGTGCTTTTTGGTTTTCTCCTAATTGTGAGTAGACACTGCCGATATTGGTGAGGGTGGCAGCTTCCCCGCTGCGATCGCCTGTTGCCCGTCTCAGGGGAAGCGACTGGCTGTAATACTCTAACGCTTTCTGTTTTTCTCCCAATTCTGAGTAGACACCGCCGATGTTGGCGAGGATGACAGCTTCAAGGGAGTGATCGCCGATTGTCCGACTCAGCTGAAGGGACTGGCTGTAATACTCTAATGCTTTCTGCTTTTCTCCCAATTCATCGTAGGCTTTGGCGAGGCCGATGAGGACAATAGCTTGCCTTCTATTGTCACCCGCTTCTCGATATAGCTTCAATGCTTCTTCCCACTTGACTATCGCACCTCTTTTTGATTCCGCTGTTCCTCGAACATACAGTTGTAGTCCTTCGTTTAATGCTTTTGCAGCACTTTCGTTACTGTTACTTTGTGCTGTTTGTACGGCGTTGCCAACGGAAATGGTTGCTGCCACTGGCTGACTTAACTGAAGCGAAAGTGTGATCGACATACCAGCCAAAAACCATTGAGCGCGATCGAACATAGCCACCCCTTTTGTATTTGCTTCAATCTTAGGTCACTAGCCTGCTTAGTGTTAAGGCAGGAAGAAGTCAGGGCGATCGGCATTTTTGCTAGAGTTAACGAGTAGTGCGATTCCCTACGGGAGCGCTACGCCGCGCGTACTTTTTCCCAGCATGAACAACATCCTAACTACCCCCGATCCCGTAACCCGCCACTGGGATTGCCCCGAATGCGGCGGCACCGGTACCCTCAGCCCAGAAATTTGCCCTGTTTGTCTCGGAGCAAAATACATCGATCTCGCGACAATAACGAACTGGATGCTCGATTTTATGGAATCTCGCGGCTGCGATCGAGCTGAGATCGATCGATTGCGAACCGAAAACCCAGACCCCCTAACATTAACTTTTTGCCTCGAAGTTTGTATCGCCCTTAAATAAACAATTTACCAATTACCAATTACCAATTCCCTATTCCGAATATTCAGTGTCCCTTAACCGGATGTTGCCCGTAAAAAGGCAAAGCATCCGACCAATCAGGACGACTTCCCATTTGCCACTCCAAATAAGCTAATTCCAATACACTAGAAACCGACCAACCCAACTCGCTGCCAACTTCAATTAACTGATAAGAATTTCCCCAATTATCCAACTTTTCTTGCCAGGATTCCGGTGTCATTACCGTATCAGTAAACAACTCAGTTACACCAGAATTACTGTTAATTGAATAAACCGCCCCAAACACTTGTCCCCGCTGTGCAGGCATTTGCAGCGCCATATCCTGAGTTGAGATAGATTTTTTACTGCTGCTGCAAGCCACAGCCGCCAAAGTTGAAACCGCAAAAACCGGAATATCCAACTGTTGAGCCAAAGTCCGCGCCGTCACCATACCCATCCGAGTCCCAGTGAAACCTCCGGGCCCCTTCGCCACAGCAATAAAAGCCAAATCCGCCCAAGTTTGTGGCTGAATAAACTCGACTAAATACTGATGCAAATGAGTTGCTAAATCCCGATCCAAATTCCAAGTTTGGCAGCGAGAATCCCCGGCAAAATTGCTGATGGCTAAACCGAGTTCGCGACTAGCTGTGTGCAGGGCTAAGCCGTATTTTTTAACAGATGTTCCGTCTTGGGGATTGCTATTCACGATTAATGATAATTTTCCTTAACAAAAAACAGGGGCAAAGCCACAACTAAGCAACCCAAAAGAATGCCAAATATTCCCGTATTTAAAATCCTGGAATTACCCATGCCCCCAGTCACCAAAAACAGCACTACTAAACTTGCAAATAAATTTTTATTGGCAAATTCTTTGTGTTGGGAAACTTGATGCTTCACCGTCATAAAACCCGACGTAACTATTAGCGCAAACCAAGAATTAAAAATGACTATTTGAGAGCCAAAGATAAACCAAACTAAGGCAAACATTAGCGCATCTATCCAAAAATCCTGAGTTTTTAACTTCGGCTGCCAAAATTCTTGGGTAGTAACAGAGGCGATTTTCTTGAGTAATTGATTGTGTTGCAGCCGCACGAGTTTGTTTCTCAATTTAATCTTGGGATCGATTTGCAATATTTGCTTCCACTCCGGGCGGCGAGAATTGTTAAGTCTTCCCAACAGCTTCACGGCTGCGACTTTATTTAACTGCAAATCGGTGAGTCTGGTGGCAATTATTTGAGATAAGTGCGGATAGTAAACGGGGTTGTCTTCGGTTCTGTTGATGACGATATTGAGCTGTTGCTTGGCTTGACTGACTTGGATTGTAACATTGTACGGGGCGAGATCCTCTTGTAAAGCTTGCTGAATTTCGGCTTGCTCTTGGCGAGTGAAAAGCGACACACCGGGCGCAGGTGTAACCACCCGTTCTGCGGGCGTTTCCGGCGCGTCTAGCACAGGCGAAGCCTCTAAATATACCTGTTTGGGGTTCAAGTGCCGGATGACTGCTGATGCTGAACTGTAGCGCCGATTGGTGGCACTTTGGAGCATGGTGTCGAGGATGCGGCCGAAATCATCGCTAACAGCAGTCTTCAAATAATTTCGCCAAGCCCAAGAATCCTCTGTACTGTCGAACAAATCGAAGGGAGGAATTTCAGTCAGCAAGTGAATGCAAGTAACGCCCAAACTGTAGATATCGCTGGCAAAAACTGCTTTCCCCATCAATTGTTCTGGGGCTGTATAAGCAGCACTGCCGATGATTGTACCAGTTTGCGGCAACCCGGTTGCTGTTACTTTCTTAGCTGCACCAAAGTCTACTAAAACAATATCTTTTTGGAAAGGAGAGGGTTGATAGGAATTTTCTAAGGCGGGTAAAGGGGCTGGAGATAGCCTGCGGCGAATGATATTTTCTGGTTTGATATCGCGGTGAATAACTTTGGATTTGTGGACGAAGTGGAGCACAGGCAATAAATCGTTGAGGATTTGCCGAATTTGAGTTTCGGTGAATGCTCCTTTTTGTTCTAATTCTCTGGCTAGGTTTTTGCCGTCTATAAATTCTTGTACTAAATACTGTCTCCCATCTTGTTCAAAATGCGCGATTAATTCTGGAATCTGGGGATGTTTTCCCAAGGTTTCTAGCTGGGCTGCTTCTTGGTAAAATAGTTGAGCGGCTTTTTCTGCTGAGGTATTTTGCTGCAAAAATTGCTTAATTACGCACTGCGAAAAAATCAGGGGTTTGGTTTCATCAACTGCTAGAAATGTTCGGCCAAAGCCTCCTTGCCCGATCGGCTTTATGGTTCGGTAGCGAGATGCTGATGGCGTTTCTGCGTCAAAAGTTAACAACAAATTGGAGCCGCAACTTTGGCACAATTCTGCATCCCCTGGGTTGTGCGGATTCTGACAAGTTGGGTTTAAGCAATAGCACATTGGATTTTAGATTTTAGATTTTAGATTTTAGATTTTTAATTGGGAATGGGGAATGGGGAATTGGGCATCGGGCATCGGTAATGGAAAATTGAAAATTGGGAATTGAATATTGGAAATGGAAAATTGAAAAGCGGGTAAAAAGAAGAAACAAGAAAATGAGAGCGTTTTATTTTTTGGTTCTTCCTTCTTCCTTCTTCCCTCTTCCTTCTTCCTTCTCCCTTAAGTGGGGACGAGTTCGCCTGGCCGCAATTTTGCCCATTTGCCGGTCTCTTGCTTGAAACTCTGACACCCCACTACATCCCATTCCATTTCAATTTCGTCTTGGCGGGGACGGATGTTGACGTTGATGGTGGGTTCTACGGGGTCGAAATCGGGTGTTTCGGTGAGGTGAAGCTGTTCGTGCTGTTCTTCTACGGCGTGGTAGGTGAAGCAGCGGTCTACATAGTGGCAGTTAATACAAATACACATTCTTGATATCCTCTGTGCATTTCAAAAAGATTGGTGAAATTTGAGCTTTCTGTTAATCTAGCGTAGCAAGAGTTTAATTGTTTGTAAGTTTGTAGATTTTTGTTGCAATGCCGATTAATTTGCCCTCTTCATTATCTCCTAATACTTGGCCGTTTGATTTGGAACTGCTGACACCGCCTGCTTATATGGTGGGCGGTGCGGTACGGGATGCGTTGCTGGGCCGCCGATCGCACTATTTTGACTTGGATTTTGTCATGCTAACACGGGCGGTGAAGACTGCTCGAAAAATTGCCGATCGCACGAATGGTGGATTTGTCTTGTTGGATGCGGAACGCCAAATTGCGCGGGTGGTGTTTGCGGGCGGTACGGTGGATTTGGCGCAAGCGGAAGGGGGGAGTCTGGAGGGGGATTTGCTGCGCCGAGATTTTCGGATAAATGCGATCGCCTACAATCCTTTTACAGGAGAAATCATCGATCCTTTGGACGGTCAAACTGATTTGCGGTTGGGTGTGCTGCGGATGATTTCGCGGTCAAATTTGGAGGACGATCCGCTGAGGTTATTAAGAGCTTACCGCCAAGCGGCACAGTTGGGTTTTGCGATCGAACCTGAAACTCAATCGGCGATTCGGGAATTAGCGCCCCTGTTGAGTCGGGTAGCGGTGGAACGGGTGCGGACGGAATTGGGTTATTTGTTGAGCAATCCTAACGGTGTTCCTTGGATTTGTCGCGGTTGCGAAGATGGTTTGTTTTCGATTTGGTTTGAAAGTGCGATCGACCGTTTTGATATTTTGACAAAAATTGACGCCTCTGCTGACAAATTAGCGGCAATTTACCCGGAATTAGGGAAGGAATTCGGGCGTCAGATTAGAGATACAATTAAAACGCCTTTGTTGGCTGTGGCGAAGCTGGCTATTTTGGCAGATTCCGACCCGACAATTGCTGAAACGCAGTTGCTGCGGTTGAAGTACAGCAATGCGGAGGTGAAAAGTGCGATCGGGCTTTTGAAATACTTGCCCAAATTGCAAGCAAAACCTATCGCGGAAATGTCTTTGCGAGAACAGTATTTTTTGTTTAGGGATGTGGGAATAGTATTTCCAGTTTTAGCAGTTTTGGCAGTGGCGGCGGGAGTTGCGGTTGATGAGATTTCACTGTTAATTAATCGCTATCTCGATAGGGATGATATTATTGCTCATCCCACACAATTAGTTAGCGGCAATGATTTAATGGAATATTTAAATTTGCCCAGAAGTCCACGGATAGGCCAATTGTTGATGGAGATTCAATTAGCGCGGGTGGAAGGGAGAATTGCGACTCGCGAAGATGCGCTGAAATTGTCGGTAGAGTTGGTTGATGTTCATTGATATTTTGCAACTGTGGCAACAGTGCGATCGCTCCAATAATCTCTTGACAATTGTCGCGACAATTACTATTATTGAAGTGATGCTTATTAAATAAAAATAATTAAATGCAACCTTTGAGTCTAATATCACCTGTGATTTCCGCCGAACGGGAATTGCGAGAGGTTTATCAAAGCAAATACGGCATTCTCTACCAGGAAGACTGTCTCAAGTTTTTAGGTGCTATTCCCGATTACAGCGCCGATATTGTCTTTGCAGATCCGCCCTTTAATCTGGGCAAAGATTATGGCAATGGTGCGAGCGACCTGCTGAATTCCAGCGATTATCTTGCTTGGTCAAAACAGTGGCTTAAAGAAAGTATTCGAGTGCTTAAACCGGGCGGAAGTCTATTTATTTTCAACTTACCTAAATGGTGCATTGAGTACGGTGCATATTTAAACCAAGAGGGAATGAACTTTCGTCACTGGATAGCTTGTAGAATGCCTAAAGCCTTTCCTCGCGGCAAGAAAATGTCTCCCGCACACTACGGATTGCTTTACTACACAAAAGGCGAACCAGCAGTTTTCAATAAAGTTTATACGCCGATTCAAGTCTGCCGACATTGCGGAGGAGAGATTAAAGATTACGGCGGACACCGCAAAAAATTAAATCCTCAAGGTATTAACTTAATGGATGTTTGGGATGCTCCCGAAGATGTCTGGGAAAATGCTTCTGAAGATATTCGAGAAGAAAATCTGTGGACTTTAATTGAGGAAATGTGGACAGATATTCCGCCAGTAAGACACCGACAGCACAAGAAAAGGGGAGCCAACGAATTAGCTCCAATCATGCTGGAGCGTATCATTGCTATGGCATCGAATCCGGGACAAGTTGTAATCGATCCTTTTGGAGGTTCTGGCACTACATTTTATGCAGCAGAGAAGTTGGGTAGGTATTGGCTGGGTACAGAAATCGGCGATATTGAACCAGCAGTGAAGCGGTTACAAGACTTGGCAAATGGAAAAGTTGAAAACTGGGAATCAGCAAGAGGAAAGACCAAAAATAAAGCTAAACAAAACGAGTCAATCCAACTATAATTTGTTTTCTTGACAACTAACATTTTATATTAAAGCGCGACCATCTGTGCCTTTAGTAATTGTAGGTACGTTGCTATCCAGGGCATCATGTTCAATGACAAATATGGCTAAAAAACCTTCTTGTATGTTAACAGCACGCCAGACATCAAAGTAAGGCTCTAGCTCCTCATAATTGCCAATTCTATCAGTCAAATAAGGGTACAGTTTGCGGCTGGGCAGAACTAATGCCGTCCCCAAAAAAATCCCTCGTAAAATACCGAGAACCAGTTTATTAACAGCACGGTGACTTGATGAGATATTTCCTGTTTCCCATTCAAAGGCAAATAAATGATTGTCTAAGATTTTGGTAGCATCTACTCGTCCTGGCGCTCTAGTTGCAAATCGGATTTTAGTTTCAAGCTGCCATCCAAAATTGTCCTGAAGAGCCGCCATACAAGCATTTTTGATAGGTTTGACACCGTTTCCGTGGCTGGTTGGATTGATCGTAAAGTTTGATGCACCCACAGGCCACGCGATCGCGTCAATAGCAATCCGTATTTCATTTTTAATAACTCCCCATTCTTCTGACTCCTCAAAGTTACCGCGACTAATAAGTGATACTTCTTGAACTATCTTCACAGCGTACTAAGCCTGTTCATTTATACTTGCTTTTAGTTCTTCCGGCAATTCAAACTTGCCATCTGCACCCGCTTTAAACTCAACAACTTTCAACACAGCATCAACATTCAGCGGCCCGTAAATATGCGGATAAAGATCTCCGGCTGCCGATTCATACTTAACTTCTGCTTGCACTTTCCCAGAGTCAATGCACAGCAAAAGCAATCCTGTTTGTCCGACAAAAAATTTGTTGGCACTTCTAGTAACTTGCGGGAGTGTCGAACAGTGGATAAATCCTTCAGAGTCTAGGGTATCGCCGCGATAGGATTGAAGGTGTTTTGCTTCTTCCCACTGTTGGCTTTTAGCAATGTGAAATATAACGCTCATAATTGAATAATTTTAACGTGAAACAGTATTTTGTTAGAGCCCCGACTTGTTTAAGCAGTCGGGGAGCTGCTTTCCCAGGCAGAGCCTAGAAGATTAAAACACTAAAGTCCTTACTACAAACCTAGCACGATACGAGTACATCCGATCGCCTGAGAACTCTCATATCTTCCTCATCGAGTTCGACTGGTGTACCGCTGCGAATTAGTTCCACAAAATCCTCATTCGGCACCATGATGCACAAAGTGTACAAACGTTCACTGCCCGTATTCTCAATTACGTGAGTGGCTGTTGGAGGCACTAACAAACTATCTCCAGGTTGAATACTAACTGTTTTTCCGTCGCAGGTTGCTTGCCCAGTTCCTTTGAGTACAAAAAACATTTCGACTGCCAATAGATGGCGGTTGGGAGGAGTTTTGCCGTCCACATCGAAAATCTCCACGCAAACTGTTAATGAAACATTAGCTATTACCGGATCGAAAACGATCGCTAATCGATTAGTATCGCCCGGACTGATGCGAAATGCTTGGTAGTCTTTCGGAGACTTTATAACAGGAATCATGCACTGGTTTGTCATTTTTTTATTGTTAGTTGTCAGTTGTTATGTTTCTGGTGTCATTACTGAGAATCCAGAGTCATTAGTCCGCCGCTCAACCTCCAAAGTTTATTGATTTCACAGGAGAGTGCGCTGTCAGAGCAGGAAGCGAGATATATAGGCTTTGCTGTGCGGGACTCTCGCACTCCTAAAAAACGCTTTTTGTACTCCAGAGGGATACTCCCCTGATGACTGCTATTTAATTGCTTCTAACATAGCCTGAGAATCCGACAAAAAGCCAAAACATTGTTTAACGTTATAAAGAGTAGCTTGCCAGCAATACTCGGGAGATGTCGTAGCTGTACAATCTTTGACTAAAATACAGTCGTAACCGAGGAAATTAGCATCTTGCAGGGTAGCCATGACGCACTGATCGGCGTTTACTCCTCCGAAGAAAAGTGTAGTTCTGCCGAGGTTCCGCAAGATACTATCTAAAGGAGTATCCCAAAAGCCGCTCATCCGATATTTATCAACGCAAATATCCTCCGGTTTGGGTTTTAATTCATCGACAACCTGCGCTGCCCAACTCCCTGCCATCAGTACAGGTGCGTTGTTTTTTGGCAGCGGATCTCCCAAACCTACGCCGTCGCCTGTGGGATTGTAAACGTGACGGGAAGCTGCACTAATATTGAGCAAATCGGGGCGGTTCCCCCAGTTAATCCAAATAATTGGCACTGCGTGCGATCGCAATTTTGGCAGCAAATTTTTTAAAGGATTAATTGGAGTTCGGGCCGACGTTACATCTACGCCAATATGTGCTAGCCAACCGTCGGGATGACAGAAATCGTTTTGCATATCTATCACCAACATTGCTGCTTTTGCTAAGTCCAAACGCAGGGTTTTAGTTTCTGTTTCCAGGGTAACAGGTTGAGGCGCGATCGGCGATCGGGTGATATCGGCAATTTTGGCATCAACTTTCCAAGCATTCGGCGGTACGCCCAAGGTGCGGAGAGAATCAGGATTCATATAGATTGTGAGTCAAAAACAATCTCAATCTTATAGCTATTTGATGGTTACTAACTTGTCATATCTTAAATGTTTGTTATGATTAAGTATCAGTGGAAACTTTTTTAGATATTTTATAATTTATTAACTTTATTACAGTTGGGCGATCGCAAATGTTAGCAGCCTGCAATCCTACAATAAAAATTAATATAAATTTACACAAAGGGTAAATCTATGAGCTTTACAATTCAAAATGCTTTAATTCCGGTTGATAGCGGTTATGAAACCGCAGATAGATGTACAAGTAGTGGATAATTGCATAAGTACGATCGCCCAGAATTTAATTGGTGGCAAAATAGTTATTAAGGGCAAAAATAAGCTGCTGTAGCCCGGTTTTATCAACGCGCACACTTACTATTCATAAATGTGGCAAAGGTAAGGTGCAAAGGATCGATGTTGATGCTTTGAGGCGGGAATAATTCGATCGCAGCGAGTGGACTAGCAAGCGTCAATCGCAAACGGTGAGCGAGATTGAGGCCCATTACCGCCAAGAGATGAAACTGCAAGGTTATTCTTAGGGGGAATCACAGGTAAGGTGGGCATTGCCCTACAGTATGATGTTAAACTATGATATTTGCGACAAATTGATGATTAAACTGCACAAATGGCAGCGGATACTGGCTTTAATAGTTGTTTTTACGATCGCCCTTACCTCCTCCGCCATATTATCCCCGCGTCTCTTGGCTCAAACCCCGCCCCAAACCCCAACAACCGAATTGCGCGGCGTCTGGCTGACGAACATTGACAGCGACGTTATCTTCTCCCGCAACAACATCATTGACGCTGTAAATCGACTGGATAAACTCAATTTTAATACCATCTATCCCACGGTTTGGCAAGGAGGCTATACGCTTTATCCGAGTGCAGCAGCCCAACGAGTATTCGGAGAGTCGATCGATCCATCGCCCGGATTGAAAGACCGAGACATTCTCAAAGAAATTATAGCGCAATCTCGCCAAAAAGGTATAGCAGTAATCCCCTGGTTTGAGTTTGGTTTCATGGCTCCCGCCGAATCGGAATTAGCCACACTTCACCCCGACTGGCTGGCGCACCGGCGCGACGGTTCAACTATTTGGAAAGAAGGCCAACACGAGCGAGTTTGGCTGAATCCCTTTCATCCGGAAGTCCAGCAATTTATCTTAGATTTAATCCTAGAAATTGTCGATAATTATGATATAGATGGCATTCAATTTGACGACCATTTCGGCTTGCCAGTAGAATTTGGCTACGAGCCAGTAACAATGTTAATGTATCAGGAACAAATTAAAAGCCCTCCCTCCGACGACCCCCGCGAAACCTTCTGGGTGCGCTGGCGCGCGGACAAAATCAATGACTTCATGGGGCGAGTTTCTCGCGCCATCAAATCCCGCAAAGAAAAATGTATTGTCAGCTTATCTCCGAACCCTTTTCACTTTTCTTTGCCCGCCCACTTGCAGGACTGGTTTACCTGGGAAAGACGCGGCTACATCCAAGAAATTGTGTTGCAGGTGTATCGCAGCGATATCAAGCGTTTTAGTGCCGAACTGGAACGGGAAGAAGTTAAACTGGCTAAACTTAACATTCCAACTGCGATCGGCATTTTAACTGGTCTTAAAAATAATTCCGTGCCCCTCAAACAAATTCAAGAACAAGTGCAAGAAGTGCGAAAAAGAGATTTCGCTGGCGTGTCGTTCTTTTTCTACGAAAGTTTGTATAATTGGGCTAAGGAAACCCCCGAACAGCGCAATTCGGCATTGCAAGAATTCTTTCCCACAAAGATACAGCGCCCGCCATCCGAAGGTGGAATTTGAAACCCACGGTTAAAATGAGAAAAAGCATACAGCGCTTAGGAATTGTCATCTTATCTCTGACCGCTTTCCTAACAATTGGCTATCTAACTCCCAGAAAGTGGGGAAATTACGCGCAAGCAGATTGCACAATTTCTCTATACATTTCCAACGAAGGCATCCACACCGAGGTCATCGTTCCCGTTAAAAATGAATATTTTGACTGGAATCAATTTTTACCGCTAACAGAAATAGGGCGGGAGGCCACTTCTGATTATAAATATTTGTCTTTGGGCTGGGGAGATAGAGCTTTTATGTTGGAGACTCCCACATCAGGAAGTATCAACCCAGTTACAGCTTTCAAGGCGCTATTTCTCCCTACTCCGTCTACCCTACACGTTCAAGGTTATCGGGTTCTCCCCCTAAATATTGAAACCAAATGTGTTAAAATCAGTGGAAAAAATTATCGGCTGCTGGTAAGTTTTATTAATAATTCATTTCAATTAGGTGCAGCAGGTAAGCTAATGAAAATTAGCTACGGCTACGACAACAGCGACAGTTTTTATGAAGCAAAAGGCAGTTACTCTATTTTGAGAACTTGCAACGACTGGACGGCCGAAGCTTTGCAAAAAGCTGATGTCAATACTCCTTTATGGTCTACACTTTCTTCTGCGATTATGTTTCATTTAAATAGCGGTTGCGAATGTCAAAAATAAATGGTAATGGGTAATACAATTTTAGATTTTAGATTTTAAAATTCGGAATTAATGATTATGTATGGGTTGGTAGCTTGCCTAAAGTTGCATTCTTTTTTTTAACTGGTATAATTACCAATTTGAGGAAAAATCATGAATGTAATTCCAGCGATCGACTTATTGGATGGAAAATGCGTCAGATTGTATCAGGGAGACTACGCGAAGTCGCAAACTTTTAACGACAACCCCGTCGCAGTCGCCAGACAGTGGGTAAATGAAGGCGCGACAATGCTGCATTTAGTAGACCTCGATGGCGCTAAAGCAGGTCATCCAGTCAACCAAGCAGCCATTGAAGCGATCGTCCGATCGGTAGACGTTCCCTGTCAAGTAGGTGGGGGAATGCGCGATCGCGCTTCTGTTGCGGCTATCCTCAATTTAGGCGTTCGGCGCGTCATTCTCGGCACTGTCGCCGTCGAACAACCGCAATTAGTCGGCGAATTGTGCGCCGAATTTCCCGGCCGAATTCTGGTAGGTATCGATGCCAGAAATGGCAAAGTTGCTACTAGAGGCTGGCTAGAAACTTCGGAAGTTTTAGCAACAGAATTGGCGCAAAAAATGGCCGAGTTAGGTGCTGCTGAAATTATTTACACCGACATTCACCGCGACGGTACTATGGAAGGGCCGAATTTGGAATCTTTGCGCGAAATTGCTAACGCTATTTCGATTCCCGTGATTGCTTCCGGTGGCGTTAGTTCGATCGCAGATTTGTTGAGTTTGCTGGCTTTGGAACCAATTGGCGTCAAAAGTGCGATCGTCGGTAGGGCAATTTATACCGGCGATATCTTGCTAAAAGAAGCAATTCAAGCAGTGGGACAAGGGCGGTGGCAGGATGTACCGCCAGATTTGGGTTCTTCAAGCTTTGCTTGATAGTCATGTCGAGTTAACTGGCTACCCAATATGTAACAGTTATCAATTTTCCGACTTACAGTCAACAGTCACCAGTCAACAGTCAACAGTCAGCGTAGAATCGTCTTTCTTACCATCACCGTAACCATGTTTTTGAACCATACAATTACAGCTTTAAGTTCTGGGATGGCATCCCTAGTTAATCCCATACCTTTGTTAGCAACAGTCGAGGCAGAAAATTCGCCGATCGTCCTCAGCGGAGTTTTGCTCAGTTTGGTAGTGATTTATATCGCCAGTAAAATCGGCGCGGAAGTGGCTCTAAAATTTGATTTTCCCCCGGTTTTGGGTGAACTTGTAGCAGGGGTAATTGTTGGTGTATCTGCTTTACACTTGATCGTTTTTCCCGGAAGCGGGCTGTCAGCATCAGACTCCGGGATTATGACAGTTCTGCAATCGATTAATCATCTGTCTCCTGCCACCCTCACCAGTATCTTTGAATCGCAGAGTGAAATCATTGCAGTGCTAGCTGAATTAGGCGTGATTATTCTGCTGTTTGAAATTGGCTTAGAGTCGGATCTCAAACAACTCAAGCAAGTCGGAATTCAAGCTACCGTTGTCGCCTGCGTAGGTGTGGCAGTTCCCTTTGCCGCTGGTACTGCGGGCTTGATGATAATTTTCCACACGGCGGCAATTCCAGCAATTTTTGCGGGGGCTGCTTTGACGGCAACCAGCATTGGAATTACATCTAAAGTATTGTCTGATTTAGGACAACTGAACTCTAAAGAAGGTCAAATTATTGTCGGTGCGGCGGTGATTGATGATGTGTTAGGAATTATTGTCCTGGCTGTTGTCGCCAGTTTAGCCAAAACCGGTGAGATTGATGTTGTTAATGTCATCTATTTGATAGTCAGTGCAACTGTTTTTCTGCTAGGTTCGATTCTGTTGGGCGGTGTCTTCGACAAAACCTTCTCGGCGGTGGTGGGCCAACTCAAAACTCGCGGAAATATTCTCATCCCGGCATTTATTTTTGCCTACTTCATGGCTTTTCTGGGCAATGCAATTCATCTCGAAGCGATTTTGGGTGCCTTTGCTGCGGGCTTGGTTTTGGATGAAAGCGATGCCCGCCTGGAGTTGGATGAATTGGTGAAACCCATCGCCGATTTATTTGTACCCATCTTCTTTGTAACGGTAGGGGCACGGGCGGATTTGGGGGTTTTAAACCCAACAGTGCCGGATTATCGGGCGGGACTTTTGATAGCCGTATTTTTGATTTTGGTTGCTATTTTGGGCAAGATCGTAACAGGTTGGGTGGTGTTTGGTCAGCCTGGAATCAATCGATTGGCGATCGGAGTGGGGATGATTCCTCGGGGCGAAGTCGGGTTAGTGTTTGCCGGCATCGGTTCGGCGAGTGGGGTTTTGGATAAACCGTTAGAAGTCTCGATTATTATCATGGTGATTCTGACGACTTTTTTGGCTCCGCCTTTTCTGCGGATTGCCTTTGGCGATACGGTAGTGCCTCCTGCTACTGGGGAACTTTCTAGCGAGAAAACCGTTTGATTGAGGGAATTTGAGTCTGGGCGATCGACTGATTTAGAAACAAATGTCGATCGTCCAAATTTATTTAGCCGTAAGAATAAGTTTTAAGTTGTGATAAGCGGCTACAGCTTGACTTTCAACTGATAACAGTTGTCAGCGAGTTTAATTAGTTCCCCCAGGCCCCAAGTACCTTGATCGTTCAAAAGTTCCGCTAGTTGATTCGGGATTGCTTCTTGGCCCAGAAATGCCCCGCTGATGGCACAAGCCATTGCTGCGGTGGTATCCACATCGCCACCGACGGCGATGCTAGTGCAGAGAGTTTCCCAGTAATCTTGAGGCGTTCTCAAAAACGCATATAAACTCCACAAGACGCTACCAACTACAAAAGGGGAAATTCCTTGCCAAGAGCGATCGTAGTTTAACGGGAGTCCAGCTCTAGAAATCAACTCTACGGCTTCTTCTGGGGGCAATTTGACCCAATCAATCAAATCTTTGAGCAAAGCAGCAAAGGAAGAATCAACTTCTGCTACCCATTCGCTCAGTTGACCGAGAAATGGCTCAGTTTCAATCATCATGTCAGATTGAAGGGCGATCGCCACAGCCCCCGCGATCGCCACAGCACCGGCACAACACCGCGAATCTTGATGGGTGATGCGCCCTTGATCGCAAGCAGCTTGTACAAGCTGGGACGGGTCATCGTAGAATATTAAGCCGATCGGCCCTGCCCTCATAGCACTGCCATTACCAGCATTGGGAGCAGGAGTACCAGCTTCTTGCCAAGCAACGCCCCGTATCAGGCGGTTTGCAGCTTCTTCTGTCGATCGACCGCGCCCGACAATACGCTCTTGAGCGAAAATGTCAGCAATACGGGTGGCGTAGTCGCTGGGGTCGAATTCGCCACAAGCGAGGTAGCTTTGGAGGAGTTCGCGGGCGAGTTGGGAGTCGTCGGTGTATTGACCAAAAGGAAAGCCGAAGCGATCGCGATCTTTGATTTTTTTGAGTCTAACTTCGTAGCTGACAAAGTTTTGGCAAACTTCGGGAGGATAGCCTTCTACTCTACAGCCTATAGCGTCGCCGAGACACTGACCGATCAGACAACCTCTAAATTGTTCAAGACGCGGGACTGCCATTTATGTAGTTTTAAGTATGTCGATCTAATCTTATGTTAAATCCCCGACTTCTTAAAGCCTGCTGTGGAGAGTCAGAGCGCCCGCGCAATAGCATTAACTACTTGTCTACCCCCTTTTTTTCTTGAATTAGATCTGACCAGTTTTCTTTTATTTACACAAATCATTCAGACGCGAGATAACAGTTTCCAAGCTACTTAATAAAGGCTATATATAGAGAAATCCGATCGCAGTTATTTACCAACAACTGCTAGAGCACCGCTTTGCAAAACAGGAATTTCAATTCGGAACTCTGTTCCTTGATGGGGTTGAGAGAAGCACTGGATGAAGCCACCGTGCTTATCAACTACAATTTGATAGCTGATGGATAGCCCTAATCCAGTTCCTTTACCCGTTGGTTTCGTGGTGAAGAAGGGATTGAACACCTGTTGTATAACAGTTTCCGTCATCCCAGGCCCATTATCTTGAACTTGAATTACTACATTTTTTGAATAACCGGGCTGAGTTTCGTTTGTGACTAGCTTCGTCCGAATAGTGATGCGACTGGGATTTTTTGGGATGTCTTTTGTATAAGGCTGATTGTCGTAGTTTTCTAAAGCATCGATCGCATTTGCCAGAATATTCATAAAGACTTGGTTCAACTGTCCGGCATAGCACTCTACCCGCGGTAAGTCGCCGTAGTCTTTGACAATTTCAATAGCAGGATGATCCGGTTTTGCCTTCAGTCTATTTTGCAAAATCATCAATGTGCTGTCAATTCCCTCGTGGATATCAACTGGCTTCATTTCTGCCTCATCCAGCCGCGAGAAGTTTCGTAGCGACAGGACAATTTGACGAATGCGATCGGCTCCTACCTTCATTGAAGTCAGCATTTTGGGCAAATCTTCACTAATGTAGTCCAGATCGAACTCTTCAATTTTTTCCTGAATTTGGGGATTAGTTGGATAGGTTTGCTGGTAAAGCTGAATCAACTTTAGTAAATTTTGCGTGTAGTCGGCAGTATGGCTCAGGTTGCCATAGATAAAGTTAACTGGATTATTAATTTCGTGAGCAACACCAGCAACCAGTTGCCCTAAACCTGACATTTTCTCTGCCTGAAGGAGTTGTGCCTGAGTTTGCTGCAAGGTTTTGAGTGCAACCTCAGCTTCCTCTTTTGCTTGCCTTAACGCAGCTTCGGCTTGCGTGCGCTCAGTAATATCCAGTGTCAAGGATGCAACTCCAACAATCTTTCCAGCCTCCCCTACTAAAGGCGTATTGAACCATTCGCAAATAATGGTTTGGCCGTTTTTCGTAATATTTTCGTTGACACTGTAGATTCCTCCGACCTGACTCAACAACTCGTTCATAACTTGATCGACTATCTTTCTGGCAGACGCAGGCACAATTAATTCTGCGGCATGGTGTCCGATCGCCTCTGTAGCCGTGTAACCAAAAATCTGCTCGGCCGCTGGATTCCAGGCCGTGACTTTAAAGTTTAAATCCCATTCCACAACTGCCAGTGCACTTTGGCGGAATAGAAAAGATAACCGCTGTTCCGACGCTTTGAGTTCTTCTTCTACCTGTTTTCGTTGAGTAATGTCAATCCCTGTTTTGATGATGTACTCAATTTCACCTTTATTATCCAGTAAAGCAGTATCTGACCAGGCAATCCGTCTGAGTTGTTGATCTTTGGTCATCCAACTGCCTTCATACTGCTGGGGAAAATTACCAGATTGTAAAGACTCAAAAGTAGTTTTGGCTTGTCCAACTAAGTCTGAGTTCTGGAACAAGTCCCAAATGTAGCGCCCTTTCACTTCATTAAACGAGTAATGAGTCATTTGTTCGCAAGCCCGGTTAAAGCGAACGATTTGTCCCTGCGGGTCGAGCACAACTACCAAGGCACCTGCAATTTCAAGAATGGCTGAAACAAAATTGCCTTCCACTTCAACTGCTGTAATCAGTTCCTCTAACTGAGTCGCCATATTGTTAAATGCGATCGCCAATGTCCCCAGTTCGTTTTGGCTGTCGATGTTGACCCGTGTATCTAATTGCCCCGCACTGAGTTGAGTAGCTGCCGTGGTTAAGCGCTGTAGCGGCACCACAATTTGCCGAATAAATAGATACCCAATGCCAACAGCGACGATCGTCACCACTGCCAATGAGGCTCCCATAATTGAAAGCATTTGGTAAACGGGAGCATAAGCCTCAGCCGTTGGCAGTTCTACAACCACATTCCAATTCACGCTCCGAACTAAGGCACTGGCTCCCAATACTTCTACCTGGTTTAGACCTTGATAAACGTTAAGGCGCTTAGTATCTTCGGAGGCTTTCAAAAATTGAAATAAGGGGCGCTTAGAAATATCTTGAAGCTGAAAGGTTTCTGGGTTACTACCCTTTTGAGCAATGAGAAAATTACGCTCATCGACTACATAGACATAACCCGTCTTGCCAACCTGCGTTTGGGAAACAACAAACCAGAGAAAGTTGAGATTTACCTGTGCTAATAGCACCCCATCCACCTCATCTCGCTCATTCCGAATCGGAACCGCCAGAATGGTGGTTGGTTGGTGAGTTTTAGGATTAATTTCTACAGGACTGACATAATCTTCCTGTTGTTTGAAGGCACGAATAAACAGTGGCGAATTAGCTGGATTTTCTAACTTGAGCGGTTCGTAGGGTGAAACTGACGCGACAACTTGTCCCTTCCGGTTCAAAATGGCAACGGCTTCATAAGCATCATTATGACGAATCAACCCTTCCAACAGGCTCTGCTGCGCTTGAGGTTGAAAGTTTGTGAGTCCTTTAACCCTAGCTAAATAGCTCAGTTTTCGTTTCAAGTCATCTAAATAATTATCAATCTGCCCTCCTGCTGTATGGCTGCGCTCTTGTTGGAGCGATCGCGATTGCTGGATCTGCGCCTGAAAGCTGAGGTAGATCAGCAAGCCACCAGTGGGCAGTAAGCTTAGAAGAACCAAAAATATCAAACCATACCGGAGCTGATGTGCAATAGAAAAGAAGCGTTGCCAGGGATGAGAACGGGAGCTTCTGGCGATCGGCAGAACGCGCTCGTTGCGTTGATTTTGCATCGGACTTAGGATCAATATTAGTAAATCAATTAATCGGTGCACTAAGGAGAAACATCGATTTTGCCAGTCGTCACAGCTTCTCGGATGGTCTTGAAAGTGTCCTCTTCCTGAGACGTGAGACTACCACGGAAAGGGGCAAAGTCGTAGATTTTCTCCTTGAGGCCAAACTTGTAAAGTTTTCCTTCCCAGCGACCTTGCTGGGTTAACACTGCCGCATTTAGTACCAGATTGGGAATGTCCTGCAGAACGCTAGTTAGGACTTTGCCGGGAGCCACTTCGTACTGATCCTTTGTCCTACCAATCACCAAGACTCCTGGCTTTTGCGTAACGGCTTTTAGCGCGGCTAACCCTGCCTCACCCGCGTTGAATGCCAAAACATCAACTCCAGAAGCAACCATATCCGTTGCAACTTTGATAGCTTTTTCCGTATCAACCCAAGAATTGAGAAAAGCAGTCGAGGCTTGAACAGAGGGATTGGTTGCCTTCACTCCCCGCCTAAACAATGCTTCTTCTTCTTTGTAAACCGGATAAGGTTCACCCACAATATAGCCCACTTTATTGCTTTTGGTCTTCATGGCAGCCAAAGCACCTGTGAGGTACCCCACCTCACCCGAGCGAAAGGCAACAGCCCCCAAATTTTTGTTATTCCCTGGATGCGTTGTAACCAAGGCAAATTTCGTTCGTGGAAATTCTTTAGCGACCTTTTCGGCAGCTTTGGAATAGGCCCCACTGGCTGCAATTACCAGGTCATACCCTGACAGGGCATATTTGCGAATGGTAGCTTCACTATGTTCACCGTCAATACTGTCAGTAATGTCTACCTCAGCATTAAATTTATTTTTGATTAGATTCAATCCTTCAAAGCAAGCTTGATCCCAACTTTGGTTGTCTTTGGCGCCTGTGGTGAGCATTGCCACTCTAAAGCTGCTAGGAGTCCTTGCTTCCGGGGAAGAGTTTACGTTCGGAGTCGATCGAGTGCAACTGATCGCAAAAACCAGAGCTAGAGCCGCCAGAGTCATTTGTTTCAAGAGGGATTGAATTCGCATAATAGCTTTTCGCAGCAATATTACTTTTTACGCCGATAAATTTGTTGAAGGGTATCTCAACAAGCTTCACAACTCTTACTCTCGTTAGTATTTAATGCCTTTGACAGATTCAGCCTAACACTCATTTAATCTCAAAAAAAAGTAAGGACACGGCACTGCCGTGTCCTTACAACTCTAACCTGCAATTAACCGAATTCGCGATTACTTAACAAACAGCATTTCTTGATAAGTAGGCAGCGGCCACAAATCATCAGCCACTTCACCTTCCAGAGCATCTGCATACTTGCGAACCTCATCCATCAAAGGACGAATTGTTTGCGAAGCATACTGCATATGATCTTCTGTAGAAGCAAAATCGTGCTTGCTCAAAGCAGAACTCAATTTGCTCGCAGTATCAATCATTGACTTAACCAACATCGCTACTTTTTCGGCACTTTCCTTTTCCAGTTCAATCCCAATCTCTTTCAATTTAGAAATCGTGCCGGAAAGTTCAGCTAAATACCTCACCGCAGCGGGGTAAATAATAGTTTTTGCCATGCTTATTACCAGTTTTGCTTCGACTTCAATTGCCAGCAAATACTGCTCTGCATAAACATCGTAACGGCTTTCCAATTCAACGGGAGTCAGAACACCTGTCTTTTCAAACAAATCTTCAATGTATCCTTCCTTCAACACGGGCAAAGCATCTGCCGTAGTCCGCAAGTTAGCTAAACCCCGTTCCTCAACAGCCATTTTGTGCCATTCTTCCGAATAGCCGTTGCCGCCAAATACAACCGCACCGTGCTCGTCCATCACTTCTTTGAGAATGGTTTGGATGGCAGCATTCAGTTCAGTTCCGTTAGCCAAATCGCTTTCTAATTTGTTAGCAATCCAGTCCAAAGAATCTGCAAGAATCGTATTCATAGCCACCAGCGGCCCGGAAACAGACTGACCGGAACCAACTGCCCGGAATTCAAATCGGTTTCCAGTAAAGGCAAAGGGCGAAGTCCGGTTTCTGTCCCCAGCATCCTTCGTGAAAGTAGGCAGCGTTTCTACACCTAAATTCATAATTCCCCGACCTTGAGAGTCCTTAACTTCTCCCCGGCTAATTTGCCCGAAGATATCTTCTAATTGCGAACCCAAATAGACAGAGATAATTGCTGGTGGAGCCTCATTTGCACCCAATCGGTGGTCGTTGCTGGCAGTAGCAACTACCGCGCGCAACAGCGGCCCGTATTTGTGAACTCCGCGAATCACAGCGCCGCAGAAAACTAGAAACTGCACGTTAGAGTGCGGTGTATCGCCGGGGTCTAATAAGTTTCCTTGGGTGGCATTGCCAACCGACCAGTTGACGTGTTTGCCGGAACCGTTAATGCCTGCGAAAGGCTTCTCATGCAGCAAACACATAAAACCGTGTTTCTTCGCAGTGTTGCGGAGAATTGTCATGGTTAATTGTTGGTGGTCGCTGGCGACGTTTGCTGCTTCAAAAACAGGTGCAATTTCAAACTGACCGGGAGCTACTTCGTTGTGGCGGGTTTTGGCAGGAATTCCCAGTCGGTACATTCTTTCTTCTACTTCCTGCATGAAGACTTGAACGCGCTCGGGAATCGCTCCAAAATAGTGGTCGTCAAATTGCTGACCTTTCGCAGGAGGTTTGCCGAAAAGGGTACGACCTGCTAGCAGTAAATCAGGGCGGCTGTTGGTGAAATTGGCATCTACCAGGAAGTATTCTTGTTCGGAACCGCAACTGGAATTGACCGGAGCAACTTCGGTATTTCCTAATAGCTTTAACACTCGGGTTGCTGCTTTGTTCATTGCGGCAATGGAACGCAAAAGCGGCGTTTTCTTGTCTAAGGCTTCACCTGTCCAGGAGATGAAAACAGTGGGAATGCACAATGTCATGCCGTTGTCGGTTTCCATGACATAAGCAGGGCTGGTGACATCCCAGGCTGTATATCCGCGAGCGGCGGCGGTGGAACGGATGCCGCCGTTGGGGAATGAGGAGCCATCCGGTTCGCCTTGTACTAGAACTTTGCCTGCAAATTCTGAGATGACGGAGCCGTCGCCTTGCACTGAGATGAAAGCATCGTGCTTTTCGGCGGTGCTGTTTGTTAGCGGGTAAAATACGTGGGCGTAATACAGGGCTCCTTTGGAAATAGCCCAATCTTTCATTGCTGCTGCAACTACATCAGCTACGGAATCATCTAGTTTTTGGCCGGTTTGAACGGTGTTTTTTACTGATTTGAAAATGCTTTTGGGCAGACTTTCTTGCATTTTGCTCAGACTAAAAACGTCTGTTGCCCACATATCTTCTAGCCGCTTGGGAGGCTGGGCAGGCATCTGTTTGCGGTTGACGATTTGAGAAATTGCTTGAACGCGCGATTGGTTTCCACTCATGGTTATTTTTATTGGGATTGCAGGACGAGTTGTTGATAAAAAATAGATGTTAGCAAAAGTCTAACGATTGACGAATATGTTGGATTTACCCAACGTTTTTAGTCAAAGCTAACTTTGGGGAGAATGCCTTTTTGGCAGACTCTAAAAGATTGGAGGAGCGAGGCGCAATGACTTCGCCCTCCATCGGGTGTGACAATCCTGTGTGAGATGCGGTTGGATTGCGGTTATTAGCAAGAAGATAGATGGCAAGAGCCTGTACAAACTTGAGTCAACATTATAGATGTCTGCACTGCACAAATTTAGTAACTAATCTTTACCCTGGTCAGCTCAAAAATTTTGTGCGAATCAATTCCGATGAATTCAGGTCAAAACTACTTATGGTTTTTAACGGTTCGACGATCGATAAATCGCAGTCCAGCAAACAACGCACTCGTTTAGGGGTTTTGGAGAATTATGGAGAGTACACAATCTACACTTGGAGAGTGTAAACAATCATTAACCAAATAAATGTATCGCAGGCTACAGAATTTTAGTTTTTTTTCAGAAAGATCGATCGCACCGATCGCACACAACCGCAGGATTTCAGTGTAACAGGACGCGGGGCGCTGAAACTGAGGGCGATCGTACATTTACAGGAATTATCGAGGGATACTATATATAGTGTACCAAGAAAAGGATCTCACTTTGGCGTTGCTGAATTCTGGTATGAAATTTGTAGGGGCAATTCCCCCGTGGTTGCCGCACCGCTGGGGGGGTAAGCTTTTATTTAGCACCGCCACAAAACTTTCCCAGCGCAGTAATGGGGATTTCTAGGGATATAAAATGAAGAGAGTTACAGCCATATTTTAGGCAGTTTGAGACGCCTTTATTTAAGTAAAAATGAGTATTTAAACTTTTATTTAATTGGTTGGTAATCCGAAGACTTCAGAGCATGAGCCAAAAAGCGTTCTGTGTAGTACAAAGCCAGTTGATTGCTCGGGCCATTAAAAACAGCATCAAATGCGTGTTCAGCCCAAGGAATTTCGAGCAAAATAGCCCGATCGCCCGTGGCTCGTAATCGTTGGTAGAGCGATCGACCAAACTTGGGCTGAACGATATGGTCGCGACCTGCATAAACCAGTAGAGAAGGGGGAAGATTCGGTTTAATATAATTTATGGGAGAAGCCCGACGGTAAAGCTCGTTGAGTTCGTCTGCGGTTCCTCCCAAAAAGGCACGCAAAACGGCTCTAACATTTATGGCATCAGGAAAAGGTGGGTCATTGTATCCCCGAATCAGGTCATTTGGTCCGTAATAGTTCACCACTGCTCGAACTGGAAGCACACTAGAATCATAAGCAGTTAGCATTGCTAAATGGGCACCTGCCGACCTTCCCATCAGAGCAATTCGATCGAGATCGATTTCCCAATCACCAGCATGAGTTTTGATGTAGGAAAGAGCGGTTTGTACGTCCTCAAGCTGAGCAGGAAATCGATACTTGGGAGCGTGGCGGTAATCAACTGCAACCACACAATAGCCTTGGGCGGCCATATAGCGGCTGAATTCCTCATTGGAATCGGCATTGCCTCTCTGCCAAGCTCCTCCGTAGAGTGTGATAATCGCCGGATATTTGCCAATTTGCATCGGCCGGTAAAGGTTTAATTGCAGTAAAACTCCGTCAGGGTTGGCAAATCCAATAGCCCGATCGATCCTAACCTCTCTAATCGGAATTCCTCGGAACGCATCTGCGAGGATAAACGGTTGAGGGCGTAGCTGCGCGCGATCGGCTTGAGGAACGGCTGCTAAATAGTTTTCCCCTAGAACAGCTTGCATTTGGGTAGCTATCCCTGCATTGGCTGCTGGGAACTGAATCAGTGGAAGCAGGCCCAGGATTAGGGCGAACAGGTTACAAATTGACAAAATAATGTAGACTTTGCCTTGATGCCGTCTGAGCAGGTTCAGCAGAAGGGCGATCGTATTGATACCGACCAACCAAGGACTGATTTCGGGTGCTCCCACCGCCAAAGGGTACAGGAACATCGTGGGTGCTGGTACGATGACCCAGAGACTGAGAAATAGCGCGATCGCACTCAGGAACCAAGGGATAAATTGCGAGACTAAGAACGCTGCTAATAAGGGTAACTTTTTGCGGTTCTTCTTGTGGATCATCGGATTTTCGCAGCCTAATTTTTAATCAGTTTAAATTAATCTGGCGGTTTTTATTGGTAAGTCGATCGCCTCTGGCATTTTACCAAACCTGCAACTTCGACTCCATGACACCCTGCGTCGAGCGAAAATGTTTTGTATCGTTCTATTTTCATCTTTGACGTTGTTCGCTGTTTGTCGGAATCTTAAGCTGAGGTTGTCCCACTAAACTAGCTGTATGGGCTGTTACTCATCAAAAGTTTGGCTATTATAGCAACCGCTAAGACGGTGAGGACATTCTTAATCGCTGAAACCATTGCTCTTACTGCTTCTTCCTTCTTCCTTCTTCCTTCTTCCTTCTGCTATATTCCGATTTTAGTAGTTAGACAGAGACAGCACTTAGGCACGGGTGTGGAGAAACCGGGTTTTTTTACAGATTTTTGAAATTTATGGAAACCTCAAATCGGAACGCAATTAAATTGTAGAGCAAGTGTATTTATCAGGTAAAATCGAGTCTAATCCTTTAACTGCTGAGGCATAGTCTCATGCCCATTCCCAAACTCAGTGAAACAACGATCAAGCTTCACACCTCTGCCCAATCTCTCAAGCGGGGTGAAGCTTACTATTTAGCTGGCAATGTTATTAGCGCAGTCCGGCGTGGCAATATGGTGCAAGCAGTAGTGCAGGGTTCCGAAGTAGAACCCTACCGTGTTACCCTGCCCTTTGATGATGCCGGATTAGGATCTACATTATTCTGCACTTGTGCTTACGATAACGATGGGTGGTGTAAACACATTGTGGCGACGTTGTTATTGTGTCTAGGGCAACCAGAAATAATTGAGCAGGGCCCGACACTGGAACAATTGCTCGATCGCCTCAACGATGTACAAACCCAGCAATTAATACAGCATTTAGTAAAAAAAGAACCATCACTCATTGATGCGATCGAACGATACATTAACTTAAGTGCTATTCCTGCACCTTCAAACCAACCTACCAAAGCACCCCGCCACACCTCCATCGATCCTGCTCCTTTTCGACACCAAGTACGACGAATTTTGCGAGAGGCTGTGAGGTATTTGGAGGATGGATGGGAGGAAGACCCAATTACAGAAGAACTTTTAGATGTAATTCAGCAAGCCCAGGAATTCAGCGAACAGGGGGATGGCAACAACG
The DNA here is from genome assembly GCF_036700885.1 of Microcoleus sp. S13_B4. Classification (NCBI taxonomy): domain Bacteria; kingdom Bacillati; phylum Cyanobacteriota; class Cyanophyceae; order Oscillatoriales; family Microcoleaceae; genus Microcoleus; species Microcoleus sp. S13_B4. Next base: position 65,412 of record NZ_JAUBPU010000022.1, read on the forward strand.
CCTTAGTAATTTTAGAAGCCATCACCACAGCCTGCGTTGAAGATTGGGATGATGTAGAAGAGTTTGGCGCTGACAATTCTGAGATAGCTAACGCTTTGAATGAAGCTTGGACAGAAGCCATTTTGACTGCTCAACTAACTGCTGAAGAAGACATTGATCTCCAGGTGATGTTAGAAGCTTGGCAAGATGAATGGGATTGTGATTTCAGTATGAGCTTGGAAGCTTTACGCCGAGGTTGGGATGACCCCCTACTCCAACAGGTACTTGAAGGAAACATTACTGGGCAAGGAGTTTGGGCTGGTGACGCACCAGACTGTGCTCACGACTTAACTTTGATTCGCTTGCAAATCCTCGATCGCCAGGAACGCGATCAAGAATACTTATACTTAGCCCAAGCAGAAGGTTGTACTCAACAATACTTGACGATGTTAACTCGTTTGGGGAGAGTAGAAGAAGCAGTGGAAGCTGCTGCTACCCAGATGCAATCAGCGGAAGATGCTTTTGCTCTCGTTCAAACTTTAAAGCAAAAGGGAGCCTTAGAACAAGCTCTGAAAATTTGTCAAGCTGGGTTAAATTTGTCAGGTCATTGCCATTACCAATTGGCAACATTGATGAGTGAGTTGGCTGTTGAGTTGGGCGAAGACGAACTTGCGTTAAATGCTAGAATCCAGATATTTAAAATCAAACCGTCTTTTAGCGATTATAGTTTAGTGAAGGAGTTAGCAAGAGATAGTTGGTCAACTTTGAAAGCAGATTTGTTAGCAACTCTGAAAAGTAATGAAAGTTGGAATTTTCCAGACGCGAAGGTTGATATTTTTCTGGATGAGGGAATGATTGAAGATGCGATCGCCCTTGCTGATGGCTTGAGTTATTACGACTCAGCACTGATTCACCGAGTAATGGGGGCTGCTATCAGCCACAGCCCCGATTGGGTAATCGCCAATGCTTGTCGGCGTGCTGCATCGATTATGGATCAAGGGAAATCAAGCGAGTACAATTTGGCGATTAAGTGGTTGGAAAAAGCCCGCGCTGCCTATTTACACACTGGGCAAAATCTTCAGTGGTCTGCTTATCGTTCTCAACTGATGCAAGTACACAGTCGGAAGCGGAAGTTGATGGAAATGCTCAAAAGTCCCCATTTAGATTGAGCCTTAAGTTTACCGTAAACCCAAGTGAAAGCGACCCAACCCAGGATCGAATAAACCTTACTTAATTTTTGCTTTTACGGCCCTAGATTCCACTGTGAATCCTGGAATATCTTGCAATTCTGTTTCGCTCAAACTATACTGTTCGCAAACCAAACTCAAACGAGTTCCGGTACTTTTAACAGCGTTGACAGAGTGAGTCAAATCTCCTTGAAAATAGATCAGCGAGTTGGCTTGTGGCTTAATCTGCCCGACTTGCTGTTTGTTGCGCCGCAGTATCAACTCTCCCCCTTGCAAATTCGGCGGTACTTGCACGTATAAAACGCTGACGGCTGCGGGAGGTTCAACTGTTTTGCAGTACGATCGCAAAGATCGATCGATATGCGGATCGACGCGGGAACCTTCACCCAGCAACAAAGGGTTGAGGTAAAAAGCATTGCATTCAGGCTGTAATGCTTGGTCTAGATAGGGTTTGAACAAGGGGAACCGCCGTTCTACTTCGGCGATTTCCGCACGTTGAAACACCACGGAAAACCCTTTTGTGCCAATGAAATCGCGATTGAGGTTGTTGATTGCTAGATAAGGGGAGGCTAGAATTGCTCCTCGCAAGTCGTTGAGGTAGTCGATCGAGAAAGCGTTAGGATGTTGGCTATAGTATTTCAAGGCACTCAAAAATCATCAAAGTTTAAGGAAACAGCAGATAGAAATGCAGCAATCGCTCAGATTTGGGATTGCTTCGTTTCTCGCGGAGGACATAATAATCTTGATTTCAGTCCGCGTACTTAAGTCAAAGGTTTTTCTTAACTGCGGGCGATCGCCCGGAAGTGTCGCAACCGACTAGCAACGGCAGAATATCAGTATACAGGCGATCGTTGTGGTGATTCGATTATATTTGCAATTCCATTATACATGATGCCGCTCAGCAGCCGATCGCCCATGTATTTTAACTTGTGGAATTGCAGAGGCGGGCCTAATTTCCGCGATCGCATCCGGCCTCTGTTTTCTCACCAATTTCTTAAGTTTGCTAGCTGGAAAACAGATGTGTGTTGGGACTTTTTCGCAAACATCTTGCTAAAACAAGCAACCCGTGCATTAGGTCAAAATGCTGGGAGGGCGATCGACAATATCTAACTGGCGATATAACGTTAATAAAGTTTACAAATAGAGGGTATCTAAAAAATACCAGCAGTCACAACATTTACTAAGTAATTATTTCAGATTAAATTAATATTTCTCTTGGTGAAAAAAGCAAAGAGGCCAGCTATACTTAAAAAGTAAGTGAAAAAAAACAACTCGCTGAAACGATATGGCAACAACATTGTACGAAAAAATGGGTGGAGAGCCAGCCATTAAAGAGATGGTGGATGATTTTTACCGCGATGTTTTGGCTGACGAGATAGTGAGCCATTTCTTCGATCATACAGACATGGAAAAGCAGCGCCGCCATCAAACTGCTTTTATCTCTTATGCCCTCGGCGGCACCAAGCAATACTCAGGTCGTTCAATGGAGAAAGCCCACGCAGGTTTGAATTTACAGCCTGAACACTTTGATGCGATTGTGAAGCATTTGACAGATGCAATAGTTGCCCACGGCGCGTCCCAAGAGGATCTCGATGAAGCGCTAGGTAAGATCGCGACTTTGAAAGAGGCTGTTTTGTACAAGTAAGATCGAGTACAGACAAGAGGGTTTTTGCAGCCACTCGAATACTGATAAAAGTGGAGATTTCGTAATTGTGCAGCGAAAGCTCCACTTCGTTTTTGGCCGCATATAATGAACCGCGAAGATGCGAAGGAAGAGAAGAGTTCACAATTGAGGCGAAGATGGCTAGAGTTATTTAACTGACCTCCCGTATGAGTTATGGGAATCAATCGCGAGCGATCTTATAGCGCGTTTAAGTTATTTTCGACTGGGTTTATAAATACCTATTTCATTTTTTATAGTAGCTTATTCGGCTAGCCACGGTATGGCTAAAGTATATTTTACGGCATTCGTTAATTTACTTGAAATGCTGACAACTTATATTCCTCCTTTAGCTAGATGACGGTAGTTAAGTGCGGATTGCACGATCGGTTTACTAATTGCCAATTACCAATTCCCAAATCGTATATGCCGCAATACTTCGGAAAACTTCAAAAAACCGAACAGCCTTGGTCAACAATCGGTTCGGTAGAATCCATAAATAAAACCGATCGCACCTTTCACTTTAATTGCGGCGAAACTTCCCTAAACCTCAGCATCCTCGCGCCGAATTTAATCAGAGTGCGAATGTCCCCGACAGGTGAATTCAAAAGCCGATCGCACTCAATAACTGTGCCTGACGAAGAGTGGGAAATTATACCATTTGAAGTGCGAGAAACAGACGAAAAAATAGAAATTGAAACATCACAAATAACGATTTCAGTCAAGCGCTCTGGCTCTGCAATCGAATGCTTTGACAAATCGGGAAAACCCTTTGCTAGCGACTGCGATCCTAGTATGGGATGGCGCACAGGCGCAACCGCAGGCTGGAAACGCATCGAAGCAGACGAACACTTCTACGGTTTCGGCGAACGCACCGGCTTTCTCGACAAACTCTCTGAAGTCAAGACAAACTGGACAATAGACGCGCTTGACTACAATTCCCTCAGCGATGAAATGTACCAGGCGATCCCATTTTACATCGCCCTGAATCCCGATCGCGCTTACGGCATCTTTTTCAACACGACATTTTGGAGTCGATTCGACATCGGCGCCGAACAACCGGGAGTTTTGCGGATGGAAACCAGAGGCCCGGAACTCGACTACTACATCATTTACGGCCCGGAACCCGCCCAAATTCTCGCCACCTACACGCAGTTAACCGGCCGGATGCCGCTTCCGCCAAAATGGGCGCTGGGATACCACCAATGCCGCTGGAGCTACGACTCCGAGGACGTTGTGCGGGAGTTAGCGAAGCAATTTCGCGATCGGGCGATTCCCTGCGATGTCATTCACCTCGACATCGACTATATGGACGGCTACCGCATTTTTACCTGGAGCCCGAAGCGTTTCCCCGATCCCGCGAAACTGATCGCAGACTTGAAAGCAGCCGGTTTTAAGGTTGTCACCATTGTCGATCCCGGTGTCAAGTACGAACCGGAAGGGGATTATGAAGTATTCGATCAGGGTGTGGAAAACGACTATTTCGTCCGCACCGCAGAGGGAAGGCTATTCCACGGTTACGTTTGGCCCGAAAAAGCGGTGTTTCCCGACTTCCTGCGGCCAGAGGTACGCGAGTGGTGGGGCGAATTGCACCAAAACCTTACAGATATGGGCGTTGCGGGGATTTGGAACGACATGAACGAACCTTCGATCGCAGAACGGCCTTTTGGCGACGGCCACCAACACATCTGGTTTCCGCTGGATGCACCGCAAGGCCCGGAATCCGAGGGCGCCACCCACGCGGAAACGCACAATTTGTATGGGTTGATGATGGCGAAAGCTTGTTCGGAAGGGTTGCAAAAAGTGCGATCGGGCGAGCGATCTTTTGTGCTGACGCGATCGGGTTTTGCGGGCATTCAGCGTTACTCCTCGGTATGGATGGGCGACAATCTATCGCAGTGGGAATACTTAGAAATGTCGCTACCGATGCTTTGCAATATGGGGCTTTCCGGCGTGGCGTTTGTCGGTTGCGACATCGGGGGTTTTGCGGAGAATGCAACCGCTGAATTGTTCGCGCGGTGGATGCAGGTGGGAATGCTGTATCCCTTGATGCGCGGTCATTCGGCGATAAATACGGCCCAACACGAACCGTGGGTTTTTGGCGATCGCACTGAGAAGATTTGCCGCGAATACATGAATTTGCGCTATCAGTTGTTGCCTTACATTTACACGTTGTTTTGGGAAGCTGCGACGACGGGAACACCGATTTTGCGACCGCTACTATATCAATTTCCGCGCGATCAGGCAACTTATCACCTTTACGATCAAGTATTGCTCGGCCCGTCGCTGATGGCTGCACCTGTTTACCGCCCGGGAGTTGAGCACCGCGCCGTGTATTTGCCGGAGGGGACTTGGTACGATTGGTGGACGGGCCAATGCTATCAGGGCCCGACGCACATTTTAGCTTATGCACCTTTGGAGAGAATGCCGCTTTACGTGCGGGGCGGGGGCATAATTGCGATCGCACCTGTGAAGCAATTTGTCAGCGAAGAACCGCTTGAGTCATTAAAAATGCGAATTTGGCCCGGAAGCGGTGAATGGACGCTTTATGAGGACGATGGACACACTTTTGAACATGAAAAAGGTGTCTGGGCTACTACTAATTACAAGGTGTATTTTGAAGGGGAAAAAATAATCGTTGAAATTGCCGCGCGCGAGGGTCAATTTGTGATATTTGAACGCGAAGTTATTGTGGAAGTTGTTGGCGTTGGCGAACAGCGATTTACAGATGATGGTACGGTGCGGCGTTTGACATTTGGATAACTTTGGCATAAAGCGGTTTATGCTATGGTGGGATTCATTCAGGGCGATCGCTCGATCTGGCAGAGTTTGAGATGGAAAGGGCGATCGTATCCCTCGATCGCTCTGAGCGTGTGATTCCGGTAGGGGTGCTTGGTCGCACTTAGCCCGCAATCTCAAAGCTGAAATTGATGAGGATTTAATTTAGTCTGATCGAGGGACTGTCTCGTTACCTTTTGAAATCGGTGAGTATCAGCGCGTTGCTGTCAAGATTGTGGACGATATTGTGGACGAGCGCGGGATTGAAAGTTTTAAAATTATCCGATCGCAGCCATAATCTCTCTCTAGCATTGCCGAAGAGTTGGGGTGTCCAGCATCTTTATTATAGTAAAAAGTGTTTTAGTATAATAAAAGCTTGCTCCGGTAATCTTATTTCACTGGAATAACATAAGATAGCAAAACCTCAACCTTTGTCCCTCAGCCACCCAATGATGCGATCTGGTCGATACGTCCAACAAATCGAAGGATACAGCGCCTTCATTCCAGCGCCACTCCCCCCAAAGCCACCGATCAAAATGGACGGCGCGCTCAACCGCTTGCTCTCTGATGCCGATCGCGCTTTGGGAAGACTGGACGGTGCCACCTCTATTTTGCCCAACCCTGACCTATTTGTAGCGATGTATGTCCGTCAGGAAGCGGTTCTTAGCTCGCAAATTGAAGGGACGCAAAGCACCCTAGAGGACGTACTTCAATATGAAATCGATGTCAAAGGTCAAGAACGCTTTAAAGATGTGCAGGAGGTTGTTAACTACGTTAACGCCATGAACTACGGTTTAAAGCGGCTTCAAGAATTACCACTTTGTCTGCGCTTGCTGCGAGAGATCCATGCAGAATTGATCAAAGACGTGCGAGGGAGCGAGCGCACGCCCGGAGAATTTCGGAAAAGTCAAAATTGGATTGGCCCTCAAGGCTGTGACCTTGCTACTGCTGCTTTTGTACCTCCAACAGTGGCAGAAATGCACCACACCCTCGATAATCTAGAAAAATTTTTGCACGATACCAATTCCTTACCTGTACTGATTCATTGCGGATTAGCTCACGCTCAATTTGAAACAATACACCCATTTTTAGATGGAAACGGACGAATTGGACGATTGCTAATTACTTTTCTGCTTTGCCAGCAAGGAATCCTTCAAAAGCCTTTACTATACCTCAGTCATTATCTAAAATTTCACAGAATAGAGTATTACGATCGCCTGATGGCAATTCGCACTCATGGAGATTGGGAAGGATGGTTAAAGTTTTTTCTTCAAGGTATTTTTGAAGTCAGCCAGTCAGCCACATCAACAGCTCGTTCTATTCTGGAAATGCGAGAAAAACACCGTAAAATCATCGGTCAGCAGATTTCCACCAGCAGTTATGGATTGCGCTTGCTAGAAGTCCTTTTCCAGCACCCTATCGTAAATATTCGTTTGGTAGAAAATGAACTGCAATGTACTTACGCAACCGCGAGTAAAATCGTAGAACAATTTGTCAAACTTGGCTTGCTATGCGAAGTCACAGGTTGGCAACGCAACAGACTTTATCGTTACGAACCCTATCTCGATCTTTTTGAAAGCAACTACACATTAATCACTCCAGAAAAATCTGATTCTCTCCCATCAACTCAAAGTTAATCTTTTTTTAAGATAGCCAAATTTAGGCGCGCGCCAACTACAATTAATCAACTCATCATCTATCGGAAGTCTAAATCATTCATGCAGGTTTGTAGGGGTAGTACCCCGTGCCTACCTCGATCGGGGCAACCACGCGGGATTGCCCTAACTTAATTTTACAACTCATTTAGCCGCTATATAATATACGGGAGGCGAGCAGTAGACATCTCCAGAACAGCCAGTCTTGAACAGGCTTTCCGGTCTGTTCCACAAGAATTATTGGAGAGGTCTAGTAGACCCGACACTTACCCACAAACTATGCAACCCATCCAAATTACCACATTCCAAGCTTTGTGGCGCAGCTTGGGCCTGATAATCAAAGCCGCACCAATAGAACTCCGCAATTTAATATTACTCAACATCATTCGCGGTGCTGCCCCCTCTGCCGTGCTATTTTTAGATAAATTAATCATTGATGAAGTATCTCGGTTGCTATCGCAAACCCAAACAGCACAGCCCTTTGCTTTGATGCTTTCCCGGCCAATATTACTGTGGAGTATTGGCGGAGTCTTAAGTCTCAAGTTAATCGGCGACTCTCTCGAAACAATGAGTTCTTTTGCAGCGACATCTTTGCGCGATCGCGTTCAAGGCTTTGTCGAAGGAAAAGTCCTGGAAAAAGTCGCGAATTTCGACGATATTGCACTCTTTGAAAACCCCGAACTATTAAATATTGTAGAACTCGCAAAAACCGGAGTATCGAAAATACAGCAACTAGCATTTACCCTCAGCATGACCATCACGGGAATTTTTATATTTATTCCATCTATTAGCCTTGCTGCTACCATAGCTTGGTGGGTGCCAGTGCTGATGCTGATTTCATCATCTCCCTCAATTTACATCCAAAGAAAATATAGCCGAATCATCTGGAGAGTTCAAAGAAAGCAAGCTAAAATTAGCCGCGAGATGAACTTATCCGCTAGAGTATTGACGGGCGAAGAATACGCTAAAGAATTGCGTTTGTTTGGCTTGCAGGAACTTTGGCTCAAACGCTGGCAAAGTCAGTTTTTGCAGTTTTTTAGCGAGATGCAACGCATCCGAAAAAAAGGAGCAATTGTTGTACTTTTCTGGTCTGTGTTTAGTAGAGTAGGAGTAGCTTTGCCATTTGTTTATGTGGTAATGGGAGCTTTGGGAGGGCGCTATACTTTGGGGGATTTGGCGCTGTATTCTGGTTTGATTGTCCAGGTGGAGCAAAGTTTGCAATTACTGATTGGCAATTATACTAATTTGTACGATATTTCCCTCGGCGTTAGTCCGATTTTTCAACTGTTGGAACTCAAACCCGAATTGCAGTCGCCGCTTGTGGATGTGGCATCTCGCCTGCCTACTTTACCAGAAGGCGGGCAAGATTCCCACCCCACAAAAGATAAAATTGGCATCGAGATTAAGCATCTATCTTTCTGCTATCCCGGTAGCAATAAAAGCACGGTGGAAGATATCAACTTAACGATTAATCCGGGTGAAATGCTAGTGCTTGTTGGTGAAAATGGTGCGGGTAAAACAACTCTTGGCAAACTCCTCGGTCGCCTGTACGACCCGACAAGTGGTACGATAGACTGGAACGGCAAAGATTTGCGATCGTACTCTCTAGCATACGTGCGATCGCGCATCGCCGTCGTTATGCAAGATTACGCCCGTTTCCCCTCCACAGTCCGCGAAAACGTCGGTTTCGGCGACTTGCTTTCACTGTCAGATGACACTGCAATTAACGAAGCTATTTCCGAAGCAGGAATTAGCGCCAAAGTCAATAGTCTTTCCGCAGGTTTAGAGACACCCTTGGGGAAACAATTAGAAGACGGCATAGACTTATCGGGGGGACAGTGGCAAAGAATTGCGATCGCCCGCGCCTTAATGCGGCTTTCTACAGCCGAAGTGCTAATTTTTGACGAACCAACCGCCGCCCTAGACCCCAAGACAGAACACGAAATTTACAGCATCTTCCGCCAAATAGCCGCCGGGAAAACAACAATAGTCATCAGTCACAGATTGGGATTAGCAAAAATTGCCGATCGCATCGCCGTCATGGAAAACGGTAAAATAGCAGAAATAGGAACTCACGACGAATTGATAGCATCAAACGGAATTTACTGCTCAATGTTCACCCGTCAAGCTAGCAGCTATATTTAGTCATTAGTCAGCAGTCAACCGTCAACAGTCAACTGTTGACTATCTCCCCGTCAGCGTATCCGCATAAGGATCAGGCAAAGCTTGCTGCACCTCCAAAAGAGACAAAGCATCCCCAGTCAATGGTTGGCTAATCAAATTTTTTTTTAGCCCATCCCCCTTGCGATCGCGCTCTTGCAGCTTCAGCAATTCCTCTTGATAAACCGCAACAATTCGCCCTAAACTCAGCACCAAATCATCCCAATTATCATCTCCCACCAACTTCTCAGAAATTCCCTCAAATAACTCTCCCGCTTGCCTTTTTTGAACATAAGCTTTCAAAAGCTTTCCCGACTTTTGCAAAACGGCCTGATAAATATCCCCATCAGACCACCACAGCCCCTGTTGACTCAGCAGCCAAGTCAAAATATACTCGCGAGCGTGTTGCTCCTTCACCCAGGCCGCGAGATACTGCAAATCTTCCATAGTTAAAACAGTCTCCTCAATTTTCCTCAAAATGTCCGCTTGTTTGTATCTACCGTTACTGCGATCGACATAATACCTGCCTTATCATCACCTGCCCGCGCCATTAATATCCCTTAAATCTTAAAAAAACCCTACTGATTTACCAAACAGCAATTCTGAGAATATAAAAATAAACCTAAACCTCCTAGGTCTATTGTCCAATACTTTTAGTCCACCGGAAAGCGCTACACCCCGCCTCGCTTTCCTCTCTCGCAAATCAATCCTCAAGCGGGAACAACCAGCGGGTTATTAGCATGACAAAGCAAAATTTTGGTTTAATCGGTCTAGCCGTGATGGGCGAAAACCTAGCGCTCAACGTCGAAAGCAGAGGCTTCTCCGTGGCTGTGTACAACCGCACAGCAGCCAAAACCGACGACTTCATGGCCCTACGCGCCCCCGGCAAAAACATTGTAGCCGCCAAGACTCTGACTGAATTCGTCGATGCCCTAGAAACCCCGCGCCGAATCTTAGTCATGGTGCAAGCTGGGAAACCCGTAGATGCGGTCATCGACCAGCTCAAACCCATGCTGTCACCGGGCGACATGATTATTGACGGCGGCAACTCGCTATACGACGACACCGAACGCCGCACCAAAGATTTAGAATCGATCGGACTGGGATTTGTCGGCATGGGCATCAGCGGCGGCGAAGAAGGCGCGCTCAACGGTGCTAGCCTGATGCCCGGTGGCACCCACGCTGCTTACGGCATACTAGAGCCAATTCTTACCAAAATTGCGGCTCAAGTAGATGACGGCCCCTGCGTCACATTCATCGGCCCCGGTGGCGCCGGCCACTACGTGAAGATGGTTCACAACGGCATTGAGTACGGGGATATGCAGCTCATTGCTGAAGCCTACGATTTGCTAAAAAACGTTGGTGGATTGAACGGCCAGCAGTTGCAGGAAGTTTTTGCCGAATGGAATACCACAGACGAACTCAACTCGTTTTTGATTGAAATTACGGCTAATATTTTCAAATACATTGACCCGGAAACTAAGCAACCCTTAGTTGAGGTAATTATGGACGCAGCCGGTCAAAAAGGCACCGGCCGCTGGACTGTAATGAGTGCTTTAGAATTGGGCGTGAGCATTCCCACAATTATTGCTGCTGTGAATGCGAGAATCATGTCTTCTTATAAAGACGAGCGCGTTAAAGCTTCCCAAGCACTGACGGGACCTAGCGGCAAATACGAAGGCGATACTAAAGAGTTTGTTAACAAAGTCCGGGATGCGCTTTACTGCTCGAAGATTTGCTCCTACGCGCAAGGCATGGCACTTTTGAGCGCAGCCTCGAAGTCGTACAACTATGACTTAAGTTTGAGCGAAATTTCCCGAATTTGGAAGGGTGGCTGTATCATTCGGGCTGGATTTTTGGACAAGATTAAAACAGCTTTCAAGGACGACCCCACGTTGCCGAATTTGCTGTTAGCGCCGGAGTTCAAACAGAGCATTCTCGATCGCCAATCGGCTTGGCGAGACGTGTTGGCTACTGCTTGCCAACTGGGGATTGCAGTGCCAGCATTTAGCGCCTCGCTGGACTATTTCGATAGCTACCGGCGCGAAAGATTGCCGCAAAACCTCACGCAAGCTCAGCGGGATTATTTTGGGGCTCACACCTACGAACGCACCGACAAACCGCGCGGCGAATTCTTCCACTCAGAGTGGACGCAGACTGCTAAAGAGTCGCTGCAAACCGGTACTACCGATTAATTAATTTTTGTAGGGTGCGTTTCGGCGCACCTTACAGATACACAATGAGATTACTGGCAACTAATTTTTTTCCTGAACCCACACGGATACTGAACCGCCTTGACAGCGAAACTCGCCCCAACCCCACTCGTTAGTAGAAACAGGTTCCTGAATATGCCCTGTTAAGTCCACAAACTTAGCATGAGGTTTACCAACTTCCATCCACTTGAAACCCTCCGGGCCGTCACTCATAATTACTGCCATTGCCTGTGGATGCTTCCCATTGCCCAATCTCGTCCAGCCAATGGTATTCCAATGATCGAAATAGTCATATTGAGGGCCGTAGGCGAAGTGTTGACGAGCATGGAGAAACTTGTCAATTAGCGATCGATGAGAGGGCAAAACAATCTTATACCGCTTGCCATCACGGCCCCAATCTTCATATTCTGCACCGTAATAATCGCCGTAGAAAATGCAGGGATAACCTTCTTTTCGCAATAAAATAATCGCATAAGCAAGAGGTTTAAACCAGGGTTCTACCACCGATTCAAGTGCTTGCAGCGGTTGAGAGTCGTGGTTTTCGACAAACGTTACTGCATGAGTCGGTTGCTGCTGCATCATTGTACCGTCTAAGATGCGTCGCATATCGTAGTTACCGCCCTGTTGGCTGGCGTAATGAAAGTTGTAATGCAGTGGCACATCAAAAACTGACATTTTGCCCTTAACTGAACCGATATACCAGTGCAGGATATCGATATTTGGTGCCCAATACTCACCGACAACAAACAAATCTTTGCCGACATATCGCTCCATTTCATCCAACCATTCCGGAAAAAACCAAGATGATATGTGTTTGATGGCATCTAAACGGAAACCGTCGGCACCTGTTGTGTCGAGATACCACTTACCCCAGCGTGTAATTTCATCTCGTACCGATTGATCCTGGAAATCCAGATCGCACCCCATTAAATATGCAAAATTGCCATTTTCTAGGGAAACATAGTCATCAAAAAATTTCTCTTCTACCAAATAGACTGTACTGCGATCGTCTTTATTGTACTCGTTGTAGTCTACTGCATCAAAATGCCACCAGTGCCATTCAAATTGGGAATATTTACCTTGGCGTCCGGGAAAGTTAAAATGGGTGTAGCTTTTGATTTCTTGCAATCCACCTTTGGGATTTAGCCGATCGTTTTGAGGATAAGGAGTTGCCTTAAATATGTCTGCTGCATCTGCACCCATTTTGTGGTTGATAACTACATCGGCATAGACTTGGATCTGAGATTTGTGCAGGGCTGCGATCGCATCCAAATATTGCTGCTTAGTACCATATTTGGTGCGTATTGAATTTTTTTGGTCGAATTCTCCCAAATCAAATAAGTCGTAAACCCCATATCCCACGTCGCTTTGCCCGCCACTTCCTTTGTAAGCTGGGGGCAGCCACAGTGCCGTAAAACCCGCATCTGCCAATTCTTTCGCCTGGTTTTTCACCTCATCCCACAGGGTTCCTTGATCGGAAGTGTACCAGTGGAAATATTGCATCATCGTGCCGTTGATATCTGCCATTTTTCACCCTTGCCTTGAGATGATATTGACAATGTAAGGCGATCTTAGGCTACAGCATTGCCCATTGTCACGGTATCCGCATTAATTTTTTCTAAAACTACGGTTTGGGTGTGATTAAAGTTTTGTTACATTTCTCAACTATAAAATCTTTTGACTTTCGCCTGACTCTTTGAACCATACTTGAACTTGAGTGCAGACAAAAAGCCCCCGTCCAAGCTCGGAAATCTAAAATAATCAGTAAGTAAGATCACAATGTGCTTGCGATCTTAGTAGATAACTATACTGAGTAAATCTGCTACCATCATAACTACTCCTTTTAAAAAAATGTAATTTTATGAAATCTTTTATTGTAAGAGCTGCTGCCGTTGTGGGTGTGATAGCGACATCGGTATTGGATACATTGAAAGAAGAAGAGGAAAAAAAGCGTTTATTAGACAGTGGTATTCTGGAAGTCGATGAAATGACGGGAAAAGAGTTTGAGAAATTTCTAGAGGTTCATTTTATAAACTTTGGTTGTACTGTTACTTTAACTCAAGATAGTCAAGATTATGGGGCGGACTTAATTTTATACAAAGATGGCTCCAAAACCGTGGTTCAAGCGAAAAGGAGCAAAAATCCAGTTGGTATTAAAGCAGTTCAAGAAGTAGCAGGAGCCGTCAGACATTACAAAGGAAATAAAGGAAGAGTAATCACGAACAACAGATTTACAGAAAACGCTTACAATCTTGCTAAATCTAACGACGTAGAGTTATGGGATAGAAAAAAACTCATCGAATTCATCCTGACAGCTAAAAATTGTAAATAACTTATCTATCAAATTAAGTTATATATAAAAGATGCACTGCTTTCCCGGTATATTTAATCTCACTGATGAATCATGCTACAAATTTCTAACACTGTGTTCATAGACGATCGCGAAATCGAGATTAGTGCGATTCGCTCTCAAGGCGCGGGGGGGCAAAATGTAAATAAGGTGGCGAGTGCGATTCACTTGCGCTTTGATATCCCAGCTTCCTCATTGCCCGATCGCTACAAGGAGCGTTTGTTGCAAATCAACGACCAGCGCATTACCTCCGAAGGTGTGATTGTCATCAAAGCGCAGGAACACCGCAGCCAGGAACAAAACCGGGAGGAGGCTTTGAGACGGCTGCAAGAACTGATTAAAAGTGCGATCGTCATACCGAAAAGGCGCAAACCGAGCAAAGCAACTCGTAGTTCCCAGCGCAAGCGTCTCGACAGCAAAACCAAGCGAGGCCAGATTAAAGCTCTGAGAGGGAAAATTACGGATTGATCGATGAAAGGTCGATCGGGCTTCTGAGTTTTTAGTGATAGCCTTAGTATTTTCCGGGCTTGGGTGCATGACTCAAACCCGTTTCCCTAGACATGGACGAACCCCTGCGGGTTAGTTGTCGTTCGGTGAGGGCGATCGACTTGGTAAGTCATCGGGAATTTGGGTTACGTCTAATCCTAAAAGCTCAAACATAGTTTTTAGAGAAACCTGGTACAGGTTAGCCAGTGCAGCTACGTTTTCAACCGTTGGCATGGACTTTCCTGATTCCCAGTCAGCTTGCATCCGCTCAGAAACGCCGATATGTTGTTTGACTTGAGGGCGGGTTAGCCCAGCTTGTTCTCTGAGTAGTCTCAATGGAGACTTTTCCTTTTCTTGCGAATTTTCTGCCACTATACATGAAGCTTGTTTCACAACCTCTAGGTTCTTGACCTCCGCCGAAAGATGAAGTACACTTAATGCTTGTAGGTCATCGGGAATTTTGGCTACGTCTAATCCCATACATCTAGCAAGTGTTTTTAGAGGTACGCCTAGCTCGCGCGCCAGAGCAATGACGCGATCGAAGCGAGGAATGGATTCCCCTCGTTCCCAATCGCCAATAATGCGAATTCCTACCCCCATTCGACGACTAAGTTCAGGTTGGGTCAAATTTGCACTTTCTCTAAGGTTTTTCAAGGTTATGGTTTCTTGATCTTTAGCTTCCATCAATTATAGCAGTTAATTGCTAGCAAAATAGTGCTTGACAAAACTGAAATCTGGCACTAAACTGCTAGTAGATAGGCAAAACAAAGGCAACCGGGCAAGCCTCCAAGGTCAAAATGCAGGTTTGAAGAACTGCCTTATTTGTAGCGTCTATCAATTGTGCTTGCATACCCAAGCGTATTTTCGGGGGTTGGGCGCATACCTCAAGCCCCTTTTTTCTCAACGCCGAGGAGGTGGTGCCATGTAAAAGGTCGATCGACCTCACAGCACAGCCCAACTCAAAATTGTATCAAAGATCTAGACCAAAACTTCAACTTTGCGATCGCACAACTTCCGTGCTATCGTGCCATTTCTCGAACCATTCCCGATCATGCCCACATCAATTGACAACTTCTACCTAGGCGATGTCGCCTCCAACTTTCACTTTGCAGGCCCGCTGCTAGACTTTGAAGAAGAAATCCAGAATCAATCTCCCTTTCACGATTTAGACTACCTCACAGGCGAAATTAAAAGGGGATTCCTAGACTACGTGCGTCAAGGAATCATGCTGGACGCGATCCGAAAGCTGCGATTGTACAAAGACAAGTTCAAAACTTTTAAAAGTTACTGCGAACAAGCATTAGGTAGGCAGTATTTTTACTGCACACAAATTATCAAAGCTGCGAGTATTTGCCTGCGCTTGATTAAAGCAGGCTTTGAGATTTTGCCTAGCTGCGTTGCTCAAGTTGTTCCTTTGTTCAAACACGCAATCACTGACCAATATGGCGACTGTCGTTTACAGGAAAAGTGGCAAGAAGTTGTCGATGTCATACCCAAAGAAAGGATTACCGCAGTAACTATTGCCGAAACAGTTGACAACAATCCCAACCTCCGGCTCAAACAAATTCGCATTAAAACCGACACCTACGCCCTTTTAACGAAAAAAGCAGCCGCAGCCGGACTGTCAATTTCGGAATTTTTGGCAAGGTTGGTTGGCGAATACAATCCCAGAAATTTAGAGCAGCCAGCGGAACATACTCCTGAACAAGAGGAGATTTTAGACCAATTAGACGCGGAGTTTAAGAAGCCGGCAACGGAACAGACTTCAACTTCTGCTCAAGGAAAAGTTAAGTCTAAAGGTTTTGGAGGTAAAGTTGACCCTAAAGGTGGTAAAAGGGAAGAAGTTAAGGCTAAAAGTTCGGAAGGGAAAGTTAACGCTAAAAGTTCCGAACGTGAAATTAAGTTGAAAAATCAGCAAACTGAAATCCTAGCTAAGAAACGGTCAAATTCATTTGAGGATAAAAATCATGAAATCATCAGCCCAAAATCCGATCATGCGTCAACTGAAACTCATGGAGGTTCAATTGAACGAAATTCAGTGCCAACTAATTAAAGCCACTGTGTTGAATTGGTGGCAAATAGTTTTGCCCGACGGACAGAAAATTGCGATCGAGCACGCGGGTGCCGGACACTGGATTTTTCGGGCTAACGGGCTTGAGAAATCTCATCCTGAAGTGCGGCTAGCTGTATTAAGGGCGATCGCTGAAGGTTGTCGCCGATAAGCTACGGTTAAGGACACGGCACGGTGTCGTGTCCCTACTGGGTGATGGGGTTTGTCATGATTTGGGGATGTTGGGGCGATCGAGATTAGTTGCGATTGCGATCGGAATTTCCCAACTGTGGGGCAAAGTTAAAATTTCCCGCGTTGTGCGCCCAGGGCTGGTGTCAACCATATATTATGGGGTTTGGGGAGCAATGCCTTAGCAGAGCCTATTCATACATCTAAGTCAAGCAGCATTAGGCTAGCCCTCAATTCGTGACATTTTCTTCCCAGACTCTACTCAAAAGACATCTCCAATAATCAATTTGAAATCCTTACTCAACCATAATATCAAATCTGTTAGCATCGAAATTATTCCTATCTCTCTTTTCTTCATCTGCGTTAATCAGCGTCAATCCCTTGTCATCAGCGGCCCGAGAAATTATCTTTTTTTCACCGCCGATGAGGGCAGATAAACACAGATTAACGCAGATGAATGAGATAAATTCCGCTTCCACCATCCATCGGTGATTGTTGACTGTTAACTGGATTTGACTATTCCGATGCAACCGGAATTTATCTCATTGAGTTTTTCGACTGACAGTTAACAGCCAACTGTCAACAGTCCACAGTCAACAATCCCGGAGGAGTGCAACCGGAATTAATATTACTCGATTTGATGAAGCAATTTCTCAATTGTCTCCACTAACGTTTCAGGCTCAACAGGCTTGGGAAGATGCCTTTGAAATCCGGCTGCTAGTGCTTGCTGTTTATTTGTCTCACCTGCATAGGCTGTCAGAGCGATCGCGGGAATCTGCCCTCCCTCATCTGTGGATAGTTGTCGGATTTGACGAATCAACTCATAGCCATCGATTTGTGGCATCCCAATATCAGCAATCAAAACATCTGGCTTAAATTTAGTGAGTTGTTGTAGCGCCTCTGTTGCTGAAGATACATAGGGCTTGCTGAATATATCGATCGCATATTACGTGGCCTGGGTTAAGAACTGGTGCGTTCGAGAGTCATCGCCGT
>NZ_JAUBPU010000108.1:0-8095 GCF_036700885.1 Microcoleus sp. S13_B4
TTTTAAAACTACGACTCATAAACGCACCATACAAGCTATCTCTCTATTATATGCAACTTCACATAAAATTGGTATCAGTGTTGCAAATACATCAACTGGAGGGTTGACCATTAAGATAAGCACACCGAAGAGAAAGAATAGAGGGTAGTGTCCTGAAGGAAAGGATAGAGTAAGCTACTATTAGAGAGAAGTGTTTACCATTAGTGAGATGACAGTATAAATTCCCCATTGTCCTAATTGTGGGTTAGAAGCAGTCAGTCGTAACGGTCAAACTCGGCATCAAAAACTTTCATTACAAATGTCGAGAATGTGGCCGTCAATTTGTTTTGAATCCGACCTGGAAAGCTATTACTAAAGAACAAGAAGAGTTAATGTCACGGATGCTACTTGAACGTATTTCCCAGGCTGGGATTGCTCGGGTATTACAAGTGTCATAAGATACAGTGCAGCGCTACGTAAATGCCGCTTCTGTTGCTGTTAAGAAGCAAGTGGAGGTGAGTCCCAAGCCAAAAAAGCGCTTGAGTGTTCAGATGGATGAGCTATGGTCGGCAAGTCGATAATAAAGGAAATCAGCAGTGGGTATGGCTGGCATTGGATGCCCAGACTAGGGAAATTGTTGGTGTACACATTGGAGAGCGTAGCGCAGTATCAGAAGAGTGCTTTATGGAATTCAATGCCACCAGTTTACCGTCAATGTGCAGTAATTTATACCGACCATTGGAGTGCTTATGATTCTGTATTGCCCAGCAAACGTCATCGCGCCGTGTAGACAAAGATAGTGGTTGTACTAGCTATATCGAGCGCTTCAACTGTACTATTCGACAACGAGTATCAAGCGTTGGTAAGAAAGAGCTTAGCCTTCTCTAAAAAATTAGAAAATCATATTGCTGCAATGGGGGCGTTTTGTACATCATTATAATGATAATTTACAACTCCCGATGCCTACTTTTATTTGAATTCGGTTGATTTTTTTATCCTTTCCTTCAGGGCACTATCTAAAAAAGCTTGAGAACACAGGGTTTCGGCGTACTCTCTTTTTCTGAGAAAGGCTATACATAGGTTTACATAGGTCTTATGGAGCGGGTAGGATAAAAGTATGGCAACAATCGACATCCTAGGGGTTCGGCACGCTTACGATTTGACGGCTCCGACTGCAACTTCCCCGGTTCTGGTATTTGTCCACGGCTGGCTGTTAAGCCGCCACTACTGGCAACCTTTGACCGATCGCTTGGCATCAAACTATCAGTGCCTTACCTATGATTTGCGGGGGTTTGGGGATTCTCAATCGGACTCCGGCGACGATCGCCCATGTTCCGAACCGCTAAATTCGTGCTACACTCCCGCAGCTTACGCTCGCGATTTGGAACTTTTACTCGAAAAACTCGATATATCTTCTGCTTGGCTGGTGGGACACTCTCTGGGCGGTACGATCGCTCTATGGGGAGCCAGCAAATTGTCCGATCGCGTTAAAGGCGTGGTCTGCATCAATGCAGGGGGCGGCATCTATCTTAAGGAAGAATTCGAGCGGTTTCGAGCGGTCGGCAAGCAGCTAGTAACAATGCGTCCCGGCTGGCTGGCTCGCTTGCCCTTAGCAGATTACCTGTTTGCCCGCGATTCTGTAGCCCGCTCGATCGGCAGATCCTGGGGACGGCAGCGCTTAATAGATTTCGTGGGAGCTCATCCAGAGGCAGCTTTGGGGGCTTTGTTGGACTCGACCACAGAAGCGGAGATTCACCTATTGCCACCAATTGTCTCCCAACTCAAGCAGCCTGTTTATTTTATTGCCGGTACTAAAGATAAAATTATGGAACCAAAATACGTGCTGCATTTGGCTAGCTTTCACTGGATGTTCCAAGGTTGTGGCGAGAATGTCCTTCAGCTTCCCGATTGTGGCCATTTGGCAATGGTGGAACAGCCGGATGCAGTGGCTAGTTATCTGCAAAATATTCTGAAAGAACACACTTAAAGGGAATTGGGCAAAACAAAGCCGAGGAATGGGGCATTAAACCGAGATCCGGTTCGGGGAAACGAAGCTCCCAAATAGAAAGTTATAGCAGAAGGAAGAAGCAAGAAGGCTTTAGTTGTTATCTAGGAGAGAAGGAAGAAATTGACCGCATGGGGAAAGTGCAATTAAGAACGTCCTAACCGTCAGGGCGGTTGCTATACAAGTTAAAAGTTAAAAAATTCTTCCCTTTCCCTGTTCCTTCTTACCTGTGGCTTCTTCCCTGTTCCTTCTGCCTTCGCCTAAATCTGTTATCTTAAATAGATAAGTCTGCCCGATCGCCCTCTTCGGACAGACGTTTCGGTAAATAGTGGCTTTCAACTCTAAATTCTAATTCTGCTTAAATATCTGTGCGCGTTAACCTCACCGATCGGCAACAACACATCCTTTGGGCAACGGTTCGCCACTACATAGCTACAGCGGAACCCGTTGGCTCAAAAGCTTTGGCTGACGAATTCAACCTCAGCGTCAGCCCAGCTACAATTCGCAATGCGATGGGGACTCTTGAAAAAGCTGGACTGCTTTATCAGCCCCACACTTCGGCAGGACGAGTCCCCTCTGACTCCGGCTACCGAATTTACGTAGACCAGTTAATTCAGCCGTCTGATACGCTGGCCCGCAAGGTGGAACAGGTACTAGACCAGCTCAATTGGTCGGATGGTCGCATGGACGCGGCACTCCGTGGCGCTGCTCAAATCCTTGCCACTATCAGCGGTTACATAGCAATGATCACCATACCGCAAACCAATATGGCTTGCTTGCGCCACTTACAACTGGTGCAGCTAGAGGCGGGAAAGGTGATGCTGATCGTGGTGACGGATGCCTACGAAACTCAGTCGGTTTTGGTGCAGTTGCCGAGGGACGCAGAAGGTAACACGCCTGATGTTGAAATCGTCGATCGCCAATTGCAGATTTTGTCGAATTTTTTGAACCGCAAGTTGCGGGGACGATCGCTCTTGGAACTCTCGGCTGTAGACTGGAGCGAGTTAGACCGGGACTTTGAGCTGTACGCTGAGTGGATGGGAACCATGCTGACTGCTTTGAGCAGCCGCCAAAGCAATCCAACCTACACGCGGATTCTGATCGGCGGTTTGGCAGAAGCCCTGCGCTTGCCTGAGTTTTCGCAGTTGCAGCAAGTTCAAACCCTGGTGCAACTGCTCGAACAAGAGCAGGAACTGCTTTGGCCTTTGATTTTTGAATCGCCTGAGTTGGACACCCCCGGCAAGCGGGTAACGGTGCGTATTGGTTCGGAAAATTCCTTAGAACCAATTCGTGGCTGTACTCTGATTTCTTCGACTTACCGCCGAGGATCGGTGCCGGTGGGTAGTGTTGGGGTTTTGGGGCCGACGCGGATGGTTTACGAAAATGCGATCGCGGTGGTGGAAGCTGCGGCGGATTATTTGTCAGAAGCTATTGGCGGAAATCGAGTTAGTTTTCCTGATGGCGATCGAGGGCGATCGGAGCAGCCCTTGTTAGATGCACCCTAAGGTGATAGCCCCAAGCTTAACTGGCTTGGGGTTTTATTGTCTGTGGAGGTACTCGCAACCTTTATCAACCGGGTTTTGTGACAAAAAACCTAGGCTTTTATCCCACATTCCGCACCCTGGGGTGTTACACAGCATAATTACGCAGAAAACTATATTTTAAAGTAATAAATTATACGTTTTAAAAGTTTTTTATCCGTTAATCTACGGTATTATAGGATAACTTAGAGTTTTATTGCTGGATCAAAATAAGTAAAAACCGATAGTGGCAGTTGAGGGTGCGGAATGTAGTTTTATACTCTTTTTGGGGTAAGAAACTAACGCTTCGCGCTTGAGCAGAAAGTTTCGTAAACAACCCGGTTTCTGCGTCCATGAGCGGCTCGGAAAGTGGCAGGAGTTGCCGATAGACTTTCCGGTGAGCGGGGCTTAAGATGGCGATGCCGAGCGATCGCGCATTTACAGAAAGTGGTCGCGGAGTGTTAGTCGAATGGCAGGTTTAGCAGCCCAACCCATCAGTTTTGTTGCAAACCCGGTGGGCGATCGCCCGCTCTAGGTATAGCTGCTGCGACAAATAAATTGAGGAGGCGCGAACCCCGCGATCGTCGATTCGCAAGGCAGCAGAATGTCAAAATATTAAGACATTTTAGAGAGATCGTCAAAAAGAACTAAAAAAGATTAGTGTTGATATGAAAGCAATATTTTTTTTGGGAATAGCCCGGGTTAAACAATTGCAAATAACTTGCAGTGAATTTGGCTTGATTGCCACTCCATAAAAAATTTAACCGCTGAGTTAAGATCGAAACGGAATTTAGGGAATTTTCTTTTAGCATTCAATGAAATCGACTGATAAAACTAAAAATACCTTTGCGATAACAACGCCTCTGTATTATGTAAACGATTTACCTCACGTTGGCAGTGCTTACACGACTATGGCTGCGGATGCCGTAGCGCGATTTGAGCGGCTGCGGGGCAAATCTGTTTTGCTGGTTACGGGGACGGACGAACACGGGCAGAAAATTCAGCGGACAGCCGAGAGTTTGGGACGATCGCCCCAAGCTCACTGCGATTCAGTGGTTCCGGCGTTTGAGGCGCTGTGGAAGCAACTCGACATCCAGTACGATCGCTTCATCCGCACAACTTCGCGGCGCCACGAGTACATTGTCAAAGAATTTTTCCAGCGCGTCTGGAACTCCGGCGACATCTACTTGAACCAGCAACAAGGCTGGTACTGCGTCTCCTGTGAAGAATTCAAGGATGAACGGGAATTGTTGCCCGGAAATCGGTGCTCCGTCCACACCAGCAAGGAAGTTGAGTGGCGCGACGAGGAAAATTACTTTTTCCGTCTGTCGCGCTATCAAGACCAACTGCTGGCCTTGTACGCAGAACGTCCCGACTTCATCGCGCCGGAAAGCCGACGCAACGAAGTGCTCAGTTTCGTCAACTCTGGACTGCAAGACTTTTCGATTTCTAGAGTGAATCTCGAATGGGGTCTGCCAATGCCAGTTGACCCCAGTCACAGCATCTACGTCTGGTTTGACGCTTTGCTGGGATACGTCACCGCCTTGCTAGATCCGGACAGCGACCCGCTGTTGGAGAATGCTTTATCTAAATGGTGGCCGGTTGACTTGCACTTGATCGGCAAAGATATTCTTCGCTTCCACGCAGTTTACTGGCCGGCAATGCTGATGTCAGCGAATCTGCCGGTGCCGGGCCGCGTCTTCGCACACGGGTTTTTGACCAAAGACGGCAAAAAAATGGGGAAAACGGAGGGTAATACTTTAAACCCTGTCGAATTGGTCAACAAATACGGCGCTGATGCAGTGCGTTACTATTTTCTCAAAGAAATTGAGTTCGGAGAGGACGGCGATTTTAACGAAACTCGGTTTATCAATATATTGAATGCTGAGCTAGCAAATGATTTGGGAAATTTGCTTAATCGTACCCTAAACATGGCTCGCAAATATTGCGGTGCCTGCGTACCAAATGTGTTGGGAGAAAACATTGACGGCGACAACCTTCTCAAAGCTATGAGCCAGGATTTGGGCGATCAAGTAGCGGGTTTTTATGAAGACTTGGCTTTTAGCAAGGCTTGCGAAGCCGTGCTTGCATTAGTTCGAGCCGGGAACAAGTTTATTGACGTTCAAGCACCTTGGAGTTTGTACAAGCAGGGACAGATAGAAAGTGTTGAACAAGTGCTATATTCTGTTCTGGAATCTGTTAGACTAGCATCTTACCTTTTATCGCCGATTATTCCCAATATCAGCAACGCTATCTATCAGCAGCTAGGTTTTTCAATTGACTTTAACGATCGAGTTACAGTTAACAGTTTAGCGAATTTTGCAGCTCATGCTGCCTGGGGCGCTTTGCCGGCAAACCAAACTCTGGGGGAACCCCAACCTGTTTTTAAGCGGCTCGAACTGCTGTAAACAGTACCTTCATAGTAGGCAGCCAGCGCTCTGGGTGTTATGACAGACTACGAATTAGCAGTTATTTCCTTACCAATCTTTCATAAAAATTGAGGCATAACAATCATGTTGAATAGAATAGAAAGCAACGACCTTTTTACGCCGGAACAGGTTCTAGAAAATCGGGGTAGAGTGGCAATTTTTATTGACGGTTCTAACCTTTTTTACGCAGCTTTGCAGTTAGGAATTGAGATTGATTACACTAAGCTGCTGTGCCGTTTAACTGCGGGCTCGCGGCTGCTGCGCTCTTTCTTCTACACGGGTGTCGATCGCACTAACGAGAAACAGCAGGGATTTTTGCTGTGGATGCGCCGCAACGGCTACCGCGTGATTTCTAAGGATTTGGTACAGTTGCCAGATGGTTCTAAGAAGGCGAATTTGGATGTAGAAATCGCTGTGGATATGATGGCTTTAGTGGGGTCTTACGACACGGCGGTACTGGTCAGCGGTGACGGCGATTTGGCTTATGCTGTAGACGCTGTGAGCTATCGCGGTGTGCGGGTTGAGGTGGTCAGTTTGCGATCGATGACGAGCGACAGTTTGATTAATGTAGCCGATCGCTATATCGATTTGGAAATGATTAAGGACGACATTCAAAAAACATCGCGCCCTAATTATGCTTACCGGCCTTTGTCTGGTCTGAGCTTGATGGAGGAACACGACGACAGATAGGGAATTGGTAATGGGAAATTGGTAACGGGTAATGGGTGATGGTTAATGGGTTGAATCATTAAAAATTAGAAGTTAAAAAGTTAGACAAAGTAGGACAGATTTTTAATTTTTGATTAAATTTTTCTCAATACCCAATTATCAATTACCAATTCCCAGTTGCCAATTCCCAATTAGCGATTACCACTTCCCAATTGCCAATGATTAATCTCAAATCCCCAATTCCCAATCTCAAATCCCCAAAATTGGTGCTGCTATTTTTAGCAGCACTGATTTTGGGGATTGCTGCTTGTGCGGCTCCGCAAGAGACTCAAAAGAACAAATTAGCGGAGGATATCAAAACTGCTCAAAAGTCAAACAGCACTTTAACTTTAAACAAAGTAACCCTAGAACAAGCAAACGAAAAGGGCGAGACGTTCTGGAAAGTAAACTCTCAAAATGCCATTTACAGCAAAGACAAAAAGATAGTAAACGTTCAGAAACCTGTGGGCAAATTGTTTCAGGATGGCAAAGAAATTTACGACATTCAGGGAGAAACGGGGCAGGTATTTCAGGAAGGAAATCAGGTTTTCCTCAAAGGTAACATAGTCGCTACTGACCTAAAAAATGGAGTGGTATTGCGAGGAAATGAGTTGGAGTGGCGGCCGAAGGAAGATGTTTTAGTTGTCCGCAACAATTTGACGGGAGAGAACAAACAGGTGACGGCTTCAGCCAAGGAAGCGCGGGTTTTCAGTAGGGCTAAGAGGATGGAGTTATTCGGCTCTGTGGTGGCGAATGTTAAAGATCCCGCTTTGCAATTGCGAACAGAGCACTTAGTTTGGTTTGTAGATCAACAAAAAGTAAACAGCGACAAACCGACTCAAATGGACCGATACAAAGATAAAACAGTAACAGACAGCGGTTTTGCCGACCAAGTAGATGTAGACTTAAAAACCAAGATTGCGACGCTGACGCAAAACGCTCAGTTGATGCCATCAGAGCCGCCGCTGCAAATAGAAAGCAGTTTAATGAGTTGGAATTTTCCCGCGCAATATGTGATATCGCCTGGGCCTGTGAAGGTTTTTCACCGGGTGGAAAAGGTGACGATGACTGGGGATACGGGGCGGGGAGATTTACAGAAAAAAGTTTTTTATTTGACCGGAAATGTGGTAGGAATTGGTGAAAAACGTCAAGCTCAATTAAATACCGATCGAGTAACGTGGTATTTAACTAACCAGACTTTCGACGCAGAAGGAAATGTGGTTTACAAGCAACTCAATCCGGTGTTTAATTTGACTGGGCCGAGGGCGGCGGGAGAGTTAAAAAATCAAACTGTGATTGTCAAAGGCGACGGTGGCGGCGGCCAAGTGGTTACGGAATTTGTACCGGACGAGTACAAGGGAACTTTGGGAAAGTAGATAGGGTTTGCTGAATAATCGATCGCAAACTAAGAACAGAAGCGATCGATATATTCAAACTCAACTAAAGATAGGTTT
>NZ_JAUBPU010000023.1:0-75079 GCF_036700885.1 Microcoleus sp. S13_B4
GGCACATCTTTAGATGAACTCATCTGTGCCTACTGCGCTCAATAGTGTCTCTTTTTTATTTGAAATGACTATAAAATCCGTTGGCATCGGAATGATTCATTTGTCTCTCCCGTTTCTCTGTATCCTCTGCGCCCTCTGGGTTTTAATCATTCCAATACAACCGAAATTCATATTATTACGCTAATGATTAAAAGGGGAGCAGCCTAAAAGATGTAAAATCGATTCTATAAGCAAGAGCAAAAACCGCATAGGGAAAATGCTACTGTCGATTGAAAAATTTGGGAGTCAAGTGCTGAATTTGAAATGACGAAAGGCACGGCGCAGAGTCCTAATTTTGGATAACTAACGGCGATTCACTTGTAACCAACTTTCCAGGGTCACCAGCAGCCACAACTTCAGCCCATAGCGGGGAAAAACTTCGCCACGATAGTTTAGCCACTCGCGAATTAGTGTTTGATCGAGGTAAGGCGCGATCGCCGCATGACGATTCAGCAGCAACGATCGCGCTTGCCGCTGCCAATCCCTCAAAAACCACTGCTGCATCGACATCACCATCCCGCTTTTCGGACGGTTGACAATGACATCGGGCAGCAAATCCGCCACCGCAGCTTTGAGAACCGCTTTTTCCTGCGCCCCCGAAAGCTTATATTCTGGGGGAATTTGCAAACTTAGTGCCACCATCCGCGAATCAAACAAAGGCGATCGAGCTTTTAGTCCAGCCGCAGCCGTGAGATTATTCACCTTGGTCAAAATGTAATCGGCTCCTTTAAACTCAATGTTGAGCCGCATCAGCCGATTCAAAAACGTCGTTTCTGTCTGTTGCAATTCCTCAGCAAAGACGGAAGGCGCATTCTTCACCTTTTCCCAAACCTCCGGCTTCAGCAAACGTGGTAAATCCACATAGCATTTTTGAAACGAAGTCAAGTAAGCTGCGATCGGATCGGCTTTAACCTGAACCGAACCGTACAAACTATTCAGCAGCATCGGCTTATTTTTCGGCCCGCCAAAGCACGGATCGCCACCTTCGCCATTGAGTACCACGTCTGCGAATTGCTTTGCCGATCGCCCCAGCAGCAAATTGGGAACCGTCAAGCCTTCCCCCACCGGATCATCCATCGCCGCCAGCGTTTCCGGTAGCAACTCCCAAATTTGCTTTGGCGAAACTTCCAAAATGTGGTGATCAGTGCCACAATGTGCTGCGACGATGTTGGCAAATTCAATCTCGCTGGGATATTGAGCGCCAAAGTGCATCGAAAAAGTGTGCACCGGGCGATCGTGCAGCCTTGTGGCGATCGCCGCGACGCAACTTGAATCAATACCGCCCGAAAGATATGCTGCGACTGGTTCTCCCGCTGGTAGCGCTTCCTGCACCAGTTGTTCCAAAAGCGATCGCACTTGTTGACTATGCCATTCCAAAGGGCGATCGGCGTTAGTAATTTGCTCCTGTGGCTGCCAGTATCTGTGCGCCTCAATATCCGGTAAGTACAGGTAGCTACCGGGCCGCAACTCTCGCACCGCTTCCCACAGCGTTTGTGCTCCGGGTACAAACGCACAGCACAAGTAGTCGCGCAAAGCAACTAAATCCAGTTCTCGATCGTGATACGGATTGAGCGATCGCAGTCGAGGCGCGATCCAGCGAGTCGTTCCTGCACGGGTGTAATAGAGGGTTTTGGCTCCGACGCGATCGCGCCCCAGACACAAGGTTTTCTCCTCTCGATCCCACACGGCAAGGGCAAATTGTCCTGAGAGCAAGCTCAGTGTTTTAGTACCGTACTGTTCCCATAGCCGCCCGACGATCGCCAAATCGGTCAATCCCTCGGTATCAATCTGTTGTTTGAGCATTGGAGTGCGATCGAAGCAGCAGTCACCTACGAGTACAAATCGCTGATTGGGGCTGAAGGTGGGTTCACCTCCGATTATGGCAAAACCGGAAGTCTCCCAAGTTGCAGGGTGCGATCGGGCTGCGGAGCCCCAAGCAATGACCCAATTAGGGTAGATAGACTTCTGAGTCTGCATTTTAAATTAGACATCTCCCATAATTATTGTGGAACAGCCATCTTGCCTGTTCAAAACAGGCTTTTCTGGAGATGACTATTACATTAAAAAACGTTTGAAAGTAACTTATAAATCAAGCGAAAAATAGCTGTTCCAGCGATCGCACCCAAAGCACCCAACCATCCCACAAACAACACACCAGTGATTGGAGAATTCGGATAAATCGCAAGTGCCGCCGTCTGCAAAGCCGGGAAAAACCACAGCAAAGCCAGAGTACCTGCGCCAATAATCAACATCTCAGTTTGTTCGATCGCCCTGCGGTACTGGCCGTAAATCAAACCCGCCACAATCATCCCCAACAATCCGATACTCAAGCCTGGAGAGGGCAGCAAACTCGTCAGGGCGATCGCCAGCACCCCCCCCTCAAAACCCGTAAACGCCGCCCCTCCCAAAATATCCCAAATCGAAAAAGCCCGTCTCTGCCCAGATTGCAGATTTCCCGGAGGAGTCGCGGGAACAGGCACAGGAGCCTGCTGAGTCGGTGGCTGCGGCTGAGTCTGTAGGGGAGTCGGAGTCCTTACTGCCGGGGGCTGCACGACCATCGTAGGCTGTTGAGAATTGTATTTCAGAGCCGCTTCCACCTCGGCGGCAGATTGAAAGCGCTGACTGGGAGCCGGCAACAACATTCGATCGAGAACGTGAGCCAAACGCGAACTTACCTGCACCCGCGATCGCCAATTCCACTCATTTTGATAACTATCAAACAATTCCGTCGGCTGCAAACCGCTGAGCAAGGTAATGCAAGTCACAGCCAAAGCATAAAAATCCGTTGCTGGATAAACCTCTTGTCCATTCATCTGTTCTGGCGGAGCGTAACCCAAAGAATAAATACCAGTCGAAGCTTTAGAAGTGCCTGCAGTTTGCGTTACCTGTTTAACAGCCCCAAAATCTAATAAATAAAGCCGACCATTTTTACCCCGCATAATATTAGCAGGTTTAATATCCCGGTGAATCGAGCCGCGAGAGTGCACAAAATCGAGAACCTTCAAAATTTCCCGCAGTACCTCCATCGTTTCTGCCTCCGAAAACTTACCTTTTACAGCAAGTTCATCCTCCAAATTTTCACCGTCAATAAATTCTTGAACCAAATAGAAAAACTGATCATTTTTACCCGCCTGCAAACTCATAACAGTCAGCTCAAAAAACGCCAACAAACTCGGAATTTGCGAATGTTCGTTTCCGAGTTCTTCCAGCACCGCCGCTTCCCGTTCAAACAGAGTTTGAGCGATTTTTAGCTGTGTCGGAGTCAGACTTACCGACGGCTGCAAAAGTTTAGCAACGCACTGCCGCATCGCCGGAGTATAGCGGTCTCTGGCCAAAAAAGCCGCCCCAAAACCGCCTTGACCCAACAACCTCACGGGCAAATAGCGGCCGCTCAAAATCATGGGCATCCCGCAAGCGGTGCAAAACTTTTGCTGCACGGTTTTCAGCAGGGAACTGTCATCGAGGTCGGGAAAATAGTTTTGAGGGCGCGGGCAGCCCGGTCGGGTGCAGTAAACTTCCATTTTTGTTTGCTAAGAAGAAGGAAGAGGGAAGAAGGAAGAGGGAAGAAGGAAAAGGGAAGAAGGAAGAAAAAGAGGTGGTTAAACCAGATTTCGATTTCTCAACTAACCGCGAACTGCTAACTGCAAGCGACCTAAGAGATTAACTTCCCGCCGAGTTGGGAGTTCCTATTTCTATGAATCCCAAATCGAGCGCCGGGGGTTCTTTCTTCTCCAGGATGGTCGAATAAGTAGCAAACTGGGGCAAAATTTCATTGCTGAAAGCCTCTGCTGCTTTAGAACGGTAGCGGTTGGGGTTGTAAATCAGCGACAAAATGCGAGTTACTACAACTTCGTCCATTTGAGATTTGTGCAAAACGCCCATGAGTAACTCTTTTTCGATCGCCGAAACGGACACAAAAGCAGCGCCCAGCCCCGACTGAACGGCATTTTTAATTGCTTCGATCGAATTTAGTTCCATCTCTATTTTCAAGCGGCGCGTGTCTATGCCGCAGCGAGTCAGTACCTGATCGATTACTTTGCGGATAGTAGACTGCGAATCGAGGGATATAAACTGCAATTTGTAAAGGTCTTCTTTTTGGATAGTTTCTTGTTGTACCATCGGGTGAGACGGAGGGAGAATCAGAGCTAATTCGTCCTCAGCGTAAGGAACAATTTCTAAAGCTTCTACAAGTTCGGTAGGAATTTCTCCGCCAACAATTGCCAAATCGATTTGCCCGTTGGCCACACTCCACGCCGTGCGGCGGGTCGAGTGAACGTGAAGCTGTACTGCTACATCCGGGTACTTTTGGCGAAACATTCCGATCATCCGGGGAAGCAAATACGTCCCCGTTGTTTGAGAAGCGCCGACGATCAAAGTACCGCCTTGGAGGTTTTGCAAGTCTTCCAGAGCTCGACAAGTTTCCTGGCAAAGCGATAAAATTTTCTCGCCGTAACTCAGCAGCAGGTGTCCGGCTTCGGTCAGTTGCGCCCGCCGCCCCCCCCGGTCAAACAGCGGCACGTCCAATTGTCTCTCTAAGTTTTGCACCTGCAAGCTAACTGCTGGCTGGGATACATAGAGGCTGTCCGCGGCGCGTTTGAAGCTTCCTTCAGAGGCGATCGCCTTGAGAATGCGTAACTGGTCTAAAGTGAAAGGAAGGTCAGACATATATCTAAATTGTCAGTTGTCAGTTTTCAGTTTTCAGTTGACGGTTGACGGTTGACTGTAGGCAGCGAACAGCAAACAGCGAACAGTCAACAGCGAACAGTCAACAGCGAACAGCGAACAGTCAATAGTCAACAGCGAACAGTGAACAGTTAACTGACTGATAACCGCTGAATGCTCCCATAGATACTTTGTGACACAAATTGGCCGAGAATCAATAACTTTTCTTAATATTTGCAATGACGATCGACTTGGCGCTCGACTCCCACTTAGTTATTCTGGGCCTGTTACTGGTTTTTGCGATCGCCCACAGCGGTTTAGCAGCCCTCCGGCCCAAAGGTGAAAAGCTGATCGGGCCGAGACTTTATCGCGTTTTGTTTGCCCTTGTCAGTTTGCCGCTAGCCGTCATTCTGATTGTCTACTTTTTCAACCACCGCTACGACGGCGTACAGCTTTGGCAAGTACAGGGATTACCCGGAGTTAAACCCGCAGTTTGGATACTTTCGGCAATTTCTTTTCTGTTTCTGTACCCAGCAACTTTCAACCTCCTAGAAATTGCCGCCGTCCAAAAGCCCCAAGTTCACCTCTACGAAACTGGCATCATTCGCATCACCCGTCACCCGCAAATGGTGGGACAGGTGATTTGGTGCGTGGCCCACACCCTGTGGATTGGCACTAGCTTTACCCTCGTTACTTCCATCGGTTTGGTACTTCACCACCTGTTCGGAGTGTGGCACGGCGACAGCCGGCTTCAGGCTCGTTTTGGAGAATCCTTTGAAACCATCAAATCTCGAACCTCAATAATTCCTTTTTTGGCAATCCTACAAAAGCGTCAAACCCTTGATTTGCTTGAGTTTCTGCGCCCTTCCTACGTGGGTGTAGTCATTTTTACAGGCCTGCTGTGGAAAATTCATCCTTTTTTGATGCGTGTAACTAGGAACATATACTGGTAGCATGATCCCTAGAATAGAAAAAAAATTATTAAATTTTGAGGGCTCATGGTGTTGTCGGTTAGCGAACGCACTTTTGCACAAGAGGTGTTTCAAGCCTCTACCCCCGTTTTAGTTCACTTTTCGGCTCCTTGGTGCGGTTTGTGCCGCGCGATCGATCCCACGCTTAAGACGTTTGAAGCACAGTGGGCAGAAAAAGTCAAGCTGGTTGGCGTGAATGCCGATCAATGTTTCAAGTTGGCCCACACTTACCGGCTGACAAGTCTGCCCACGCTGATTTTGTTTGAGGGCGATAAAGTTCGATTTAGATTGGAAGACTACCAAGGGCGGGAGGAACTGCGGCGAACTCTG
Organism: Microcoleus sp. S13_B4; assembly: GCF_036700885.1. NCBI lineage: Bacteria > Bacillati > Cyanobacteriota > Cyanophyceae > Oscillatoriales > Microcoleaceae > Microcoleus > Microcoleus sp. S13_B4. The sequence continues at coordinate 6,003 of NZ_JAUBPU010000023.1, forward strand.
GATTCCTGGATGCTCGCGGCTCACGTAGCTTCCCCATCTCAACGGCTGCAACTTCAGGAAGTAGCCAACAGGTAACGGTTCCAAGGCATTCGGCTCTTGTTTAGAAGACCTTCGGCTTTTATGTAGAAAGCAGAAGGCTTTCCCCATTTTTACCTCAAATCTGACACCAAAATAAATCTCGCCGTCTTGAACGCACAGGACTGTGAGATTTGTCGTATAGTTTTCGTTTGCACGGGAATAATTTTCGGCGTTTATTGCGATCGTCTCGTTCGCGATGAAAAAGTAGTGCGATCGTCTCGCTCGCTATTGCACTCGGGTATAGCAATACTTAAAGAATTGGATCAAGTATTTTGGCCCAGTCGCGCAGCCGTGTGCCACAATTTGTAAAGAATTGTGGCAATATCTAGTAGAAACTTTAAATTACCTATCAGTCATGGAACTGCTTTATCAATACGCTTGGCTGATTCCAGTCCTGCCACTGGCAGGCGCAATGCTAGTAGGTCTAGGCTTAATCACGTTTAACCAGGCAACCAACAAACTCCGACAGGCGAATGCGATATTAATCCTCTCCGCACTGGGAGGGTCAATGGTACTCTCTTTCGCTTTGCTGTGGAGTCAACTACAGGGTCACGCACCCTACACCCGCACTATTCAGTGGGCTTCTGCTGGCGACTTCTCGCTGAATATGGGCTATATCATTGACCCCCTGACGGCGGTGATGCTGGCGATCGTAACCACGGTCGCCTTTTTGGTGATGATTTACACCGACGGCTACATGGCGCACGATGACGGGTACGTGCGCTTTTACGCCTACCTCAGCATCTTCAGCGCGTCGATGTTGGGTCTGGTAATCAGCCCGAACATCGTTCAGATTTACATTTTTTGGGAACTCGTAGGTATGTGTTCATACCTGTTAGTCGGATTTTGGTACGATCGCAAACCCGCTGCTGACGCTTGCCAAAAAGCTTTTGTCACCAACCGCGTCGGCGACTTCGGCCTGCTGCTGGGCATCCTCGGCATTTACTGGGCCACCGGCAGCTTTGAATTTGATGTGATGGGCGAACGTCTCCACTCTTTAGTCGAATCCGGTGCTCTTTCGGCGACTCTGGCGACAATCTTCGGCGTCCTGATATTTTTGGGGCCAGCAGCCAAATCCGCTCAATTCCCCCTCCACGTCTGGCTACCAGACGCAATGGAAGGCCCGACACCGATTTCGGCATTAATCCACGCCGCGACAATGGTAGCCGCCGGCGTATTCCTGATCGCTCGGATGTACCCGGTGTTTGAAGGGCTGCCGGCAGTCATGAATTTGATCGCCTGCACCGGCTGTTTTACGGCATTTATGGGAGCTTCGATCGCGATTACCCAAAATGACATAAAAAAAGGCCTCGCCTACTCCACCATCTCCCAACTCGGCTACATGGTGATGGCAATGGGCGTCGGCGCTTACAGTGCCGGACTTTTCCACTTGATGACTCACGCTTACTTCAAAGCAATGCTGTTCCTGTGTTCAGGTTCAGTGATTCACGGTATGGAAGCAGTTGTAGGCCACAACCCTGCACTCGCTCAAGATATGCGAGTCATGGGCGGCTTGCGGAAATATATGCCCATTACCTCTGCTTGCTTTTTAATCGGAAATTTGGCAATCTGCGGAATTCCGCCGTTTGCTGGTTTTTGGTCAAAAGACGAAATTCTCGCCAGCGCCTTCGCAGCAAATCCCGCTCTGTGGGCTGTTAGCTGGCTGACAGCCGGGATGACCGCGTTTTATATGTTCCGGATGTATTTCAGCACCTTTGAGGGCGAATTCCGGGGCAATAACAACGCTATCAAACAGCAACTTCTGCAACCGGGTTTGGTTTTCGGCCCCGGAGCGATGAACGTTAAGGAATTGGCATCAACTGGCGAAAGTCACGATGAGCACGACCATTTGCCTCACGAATCTCCTCTGACAATGGCTCTGCCGTTAGTCTTGCTGGCAGTACCTTCTGTGTTTATCGGTTTTCTCGGTACGCCGTTTGCCAATTATTTCGAGCAGTTTGTTCGCGCTCCAGGCGAGTCTCTGGAAGAAGTTTTGCAACACGCTGCTGAGTTCAATTTGACGGAATTTTTGATTATGGGTGGAAGCTCTGTAGGTATTGCTTTGCTGGGCATTACTTTGGCTTCTCTGATGTATTTGAGCCGTAAAATTGACGCAAGTGCGATCGCCCAAAAAATCAAACCGCTTTACGAGTTCTCCCTCAACAAGTGGTATCTCGACGATATCAACGACTTTCTCTTTGTCAAAGGCAGCCGCCGTTTGGCGCGGCAAGTCATGGAAGTGGATTTGCGAGTCGTCGATGGTGTAGTCAACTTAACAGGGCTTATCACCCTGGTTACGGGCGAAGGTTTGAAATACTTTGAGAGCGGTCGCGCTCAATTTTATGCCCTGATTGTGTTTGTCGCAGTTCTGGGTTTTGCGATCGTTTCTGGCATGAGTTGAGATGAATAAATGGGAAATGGGTTTACCATTTCCCATTTCCCAATTGAAATGTCATAGGTTGAAATTTAGGAGATCAATCATGGACAAAGCTATTTACTCACCTTTCCGCTTAATCGTTGGTTTTTTTCTGGGATTATTTATCGCGTTAAACCTTACACCAGTTGTTGCTGCTACCACACCGCCGAAAGTGAATTGGAACGAAGGGCCACACATTGTTTCCCTGGGGGACAATCTCGCTCAGTTGAATTTACCTAAAGGATATCTATTTGCCAATGCTGAGGATACCTCAAAATTGATGGAGTATATGGGAAATATTCCCTCAAAACAGGACATTGGTTTAGTAGTTCCCAACACTCCTAACAAAGATTGGTTTGTTGTGTTCAGCTATGACCCACTTGGCTATGTTAAAGAGGATGAGTCTCAATCTATTGATTCAAAGGCTATTCTTGAAAGCATTAAAACTGGAACAGAAGAAGAAAACAAACAGCGACAATCAAAAGGTTTACCCTCTCTTGTAATTACTGGTTGGCAAGAAGTACCTCATTACGATCAAGCTTCGCATAACTTGGTATGGGCACTTTTCGCTACCGAAAATGGCAATCCAGTGGTGAACTACAACACCCGCAAACTAGGTCGTGGTGGAGTGACTTCGATTACTCTAGTCACATCTCCTACAGAACTGCCACTGTTGAAACCAGAAATCGAAAAACTTGTTGCTAATTACGACTATGTGACTGGGAATAAATACAGTGACTTTATTCAAGGTACTGATAAGGTGGCTGAGATTGGTCTAACGGCTCTCATTGCTGGCGGTGTAGGAGCAGCAGCAGTCAAAACCGGAGTTTTTGCCAAAGTTTTACTGTTCTTTGTTGTAGCCTTGAAAAAAATTTGGATCTTCTTGATTATAGGGTTAGGTGGGCTTTTCAAAAAGCTATTTGGTGGTCAAAAGCCTCAAGATAATTCTGAGGAGGGAGCGACTGATAAAAAGTGAAAACTATTGAACTTGATACACGAAGAGTGCAAGTACCTTGCTTGCTTAGGTAGTGTCGTTTAAATCCTCAACAGCTTATTTGTGCTTTAATCTAAATAAAGTATAAAGTTTAGGTTATAATGCCAAAAAGATGTCTAAATGTGATAGTTGAGAGTTGATTTTAGAACACAATGGATACAGCTAACTTTCCCTGGTTAACAACAACAATTCTGTTTCCCATTGCTGCGTCCCTGCTGATTCCTTTGATTCCCGATAAGGATGGCAAGACGGTGCGGTGGTATGCCCTAATTGTGGGTTTGATCGATTTTGCCCTACTTGTTTACGCTTTTTATACTCAGTACGACTTCAGCAATCCAGACTTGCAACTGGTAGAAAGCTATACTTGGGTGCAGCAACTCGATTTAAATTGGTCGGTTGGTGCTGATGGTTTGTCGATGCCGCTGATTTTGCTGACTGGTTTTATTACTACTCTGGCTACTTTAGCGGCTTGGCCGGTCACATTTAAACCGAAGCTATTTTACTTTTTGATGTTGACAATGTACGGCGGGCAAATAGCAGTTTTTGCCGTGCAAGATATGTTGCTGTTTTTCCTAGTTTGGGAACTGGAATTAGTACCCATTTACCTGATTTTGTCAATCTGGGGCGGCAAGAAGCGCCTTTACGCAGCAACTAAGTTTATCCTGTACACCGCAGGCGGTTCGCTGTTTATTTTGCTTGGCGGGCTGACGATGGCGTTTTACGGCGATACGGTGACTTTTGATATGCGGGCGATCGCAGCTAAAGATTATGCCCCCAATGTAGAATTGATCCTGTATACAGGTTTCTTAATAGCTTACGGCGTCAAACTGCCAATTTTTCCGCTGCACACTTGGCTCCCTGACGCTCACGGGGAAGCAACCGCACCCGCCCATATGTTGCTAGCAGGAATTCTGCTAAAAATGGGCGGTTACGCTTTACTGCGGATGAATGCGGGAATGCTCCCAGATGCTCACGCTACCTTCGCGCCCATCTTGGTAATTTTGGGTGTGGTTAACATTGTTTACGCGGCATTAACTTCTTTTGCTCAGCGAAATTTGAAGCGGAAAATTGCTTATTCTTCGATTTCGCACATGGGGTTTGTGCTGATTGGGATAGCTTCGTTTACTGATTTGGGAATGAGCGGTGCAATGCTGCAAATGGTTTCCCACGGTTTAATAGGGGCGAGTTTGTTCTTCATGGTAGGATGCACTTACGATCGCACTCACACGCTCATGCTCGACGAAATGGGCGGTGTCGGGCAGAAAATGCGTAAGGTTTTTGCGATGTGGACTGCTTGTTCTATGGCTTCTTTGGCTTTGCCGGGAATGAGCGGTTTTGTAGCAGAATTGATGGTGTTTGTAGGTTTTGCAACGAGCGATGCTTACAATCCTGTGTTTAAAGTTTGTGTGGTATTTCTAGCTGCTGTCGGGGTGATTTTGACTCCGATTTATCTGCTGTCGATGCTGCGCGAAATCTTCTACGGGCCTGAGAATAAGGAATTGTCCGATCACGAAGAATTGGTGGATGCGGAACCGCGAGAAGTGTTTATTATTGCGGCTCTGTTGGTGCCGATTATTGGCATTGGTTTGTATCCGAAGATGCTGACTCAGGTTTATGATGCGACTACTGTACAGTTGACGGCTAAGTTGCGCGATTCTGTGCCGTCGCTTGTGGCTAAGGCTGCTGCGGATAAAACTCTGTCTCTGCGTGCTCCGGCGATCGAGCCGAGTAAGTTGTAATTTGAACGGGAGTTAGGAAGAAAACCCCCAAAATCTTAGAAAGATAGAGTTTGGGGGTTTTCTATTTTTTTTTTCGGTGGGGCGATCGAAACTGAATTATTTGGTGGTTGTGCTATCCTAGTGGAGTCTCTGTTAAAAACATTACATTAGCAGCCATGCCGACACCTTCCACAAGTCATTTACCAAAACCTAAATCTTGGGATGAATTTGAGGATATTACATGGGAAATTTATCAACGAAAATGGCACGACAATCAGGCACAGAGATATGGCAGAAGTGGACAGGCACAAAATGGTATTGATATTTATGGTCGGCAAAACAGTTCCGACAAGTATATAGGTGTTCAGTGTAAACGAGTTGAGGATAACAAGCTAACCAAGAAAATAATCCAGGCAGAGATTGTCAAAGCAGAATGCTTTTCACCTCCACTCAGTGAGTACATTATTGCAACTACGGCATCAAGAGATGCAAAGCTTCAAGATTTTGTCCGGTCTTTAAATGAAAAGCGTAGATTAGAAAATAAGTTCCCTGTCTATATAGTGTTTTGGGAAGATATATGCAATGACTTGGCAGAGCCCAATAATCGTGATTTACTCAAGAAGTATTATTCTGAGTGGGAACAGATATTTAGCAATCAAGAGAAATCTATAAGTAGTGAGCAGGTTGCATCTATTCATTGTCTTTTGAGCTTGGAAATACAGCAAGACTGCAACTTACTTCAGGAACTTCTTAATCAAAATCAAGATGCTTTATCGAAAAAATGGCAATCATGCTTTAGTAAAAATCGCGGCGTATGGCGAGAAGAATCGTCTCGTTTACTTCTTGCTAGAAGTAGTATAGAGTTAATGTCAAAAGTTCAAAAATTTTACCACCAATTGGATGATATTGAGAGTAGATGCAAAAGTCTACTTGCCTTGAGATATAGAATTGAATTGGTGAATTCAAAACCCATGTATATAGATTCTAAGGGTGGGATTTTCGGATTTAATACAAAGCCTTTACACCCTTTGGCAAGTTGCTTCTACACAGACTCAGACCTGAAAGAGGTATTTGATTTAACGGAAAAATCCTCTACGGACTTCAATAAGCTGAAAGAAAAAGTTCATGAAACGCTGAATCTTGGCAATCAAATAACTTGTGAGTTAATTAAATTATGCAATTCTGGGAGTTGATATAACAAGCCCGTTGTAGGCCGACTGTATCGAGGTCGTTGAAGGTGGAGTTGAGAATTTTCAGGAACTCATCCTGCTGAGATCGCAATACCCAATACTTCAAAATTACCATTTGGTCGATCGCCCTTCATTCCGGTATTGCGATCGCTCTCTTAGTTTCTAGCCTAATTATTCTGCGAAGAGTGCGATCTTTGTTAAGGGCGATCGCGCTTCTAAGATTCTTACGGCTTCAGATCGAGCAGTTGGGGGTAATTGACACCTTGATTGATTATTGTACCGCCTCAGATTCTTTGAGGGCTGCACTGAACGCGAAGTGGTTAAGATTCAGCAGCGATCGGGAATCCTGAAATTATCTGTTGCCGAATGGGTATCTGAATCACAAACTCGGTGCCTGAGCCAGGTGTAGAAAAACACTGGATGTTACCGCGATGTTTTTCAGTAATGATTTGATAACTAATCGACATTCCCAAACCTGTACCTTTACCGATGGCTTTGGTCGTGAAAAAGGGATCAAAAATGCGCTGCTTCACTCGGTCTGTCATACCGATTCCGTTGTCAGCGATCGCCACCTCCACCCATTGATTGTCGATCGCAGAAGTCCGAATCGTAATCTGGTTCGGGGTGTCTTTAAGCTCCTGATAGGAGCGTTTGCTATTCATCTCATCTAGGGCATCCAGGGCATTGACCAAAATATTCATGAATACCTGATTGAGTTGTCCGGGGAAACATTCCACCTTGGGCAATGTGCCATAGTCTTTGATCGTTACCACGCCTGGACTCTCTGGTTTATCTTTGAGTCGGTGTTGCAAAATCAGCAATGTACTTTCAATTCCCTCATGAATATCAACATCTTTGAAGTCTGCTTCATCCATGCGAGAAAAGTTTCGCAACGAGACGACAATACCGCGAATTCGCTCGGTTCCTACCCTTATAGATGAAATTATCTTTTGGATATCTTCAGTGAGGAATTCCAAATCGATTTCCTCTGCCATTGCTTGCACGTCTGGATCGTTGCTGGGATGGCGCTGTTGATAGAGTTCTATCATCTGCAGCAGATTTTGGGTATATTCGTCCAGGTGGGTGAGATTACCGTGGATGAAGTTGACGGGGTTATTAATTTCATGGGCAATTCCCGCAACCAACTGTCCCAAGCTAGACATTTTTTCGCTTTGGATAACTTGCATCTGGGCTTTTTTTAGTTCGTTTAGGGTTGTCTCCAGTTCTTTAGCTTGCGCCGTCGAGGAGATTGCTAGTTCTTCGATCGCAGCAACCTGGGGTAGAGTTGTCCAGCAAGCAATCGCTACTCCCACAAATGCCAGCGTCATCAACACAATAATCAGCAGATAGGGATTGTGGGTTCCGGCTTCTACCCGCAGCCAAGAGCGGATGAGCCAACTGATCGCCGCTGCACCACAAATCAGCGCAATCAAAATTGCGACCTGAAGCACCACAAAGTCTTCGTTTTTAGGAGGAGTTACTGGCTTGGTATGCAGTCTATCCCACCACGGTAAATGCAAAAATGCCCAAGGAATCCGCAGAACCGCAGCGTCGATAGCTATCACTGCTAACGGCAACAGCAATCCGAGACAAAAATCCATCCATCCCCAGGCAAAACCACCCACCACCAGGGAAATGAACTCCACCACCAGCAATGCTAAGGATAGTCGCCCCCAACGCACGACTGGATCGTTGCGCTGCATCCACAGCCCCAAGTGCAACCCCATAATAGAAATGAAAAAACTCACCCCTGACACCACGACAATTTGAGTGGTGTTGCCCCATACTAAAAATCCTAAACTACATACAAAGGTTAGCAACAGCGCGGGTTCTAGGGCACCCCGACGGGACACTGCGCCAAACACGGGAGACAACAGCCCATCCTGCGCGAGTTGGAAAAGGATGCGGGGCGTATTGCAAACGCTAGTCGCCGATCCCAACAAACAGCTAGCCGCAACCAGCAAAGTGACTATGACAGGGGCAGCGTCTCCCCAGAAAGGCTTGGCAGCCACCAGGAATTTGCCGTACAAATTGCCTTCTAAACCGGCAGCGGTTGCCAACTGCACCAACACTAAAGTGCCACCGACAAACACCAGAGGCATGAACCAGGCAACCCAAGACAGCGCCTTAAGGGTGTCTTTTGGGTGGAGACTGTCTGCTACAAAGGATGAAGCTGTGTCACAGCCATAAAAGCTATAAGCGGCAAACAAGAACCATTTCAGCCAGTCCTGGACACTGATGGCATCAATGCTGGTGGGCAAGAGTCCGGGGCTTTGGGGCGAAAAGGCAAGCCAGCCTAAACCCTGAACGCAGAAGAGGAGTAAAAAGCCGATCGAAGGAAACACAAAAAAGAGGTGCAGAATGGCGACGGCGCGGGTGCCACTGAATGCTACAAAGTAAGCGATCGCAGTAAAACCGATCTCAAACACTTTTTCTGGAATATTCAGCCCCATCGGTGCTAAATGGAATTGGATCAAATCTGTGATGACGATCGCATTAATGGGCGGAAAGGAAACCCACCCCAAGTAGTAGGCAATCCCCAAATAGCGGGAAAGGGCAGGGTAACGATGGAGCAATCGCGTGATGTAATTTGGTGTTCCCCCAGATACATCTGGATATTTCTCACCCAAACTCTGAACTTGAAGGTTAAGCAGAATTCCGACGATAACACCAGGAATCCAGACCAACAGCGATGCGGAGCCAATTCCTGCTTGCATCGACGGCGCTAAGGCAAACCACATCAGATATCCAACCACACTAAACCCCCAAGCTTCTGCAGAGGACATGGTACGCCGGAGGCGATTTAGAAATGGCACAGGATCTATTTCCATAACAAGCAGATAGGGGTCATCCTATTGTGATACAATCGCAATTTTTACAGCCCAGAAAAAACACCTACCTAGTGTTTCCTTCTCGGGCTGAAAATTGTAAGCTCGATCTGATGTAGCGGTGAAAGATTGAGGCGTAATCAGTTGAGGTTGCTAGCAATCGCACTCTTGAGCAAAACAACTCGTTGCAAGTGAGATTTTGCACCAGTTGCAAGAAGCCTTTCACGGGCGGTATCTCCTGCCCACCCCACAATAAAATTCACTTACTTTTTGTGGAACAGGTCGAAAAGCCTGTTAAGCCAGAAGGGTGCAATATTTCAGTTGAAACGGACTCAATAGAGTCTTTTCACTTTGTTTAATATGCCGTTAGCTAGCGATCGCAATACTCAATACCCAATACTTCAAAATTACCCGTAGATCGATCGCTCTTCCATGAGCGTGCGATCGCACTTGCGGGTTTCTATCCTTATTGTTATACCGAGAGTGCGATCTTTGGAAAGGGCGATCGCGCCGAGCAAGTTTTGATTCGATCGCGCTCTAATAGGCAAAAAAGATAGCAACAAAACCCCCCAATCCAGTTTAAAAATGGGGTTGGGGGGAATTCGTTGAGGCTGGCAAGCATACTCATCCGGCTGATATCGTTACCGATCGCAATATTGGACGGAATTTTCCTCTGTGAATAAACTGTTGATTGCAGCGTCCCCAGAACCGCCAGAGCAACGAACCCCTCAACTCCCGGAAGCGATTCGCATCGTAATATCGGCCTTGTGTAGAAGTTCTAACTATATTTGCCGACAGATGAATCGGGGAATTCTTATGTGCGGGAATCAGTGACGATTTCTTGATTTTGGTTGGATTTGGTAATGAATTATAAGCGAGGAGAAGAGTTTTATTTTACATTTGTTTTAGGCGTTTTTTCAGGGAATGAGATCCAGAAAAGTTTTTGCTATCATCGAGGAACAAGAGCGTTGAGGCTACATAGATGACTGGCAAAGCTCAGACCGGCACTAGACAATTATTGCGTAGGTATTGGTTGACCTTAACGAAATGGCGATCGCTCAGTGTCCTCTGCGTTTTGACACTGGCGGTTAGCCTGATTATGAATGCTTGTAGCCTTGCACCACAGCCACTAGCTCCTTTGCGCGTTGGCATCACCAGTTGGGCAGGATTTGATATTGTACTTTATGCTCAGGAAGCAGGCTTATTCAAACAGCGCGGATTGGACGTGCAACTCATTCGATTTGAGAATCAACAAGATTCGACTCGCGCCATGCTGCGCGGTACTCTAGACGCGACTTTTGTCTCTTTGTGGGATGTGGTGCAGTCTGATTCGGGTAGTGACAAGCCTGCGGTGCTGATGGTAACAAATATTTCTCATGGGGCTGATGGTATTGTTGCTCAACCTGCAATCAAGTCAGTGGCAAACCTTCGCGGTAAAAGAGTCGGAGCGAAACTCGGAACAGTGAATCATCTGATTTTATTAGAAGCCCTCAAGTTGCACCAGATTAAACCCGAAGAGGTCAAGATTGAAGATATTTCTAACGAAACAGCGGTTGAGGTGATGCAGCAGGGACGTTTAGATGCCGCCGTGATCTGGCAACCACTTCTAGGCGAAACTGCCCAAGCAATCAAGGGGAATATTATTTTTACCACTCAGGAAGTTGATAGTTTAGTTATTGATACGTTGGTTTCTAGGTCAGCTATTACTCCCACAAAGAAAGCTGAATTGAAGCAATTTATCCTTGCTTGGTTGGATATTATGAGTGCGGTGGAAACAAAGCCTAATGTCGTGTTTCAAAAAGTTGCTCAAAACCTGGGACAGAAGGGTGAGGCTTTTGCTAAAGATTACGCTGGTCTGAAAAAGGGTGATATTGCTATGCAAAAACAGATGTTTAAGTCTGGTCGCTTGTCAGAGGCCATCGCTCAAATGGCTGAACTATTAAAATCTGACCCCCGTGCCGGACGGATACCGCGTCAGGATGTGGAGATTAATACTGAGCTGGTAACTACAGCGATCAAGGAGTGGCAATTATGACCAAATGGTTGCGTCCCCATAGTTTGTCCCAGCGCTTGCTAGTTAGCGTTGGGTTGTCGATCGCCACTGTTGGACTGGCAACCCTCGGACTCAACTATCGGCTGATGCAGTCTGACTTAGAAACGCAAGTTCATAACCGGGCTCAATCGATTACACAATCTCTGGAGTTTTCTACAGAAGGCTTACTAGAGTTAGAGAATAAAAGCATTCTGCGACGGGTTGTGCAAAATTTTGCCACGATGCCGGGTGTGCTGGAAATTGCGATTGTCGATCCATCTGGAATGGCGATCGCCCGCAGTCCTCAGAATACGACTAATGGGCCATACACTTCGATCTATCCGCAACTGGCGCAAGCGATCGACCAAGCGGCAACCACAAGCGTCGAAGTCACCTACGATATCGTACTAGATGGCAAGCCTGCGATCGCACAAATTCTGCCTTTTAGCAGTACCTTATTTGGCACATCTCAACGACGGGGAGTGGCGATCGCGCTACTCGATCTCAACCAAATGAAGCAAGCTGCCCACAGAACTTTCATTACCTCAACATTGTTATTGCTAGTTGGCATCATCACAATTTTGTTAATCATGGGGATACTCCTTCAGAAGAATGTATTGCAACCTTTGCGGGATTTGACAGAAGCAGTTTCCCACAGTAAAAAAACTGGCATCTTTCCTATGCCAAAGACGATTCCCGCTAACGAAATTCAATTTTTGGCTAGCACATTTGAAGAAGTATTCCGACAATTGGAAATCCACGCGCAACTCACCGCAGAAATAGCTCAACGGAAACAAATAGAAGTCACCTTACGCGATAGCGAAGCCAGAGAACGAGACAAATCTCAGCAGCTTGAGCAGGCAATTGAGACTTTAAAACGAACGCAAACCCAACTGATTCAGACAGAAAAAATCTCATCCTTGGGGCAATTAGTTGCAGGAGTAGCCCATGAAATTAACAATCCGGTCGGGTTCATTCATAGCAATCTAATTCATGTACAATATTATGCTGACACTATATTAAATTTGGTACACTTATATCAAAAGCATTATCCAAACCCAATTGGCGAAATTGAGAAAGAAGCAGAAAATATTGACCTGGATTTTTTGCAAGATGATTTACCTAAAATTTTGAGTTCAATGAGAATTGGTACCGATCGCATTCGCCAGATTGTGCTGTCACTCCGCAATTTTTCCCGAATGGATGAGTCAGATTTTAAAGAAGTTGATATCCATGAAGGAATTGATAGCACGCTGTTAATTTTGCAACATCGTCTCAAAGCGCGACTAGAACATCCAGAAATTAAAGTCATTCGAGACTATGGTGATTTACCGCTAGTTGAGTGTTATGCCGGACAACTTAACCAAGTATTTATGAATGTTTTGGCAAACGCTATTGATGCACTGGAAGAAATAAATATTCAACGGGTAGCTTGCTCGATCGAGAAGCACCCATGTTGTATTACCATTTGTACCTCGGTGGTATATTCGCAGTGGGTTAAAATTGCGATCGCCGATAATGGCAATGGAATTCCAGAATCAATTCAAACACAGATATTCAATCCATTTTTTACAACAAAGCCTGTAGGGAAGGGAACCGGAATGGGAATGGCGATTAGTTATCAGATTATTACTGAAAAACATGGTGGGACGCTGAGGTGTTTTTCAACGCCAGAAAAAGGGACCGAGTTTGAGATTTGTATTCCTGTTAAGCAGCAGGAGTTGACGATGGGGAAAGTTTCGGTATAATTAATCCTTCTAATACTGTAAAATGAAATCGTAAGTTGTCATTTTAGCCAAATATTGATGAAAGTAAAACTCAAAAATCTTGGTGTTTTAAAGCAAGCAGAATTGACCCTTGGCGACCTAACAATTATTTGTGGTGGCCATACTACTGGTAAAACCTACGCTACTTACAGCGGGAACCGCTGTATCATTATCTCTTTAGGACTACAAGAAATACCAACAAAAACTACTCATCAGGTTTGGCTTTGCAAAGCCAATTTTTGATAGTCCTGTCGAATAGGAATCTGAATGATGAACTCTGCCCCCTGACCGGGATGAGAAACACACTTCAACTGTCCGCGGTGTTTTTCTACCACAATCTGGTAGCTGATTGACAGCCCCAAACCGGTGCCCTTCCCTACGGGTTTCGTCGTGAAGAAGGGGTCGAACACCCGTCCCTTCACTTCCTCTGTCATACCCGGACCATTGTCGCAAATGCGAATCACAACAAATTGGGCAGCTTTCCGGGTGGGGGCGAGGTTGTGGGAATCCACCTCAGCCGAAGAAACTGTAGAGCTTTCGGCAAGGGGGGGATTGGAAATCGGGGATTTTTCTTCTTCCCCATACCTCACTGAAGTGCGAATTGCGATCGTCCGCGGCCCCCTTTGATCGTGGAGAGTGTCAATCGCATTCGCCAGTAAATTTACAAACACCTGGTTCAGTTGGCCGGCATAGCACTCCACCAGCGGCAGCGGGCCGTACTCTTTAATTATTTGAATAGCAGACTGGTCTAATTTGGCTTGCAGTCGATGCTGCAAAATCAATAGGGTGTTATCAATCCCCTCATGGATATCGACCTCTTTCATTTCCGCTTCATCCAGTCGCGAGAAGTTTCGCAGAGAGAGGACTATTTCGCGAATTCGGTCTGCCCCCACCTTCATCGAATCGAGCACTTTGGGTAAGTCTTCCATCAAAAACTCTAATTCGATTTCCTCAATATCCTCAACAATCGTTGCTGTGGGATGGGGGTATTGTTCCTGATAGAGTTTCACCAGTCCTAGTATGTTTTCACTGTATGTCCTGACGTGAGTCAGGTTGCCATATATGAAGTTAATAGGGTTATTGATTTCGTGGGCCACTCCAGCCACCATCTGTCCCAGGGAGGACATTTTCTCAGTCTGAATGAGCTGGGTCTGGGTGCGCTTGAGCTCTTGGAAAGAAAGCTCTAGTTGTTCGGCTTGTTTTTTTAATAGCGCTTCTGATTGTCGCAGAGCTTGCTCTATCTGCACGCGATCGCGAATTTCCTGGCTCAGCAGCAGATTTTTTTCCTGTAATTCCTGCGTCCTCTCTTCCACTTTATGTTCTAAAGTCCGGCTGTAATCTTCTAATTGCTCATTGGCTTGTTTCAGGTTGTCCGTCGCCTCAGACAAATTGGCATATAGTCGGGCATTTTCCAGAGAAATCGCTGCTTGAGAACAGAGCACGGTTAAAACTTCCAGGCGATCGTCCGTAAACGCACTCGTTGTCAGATTATTTTCCAAGTAAAGCAGACCAATAAGCTTTCCTTTATGGACAACAGGCATACATAAAATCGACTGCGGTTGGGCGTTAACGATATAGCTATCCCTGGTAAAAATTCCCTCCTGACTTGCATCATTTAAAACCACATTCTTCTGAGTTCTAGCCACATAATTGAGGAGAGATAAGGGCAGTTTATGACTCGTTTCTATCGGCGTGGATTGCAGCACTACTACCTCATTATTATCTATGCTTGCCGTGCCTTCTACCACCAGTTGACCATCTTTTTCTAAAATGAAGTAACTTTTTTCAGCCCCAGCATTCTCGATCGCAATTTTCAATAACTTAGAAAGCAGGCTTTCCAGAACAATTTCGCCAGAAATAGCTTGAGAAGATTTCATCACAGAGGCGAAATCCAGTGCCGCAAAACTCCCCGTAGTCGTCGCGCTAGTTGTCCGTGATACGTCGAGGGTGGGGGCTTCTTTAGCCAGTAGTCGCCAGAAGAATTCAGGATATTGTTCTGATAAATCTTTCACTTTGGCCTTCGCTCCCCAGCGAATATAGCCATAGTAAGCATCCGTCAAATAAATCTCCGCTATCTTCTCCCGACCGCGAGAGAAATAAAACTCGGCTGCCCGTTCATTAGCTAGGGCTTCTTCCTGAATGTATCCCTGTTCTCTGGCTCCTTGAATGCTGGCGTCATAATACTCCATCGCTTTGCCAATTTTTCCCAAGACTCGCGCTTTCTCTGCCTCCACTAACTCGTACTTGTGTTGATAATTCATCGGCCCATGTATAGCCCATTCCTGCATTTTTTCCTGATTTTTAGCCACTTGCTTCAAGAATTCTTCTTGTTCGCTGCTGGAAACTTGGGGATATTGACCAAGGAGGGCTAGAGAATAGTAGAAATTGTGTTCCGCACCACTCATCAGCGCCGGTGCACCTTCTTTATATTTTTCTGCTTCGCTGGCATTTTTCACTGACTGAGCGTAATCTTTCAACAAGTAAAATCGAATCAGTTTTGTCAAGTGAGCCACAAAAACAAACATATGTTTATTGTCAGCAATTGACTGTTGCAGGAGTTCATCTTCATTCAAAGCTTCGCCCTTGACCGTATATTTTTCTTCAGGGGCTGCAAGTAATTGTAATACCATTACTCTCCATATTTTCAAATAAGGAAGATGCGAATCTTGTTGAAGTTTCAGCAGTAAATCAAGATAGTGCGCCTGCTTCTGATCCACAAACTCTAACGGTTGGCCAGTAAAAAATATATGATCGCAATAGTAAATACAACTATAGCCAACATCGTCTAAATCTCCAGTTTCTAAACCACTTTTGATGCCTTCAATTAATGGTACTAAGGTTTCTTTTCCATGCTCTTTCCAGTGTCTAATGTGAGCATTAAAAACTACATAGACGTAAGATTTCAGTTCTTTGGCATCAAATCGATCCAACAAATTTAAACCTAGTTGCCCAAAGCGATATCCCGCCTCAATTTCACCCAGATGCCAGCACAAAATCATGCCATAAACCGCATACCCCGAAGCAGCTTGGGGTGAATTACCATATTGGATACACAGATGAATCATTGTAAATGGAACTTGTGGAAGTAAGGCAGGAGCCACATGAAAAGCAAGAGGAGCGGATTTCAATAATATCCCCATAGCCACTCGCTTATTGAGATCCGTCATTTCGGGCAGAGAAGCTAATGCCTCCGTATTCATCTCTTGTGGAGGTTCTGGACAAAGGGAGACGCCCAGCATACCGAGAACTTGCAGCGCAATATCGAACGCGACCTGCATCTGGTTTTGCTGGGTATAAAACTGCATTTGGATTTCATAAACTTTTACTTTTTCAAGCAGAGTTTTAGCGTGTTTGAGAGCTGCCTCAGAAAGTATTCTTGCTCGCTCGAAGTTGATATTTAGAAATTCCACCGCCGCTGTTTCCACATACAGAGAAAACGTCAGGTCATACTGAGTTTCCCAGCTATCTTCTCTTAGGAGTTCTAGCCCCACCCGTAGTTGTCTGGCGGCAGTTTCATAAGCTGTTGCTGCCTTAGCTTTTTTGCCTGCTATCAAATTTAATCTGGCTAGACGATCTTTTTTTGCCTGATGGGTGATGAAGTCAGCCCCAACATTTAACTGATTGACAATCTCAAAGATATTTTCTTCAATCTCCTCTGCTGGAGTATGCTCCAATAGCAGTTCACCAATTTTCAAATGCGTCTGTTGTTTCTGAGATTCGGGAATAAGAGAATACGCCGCTTGCTGCACCCTGTCATGGAGAAATTTGTAAGCGATAGGGGCGTGATGGCTGCAAGGCAAAGAGGCAGGTGAGCCTGATAGCAGAGGAGAATCTGGAGCTATCCTGTGATCTGCTTCTCTGCTCATTTCATCGGAGTTAAAAACAAGAGGGATTTTGTAGGCTTCGTTTAGGGGCAAAACCAAGCCAGCCTGAAGTCCGCCCCACAAATCAGTCGCCGTTTCCGACTGAGATTTTTCATTGACAATAGCCAGAACCTCTAAATTAAACTTGTCTCCAATGCAGGCGGCTAATTTTAAGACCTCCTGCGTCTTTTCCGGGAGTTTTTGAATATTTCTGGCAATCAGTTCTACGACATTATAATCAGTGATTCCTACCGCTTGAATTTCGTTTAATGACCACTGCCAGCACCCAGCACTAAAATCAAAGGTCAATAGTTTTTCTTGGTACAGAGTAGCGAACATCTGAGTCAAGAAGAAAGGATTGCCCTGGGTTTTATTGAACAGTAGCTCGGACAATTCAGAAACCCGGTTTCTCGGAGCGGAAGACTCCTTTAGGGTATGCGCTACCAGTAAGCTGACGTTCCCAATATCCAAAGGACGGAGAGTGATATTATTTACAACCGCCCCATTCTTGTGAATCTCATCTAACGTCAGCATCAACGGATGCGTCGGACTGACTTCGTTATCTCGATAGGCTCCCATCAGCAGTAAATATTGGCTGTCCGGGTCACAAATAAGCAGATTAATCAACTTGAGCGATGCCGAATCTGCCCACTGTAAGTCATCCAAAAAGACGACGAGGGGGTGTGAGGGTTTAGTAAATACATGAATGAATTCTTTAAAGACGCGATTAAAGCGATTCTGGGATTCAGATGCCCCCACTTGCGGAACAGCTTCTTGAGGGCCCACAATCAGTTCGACTTCGGGAATGACATCTACTATGACTTGGCCATTTGAGCCTAAAGCTTCTAAGAGTTGCTCTTTCCAAATGGCTAGTTTTTCCGAACTTTCTGTTAACAGATGCCGCATCAAGCCCTGAAAGGCTTGAATCAAAGAAGCATAAGGAATATTTCGTTTTAATTGGTCAAATTTACCTGAGATAAAATAGCCGCGCTGCCTGACAATCGGTTTTTGAACTTCATTCACTAAGGAAGATTTGCCAATCCCTGAGTAACCGCTCACTAGCATCATTTCGCTGGTTCCGCCGGAGACTCGCTCAAAGGCTGCCATCAAAGTGGCTACTTCTTGCTCGCGCCCATAGAGTTTTTGGGGGATGAGAAATTGTCCAAATTTATCCCGATTACCGATGGGAAAGTTGTCAATTTTTCCCTGCGTTTGCAGTTGATGCTGGCACATTTCTAGGTCAGCTTTTAGTCCCCTAGCGCTTTGGTATCTGTCTTCCGCAGTTTTGGCTAATAATTTCATTACGATGTCAGAAATCGCTTCGGGAATCTCGCCGATTTGCTGATGAGGTGGCACTGGTCTTTTAGCGATATGGCAGTGAATTAATTCTAGGAGGTCCGTGGCTTGATGCGGCAGCTTCCCAGTCAGAATTTCATAAAAGGTGACACCTAATGAGTAAAAGTCAGTGCGGTAGTCAATTGAGCGATTCATCCGCCCAGTTTGCTCTGGGGACATATAGGCGAGAGTGCCTTCTAGCAAGTTGGGATTGCTGAGAATCTGGTTTTCTCGCTCTAAGTACGTGGAAATGCTAAAATCGATGATTTTAATTTGATTTGTTTTGGGTTTGATAATGATATTCTGCGGTTTAATATCTTTATGAATAATCTTATTTTCATGCAGTTGAGCTAGGGTTTCTGCTAAATGAATTGCCAGACTCAGAAATTCGCTTATTTCAAGGTTTTTAGCTGCGATTAGGTTCTTCAGGGAGTCCCCCCCAAAATCTTCTAATATCAGCGCCAGACCGTTATTATGCTTTTCCAAAGAGTGAGCTTTGATAATCCCTGCTATGTTCAGAGTTTTTAGGATTTTATATTCATGCCTCAACCGCGCGATTTCTTCTATTGTGGGATACTCGGCTTTGAGGGTTTTTACTATAAGCGGAGTTAGGTCGGACTCTCTAACCCCGCGATAAATAACTGTATTGACACCTTCATGAATGGGCAACGATAAGAGTTTGTAACCGGGCAGCGTGGTTTTCATATTTGTTTTTTCTATGAGTCCGATTATTCTGGTGTGGAATTGATGGATGGGAACCTGAGACAGCGATGTTCGATCGCCTGTAGGGAAAAATTAAAGGAGCAGGGAATCAGCTTATTAGCAAGTGGCAATATTTTCTCCGCTTATTCAATACTCAAGTGCAGGATGGTTTGATGTTTAACTATCATACTTCCGGTGGAGTTGGACAAGCAAGAAGGCGCATCCACATAAATTATCCGATCGCACTACCTCAATCATCTGTTTAAAGGTCTCTCGCTGTACTCCGCACAGATGCTTAAAGTTTTCATAACTCATGTTTTTTACATCCCAGTAGCTTACCTGTTTCAGCATGAATTATTCCAACTTAGGATTATACATCTTACTACAACATATTTGCAGCACTGCGACCGGGCGCGAGCATTTGCGTCGTGCAAAACATTTGTATGAGAGCAGCATCTCCCAAAAATTGAATTAGAAGATAATCTTGGCAAAATGGTGATCCTTGATATAGAAACAGGCGGCTCTAAAGTTGATGAAAATGGTTTACACGCTGCTGATTACCTGAGTGCGAAACATCCAAATGCTAGACTTTTGGGTATCCCTATTGGATCTAACGTTGGGGCATCTCTAGGTGGTGTCATGGATGGTGTTTTTAAGTAATTTTACTTAGAGCGCTTGATAGATAGGCTAAAATTAATTTTATGGGATTTTGCTTAAAAGTCAAGCTGTTTGAGTTTAAATTTATGATAATCTTCACTGCGCTGGTTTAGAAAAATGCTGACACTGCTTTATATTATGTAGCCTATATTACAGGTTTCTAAGAGAGCGCATTCTCAAGGAGAAACTTTAGACGAGCTACAAGCAAACCTACGTGAAGCGATTGAAATACTGTTGGAAAATGAGAATATAGCCTTCCATCGTTCTTCAATTCAGTACGATCGCTCTTTTAGTTTCTAGCTTTATTGTTCTGCGAAGAGTGCCAGCTTTGATGGGGCGATCGCACGATCGTAAGTCGCGTTACAATTTAGTTCAAAACAAAATTATGTATGCTGACTGACCAAAACAAAGCAATCGTTCTCCAGTTCTACAAAGCGTTCGACGATCGCAAAATGGAACAAGCCTTAGAGCTTCTAGCGCCGAATTTTATTGCTCACATGGCGGGAATGCCAAAGCCATTGGACGGGGAGGGGTTCAAGCAGTTCGGGATGTCGTTTTATCTAGCTTTTAGTCAGGGTCAACACGTTTTTGAGGAGGTCGTGGTTGCAGACAATACAGTGGTGACGTGCGGAACGTTCACAGCAAAACACCTCGGAGAATTTCAGGGTCTTCCGCCAACGGACAAACAAATCAGCTTGGCGATTATGCACATCGATCGAGTCGAGAACGGCAAAATCGCGGAGCATTGGGGGCAAGGCGATGGACTTGGATTAATGCAGCAGTTAGGGATTGTGTTCTTGCCGGGCCCAAAGTTACTACCGCACATTTTGAGAGGTGCTGCGTCCAAACTGTTGAAAAAATCCGCCCATAAATAAGATTGTCAGAGCTTGTAGTTGACAGTGGCACAACAAGTCATGGTAACAGTTACGTCGATCTCGCCGCATAACACATTGCACCCTCACCGGAACAAAGGATGAATTATCTGTGGAGTTGCAATGGCTGTCGCCGTCCGGTTAGCCCAAACGCGCCGAAGAGCGATCGCAATACCCAATACTTCAAAATTACCTGTGGAGCGATATGTCGATGTCGGCTTCACAACATTAGGCCGATAATTCTAGAGTGTTTGATTTAATACTAAATGCTACGGATGTCGATCGGGCTACTATTTTTTATTTTCAAATCGATTTCTTATAACTCTTCTCAGGTGGCAGGAGATCCCGCCTCGACAAAGCTTAAGATATTGCCCGCCTGAAAGCTTAAATTTAAATGTAGAACAGCTTGCAAATTTTTACTGCTCCATGAGGGAACCAAAAAGATATATCATAACCTTAACCAGATCATTTCTTCCCAGATATGTTCTACTGTTCTAATCCAAGGTGTTCCCATCCTTTCAATCCCGACAACTCTAAATTCTGTCAAAGTTGCGGCAAGTCCGACCTCACGCCTCTATTCAGAAACCGCTACCGCGTGATTAGACTGTTGGGGGAAGGGGGATTTGGCAGAACTTATGAAGCGGTAGATACCGATCGCATGGACGATCCCTGCGTAATCAAGCAGTTTGTACCCCAATTTCAAGGAACCTCCGCACTTGAAAAAGCCACAGAATTGTTTAAAGCAGAAGCAAAACGACTTTACGAACTCGGCGAACATCCCCAAATTCCTCGATTAATTGCTTATTTTGAGCAAGACAAGCGACTTTATTTAGTACAAGAGTTGATTGAGGGGCAAACTTTACTAGCAGAATTAACTCAGCAGGGTGTTTTTAGCGAAGAAAAAATTTGGCAGTTACTCGCAGATGTACTGCCGATTTTGAAATTTGTGCACGATCGCAATGTCATTCACCGAGACATCAAGCTTGAGAATATCATGCGTCGCCGCACCTCTGTTAGCTCATCCCTGCCAAAGGCGGGAAATTTTCGCAATTCAGCTTTCCGAAGAGGAGGGCGCGGAGAGTTAGTTTTGATAGATTTTGGCATTTCCAAACAAGTGACGGGCTCGCTGATGAGCAAAGTAGGCACGACGGTAGGAACGCCCGGATATTCGCCAATAGAACAAATGCGCGGTCAAGTTTTCCCCGGAAGCGATTTGTACAGTTTGGGAATAACTTGCGTAAGACTGCTAACTCAATGTTTGCCAAAACTTGACGGTTCCGATGACCTTTATGACCCGATAAACGGCGACTGGATTTGGAGAGAACGGTTGCCAGTCGGCACAAAAGTCAGCAGCGAGTTGACAAAAATTTTAGATAAGTTAATTGAAGATTATCTCAAAAATAGATATCAATCTGCTGATGAAGTAATCAAAGCTTTAAATCTCTATTCTTTACCTCCCCAACCCCCTTTTGTCAAGGGAGGACAACTTGCTTTAAATTCTGCTGTGACCAAGGGAGGCCCACTTGCTTTAAATTCTGTTGTGACAAAGGGAGGGTCACTTGCTATTAATACTCCGCTCAATCACAGCGGGCCAATCAATAGCCATATCTCTGTTAATCCCAGGGTGAAATCCAACCCCAATCCCCTTCCGAACAAGTCATCGCAGAGAACTGCCGCTGTCAAAAGCACTTTTGAGTTTCAGGTGGTGACAGTAGACAAGCGCGGGAAGCAAACTAATCTTAACAGCGGCAAAGCGCGTTTTTTTGAAGAACATCTTGGTAGCAGTACAGTGCTGGAAATGGTATTTGTTGCCGGCGGTACTTTCCTCATGGGTTCTCCAAAGCAGCGGGGTGACAGCGACGAAAAACCGCAGCACCCAGTAACTTTAAGATCTTTCTATATTAGCAAATTTCCAGTCACTCAGGCCCAGTGGACAGCAGTTGCAGCGCTGCCAGAAATTAAAATATTTCTCAATCCCGATGCTGCTCGTTTTAAAGGTGCAAATCGACCTGTAGAAAATGTATCTTGGTACGAGGCGGTGGAGTTTTGCGATCGACTTTCTCGCAAAACGGGTAAGAATTATCGCTTGCCTAGCGAAGCCCAATGGGAATATGCTTGCCGGGGGCAAACTACGGGGCCGTTTCACTTTGGGGAAACGATTACCAGTGAGTTAGCCAATTACAACGGAAATTCTAATTACGCTGATGCGCCGAAGGGAGTTTATCGCTTTCAAACGACAGATGTTGGCAGTTTTAAACCTAATGCTTTTGGATTGTACGATTTCCACGGTAATGTTTGGGAATGGTGCGCGGATTCTTGGCACAATAATTATAACGGTGCGCCTGCTGATGGTAGCGTTTGGGAATCTGACGGGGACTCTTCGCTGAGGTTGTTGCGGGGGGGTTCTTGGAACGATCATCCTCCGAATTGTCGCAGCGCGTGCCGCCTCAGATATCAGCCGGATTGCAAGGCTAGTATTGTGGGTTTTCGAGTGGTTGTTTCGGTTGTTTAAGAATGGCTGTCACGCCTTTTTAGCTTAACTAAAACTTAACCAGCCAAAAACAGTTTCAACTGTCAATTCTAACTCAATTCCATTAAGTATTGGTAAATCACTTGCACCTTCGTACACTTCCACTCTTTGCCCGGGAAATACTGCTAAAATAATTTCTTCTTCTGGAATCATTAACCACCCCAATTCAGTACCTTGTTGCGAACAAGCAAGTAATTTAGCCAGCACTTTAGTTTGGCTTTGTTCGGGAGAAAGAATTTCAATCGCCCAGTCTGGATAAATTTCAAAACGGTTAGCAATTCTACCAGATGGTAGAAAGGGAATTCTTTCCCACCGGAATACTGCTACATCTGGGACGAGTGATGCACCGCCAAAAGTGCAACGCAATTCTGGAAAAGCATAAGCAATTTTTGGTGTTTCGACTATTTGGTTGATGACATTGCAAAGCTTACCCTACAATCTGCTATGTTCACCTGAAGGTATGGGTTTTTGAATAATTTCTGCGTTGAGATATTCTGAAGCTGGCTCCGTTTCTGGAAGTTTTAGGAACTCGTCTAAGTTGGGCGATATTTTAATGACTGTAGTCATAGGTCAAGTCGATTTTAGATTTTAGATTTTAAATGGGATAGATATCAGAACCCCGACTGTTTAAAAGTCGGGGTTCTGGTATCTATTATGAAGGACAAATTCTTGCCTCAACCAGCCTTCTTCTGAGGAGCCATTATGCGTTCCACACTCATAGCAGCTACGCTCAACGTCACCACAGCCATGCCCAGAATTGCCACAGGCTGCAACTTCTCATTGATAATTATGAACGCAAAAAGTCCCGTCATCGCCGGCCCCAAAGTGCCAATAACTGACGCTAAGGCTGCCCCCGCAAAGCGGATGGCAAAATTATTCAAAAGATAGCTAAACAGCGTCAGCACCCCTAAAACAACGCCTCCCACAATCAAACCGGGCCAAACATTTTGATCGATGTTAGGAGCAAAATTGTCCGACAGTGGCACCCACAAACTCAGGGCCGAAAATACAAAAATCGCGGCAAAATTAACTAAACTAAAAGGAATTGGGTGTAGCTTGCCCGCAGCCATTTGTGTCAGCAATACGTAACCTGCAAAGGTAATCCCAGAAGCCAGTGCGGCCATGACTCCCACCCCGACATTGCCGCCGCTCCGAGCAGGGGCAGCAAAACTCGGCGACCCAGCCAAAATTAGGCCTGCGGTAATTCCCAACATTGCCCAAAAGCCGACTGTGCTGGGGCGAGAGCCAAACAATATCCAAGAACCTAGTACAGTGACGATCGGATAAATAAAGAAAATCGTAATCGCAATCCCCGCCGGAATATTGCCGATCGCCAAATAAATCAAAACCTGAGATAAAAACAGAAAAAATGCGCTTCCTAAAACCTTGCCCCACAAAGCTCGATCGCCCGACTCGAACAACCGTCTAATATCTTTCCATACAGAAGGATACAGAAATGTCGCCAATATCGGCATCAAAGCCATCACCACGATCAGCCGCATCAACAAAATCAACAAAGAATTTCCAAAACCTGGAGTTACCACCCCCGGAAATTCAAACAACCCAAAAACCATCCGAGGATGTCTGCCTTTAATCAGAATTCTTAAACAAACATTAAACAGCGACAATACCACCGCCGAAGACAAAGCCAGCACCAAACCTGTCTGCACTTGAGAAGCTACTTTAGCGGGTGCCGTCGGTGGCGCTGAAGAAGGCTGTGGTAGGGGTTCCCGCGGCGTTTGCACAGGTGTTGGCTGGAGAAATTGCGGGCGAACAGAATTAACAGAATTAGTTGATTCCTCGACATAGGAATCTTGAGCATCGAAAGGATTCTCCAGATATTCTTCTTCTGATTCGAGTTCTTCCCTGATGCGGTTTACGAGATTTTGTAACAGCTCTTCCCCTTGCAGTTCCAGGGTTTTCATATTGTTGAGCCGCACGGAAAGCTCGCTTTCATAGCTGCTCAAATCTTGTTCCAGCATCTGGAAACTGCGATCGATCCTTTCATCCAGCGCCGCCAGCAACTGCGAAGCCCGTTCGTCGTAGTTGCTCGGCGGCAGGGGTATCGGGAACTCGCCGCTGGGAATAGGGCTGCTAAGAGAATTTCCCGAGTTAGCGCTGAGTTCGTTGAACCGCTGCACCAACAAATCCTGCAAATTGTGAGCCAAAACTTGAGCCAACTGCTTCAGCCACAATTGCTGCTGCTGAATGTATCGCCCCGACAGAGATTCCATTTGCTGAGACTGCAATTTGCGATATTGCTCCCGGAGGTCTTCAATATCCTCAATCAGGTGATTTTTTTCAGTTTGCAGCCGAGTAATGTCTTGATTTAACTGGCCTTTGACATTTTCATGCAAAGCGTCCAGTTCTTGCATTACTGAGTGGAGGACTTCTTCTGCTGATTGTGCATCCTCTGGCTCGCCCTTTGACGAGTATACGTTCCGCTGCGCCATTAGCCTATAACCTCTAATTTAAACTGCACGTTCAGTGTTCTTAAGTATTTTGCCTGCATCAGGTCGCAAGTTATAGTGAGTGGATCTAAAAGATTGCGAACACTGTTTAATCAATAGTAGTCGCTAAGCTAGAAATGTGAGAAAATTGCGTGAAGCAAAGCTATCCCGCTCTTAATCCCCCCAAGAACACTTTGTGCAATAAGAAATCATACTACAGCTTGACCTCTCCACGGATTGCTCCCGGTAATTCTCGCATCTAACTTGGCCGATTGCACCCGAATCACAAGCCTAAGAGTGCGTT
This sequence comes from Microcoleus sp. S13_B4, assembly GCF_036700885.1. NCBI lineage: Bacteria > Bacillati > Cyanobacteriota > Cyanophyceae > Oscillatoriales > Microcoleaceae > Microcoleus > Microcoleus sp. S13_B4. The sequence continues at coordinate 31,738 of NZ_JAUBPU010000023.1, forward strand.
GGGCGACTAAATTTAATTGGGGGGTGGCACTCCTAGCCCCTTAACGGATAACTTGATCCTACAGGCAGAAATCCGGTTTCTTTTGCCCGCCTTTCTCCCGCACTCCCGCACCCAGATTTATGATTTTAACAGTTCCGATCTTTTGCTCGCGAAAGTTTTAAGAGGCGATCGCCCCCTCAAAAACCAACCCCGCGCCATCCAAAAATTAACACATCCCATCCTCGAAGAGCAACAGATATGGCATCCGAAATTTATGACAATTCCTTTACAAGCGATCGACAAAGCCTGAATATTTCGGAGGATGCGGAGGTGTGTGTCTTTCCGGCATCATTTGCCCAGCAGCGCTTGTGGTTTCTCGACCAATTCGCACCGCAAAACCCTTTCTATAATGTAGTAACAGCACTGCGCTTAACTGGCTCCCTCAACTTACCAGCCTTAGAGCAAACCTTCAACGAAATAGTGCAGCGGCACGAAACTTTGCGAACCACTTTTGCTGCGGTATCAGGTCAACCAGTGCAGATAATCTCGGTCGCTTTCAAGACTAATTTAACACTATTAGAACTGCAACATTTGTCGCCAGAACAACGGCACACAGAAGCAAAGAAACTCTCCGCCGCAGAATCTCTTCGCCCTTTCAATTTATCCACCGGGCCGCTGATGCGAATCACCATCCTGCGGCTGACGGAGACCGAGCATATTCTATTGATAAATATGCACCATATAGCCTCCGATGATTGGTCGATAGGCGTGCTAATTCGAGAAATAGAAGCTATCTATACAGCTTTGATAAATCAACAGCCATCTCCCCTGCCAGAATTATCACTTCAATATGCCGACTTTGCAGAGTGGCAGCGCGAATGGCTGCAAGGTGAAGTATTAGAAACTCAGCTAGCATACTGGCGGCAGCAATTACACGGAATTTCTGTGTTAAATTTGCCCACTGATCGCCCTGCACCAGCTAGGCAAAATTATCGGGGAAAAACTCAATATTTAGAACTGCCGAAAAAGCTGAAGGACGCACTTTTAGCGCTCTCGCAGCGAGAAGGAGCGACTTTATTTATGACAGTGCTTGCAGCATTTCAAACTTTGCTTTACCGTTACTCGCAACAAGAAGATATTGTGGTAGGTTCGCCGATCGCCAATCGCAACTTGAGCGAAATAGAAGCATTAATCGGTTTTTTTGTCAATACTTTAGTGCTGCGAACAGACTGCTCGGGAAACCCGACATTTCGAGATTTTTTGGGCCGGGTGCGGGAAGTAACCCTGGGAGCTTACGCTCACCAAGATTTGCCTTTTGAGAAGCTCGTCGAGGAATTGCACCCAGAGCGATCGCTGAATCGCCACCCCTTGTTTCAGGTGGTATTCGGGCTGCAAAATGGGCCTGTGGACGAGCTAGAATTGCCAGAATTAAAGTTGAGTTCTTTCCATTTGGAGACTCAAACAACGCGCTTTGATTTAGAGCTGCATTTGTGGGAAGCTTCGGATAAGTTTAGGAGCAGATACGGCGAACAGTGGGAAGATTCGGAAGGGCTTAGAGGCGTAGCTGTGTACAATACAGATTTATTTGATGAAGTTACGATCGCCCGAATGCTGAGGCATTTTAAAACGCTGCTGGAAAGCATTGTTGCTAATCCAGAACAAAGAATCGCTAACTTACCTTTATTGAGCGAGGATGAAGTGAATCAATTATTCAGAGAATGGAACGATACTCGGACAGATTATCCTCAAAATAAGTGCATTCATCAGTTATTTGAAGAGCGAGCCCGGCAGCATCTGGAGGATGTCGCCCTAACTTTCGACAGCCAGCACCTGACTTACAGAGAACTCAACAGTCGCAGCAACAAACTGGCGCGCTACCTACAAAAACTGGGCGTGGGGGCGGAGGTTTTAGTGGGGCTTTGTGCTGAGCGATCGATCGACCTAATTGTCGGGATGTTGGCTATACTAAAGGCGGGAGGAGTCTATCTACCGTTAGATCCGAGCTATCCGCGCGATCGGCTAAACTTGATGCTGGAAGATGCTCAAGTTAAAGTCTTGCTAATTCAGGATAAATTGATTGGGAATTTCCGAGACTTCTCAAACTCGGTGATTTACTTCGATCGCGATTGGGAACACATAGCCAAAGAAAGCGCCGAAAATCCCGCCAACACCGCAACAGCAGACAACCTAGCTTACGTTATTTACACATCTGGCTCCACAGGAAAACCCAAGGGAGTTGCTGTCACCCACAAAGCAGTAAATCGGTTGGTACTCAACACCAATTATATAAAAATAGAACCTACCGATAAAATTGCCCAAGCATCAAACGCTTCATTCGATGCAGCCACATTCGAGATTTGGGGAGCCTTGCTTAACGGCGCTCAACTCCTGGGAATTAGCACAAATATTGCCCTTTCGCCTCACGATTTAGCCTTAGAACTGCGCCAACAAGGCATCACAGTTTTGTTTTTAACAACGGCCTTATTTCAACAAATTGCTAGAGTTTTACCGCAAGCTTTTAATTCGCTGCGCTGCTTACTGTTTGGCGGAGAAGCGGTCGATATGAGATGGGTTAAAAAAGTTCTCAAACAAAACCCAAGCACTCAATTAATTCACGTTTACGGGCCGACAGAAAATACCACCTTTTCCGCCTATTATTGCGTGCAAGACGTACCCGAAACCGCAACATCTATCCCCATCGGCCGCCCGATCGCCAACACGCAAATTTATCTCCTTGATGCGGATTTGCAGCCCGTGGCGATCGGTGTTATAGGTCAATTGTACGTCGGCGGTGACGGATTGGCGAAAGGCTACCTCAACCAGCCTGATTTAACTGCTGCTGCATTCATTCCTAACCCTTTTAGCAATAAATCTGGTTCTAGGCTTTATAAAACAGGTGATTTAGGTCGCTATTTAGTTGACGGCAACATCGAGTTTTTAGGCCGCATTGACGACCAAGTAAAAATTCGCGGCTACCGCATCGAATTGGGAGAAATCGAAGCGGCTTTGTGCCAGCATCCACAAGTGCGCGAAGCAGTAGTAATTGTGAGGGAAGACATCCCAGGCGATAAACATTTGGTAGCTTATGTTATTCCTGACGGCATTAATGAGAAATTAGAAATTTCCAATCTAAAATCAAGTGAGTTGCGCCAATTTTTGAAAGAAAAGTTACCAGGATATATGGTTCCTGCAAGTTATGCAGTGTTGGAGAATATGCCACTGACGCCTAATGGCAAAGTAGACCGCCGCGCCTTGCCTGATATAGATACAGACAGCGAGGATCTAACAGAAAATTATGTAGCGCCTCGGACTGATCTCGAAAATGCGATCGGGAAAATTTGGGCTAAGGTTTTGGGAAAACAGCAGGTTAGTATATACGATAATTTCTTTGAACTAGGCGGGCATTCCCTGCTAGCAACTCAGTTAATTTCTCGCATCCGAGACGCTTTGCAAGTCGAGTTACCCGTCAGCAATTTGTTTGAGGCTCCGACTGTGGCGAGTCTGGCAAAATACATTGAAACAATGCGCTGGGCCGCGACTGGTTTGGATACTCCTAGAACAGACGAAAATGAGCGAGAAGATGTGGAATTTTAAGGCTTTACTACATAATTGCGGGAGGATTTTGATTGTTTGGTGGAATTGGCGTCCGGGAGCATCTCACTTTTGCAGCCAAGCTAGAAATTGGAGTTTTGAGGCAGGAGGCAGGACGAAAGAGGAAGAAGGAAGGAGCCAGAAGAAGTGTTTTTACAAATATGAGATGCTCCCGGATGACAACCCTCCTCAAACCCTGATGGAGTAAAGATTTAGCATCGCTTATGCTAAAAAAAGATAAACAGCCTTAACTCAACCGTATTGAATTATAGATAACATTCTAATTTAAACTGTTCCCAGCGATAGATGTTCTCTAAATTTTTAAATTTTACTATCAAAGAACAGGCTAACCACTGAACATCAATGATAAAAACACTCATAAAAGTGGAATGATCCTAATAAAAACATGAGCTATCCTCTACCAAAAGCTTCCTTAATGCAAGTTCCCTCTAATTCGGGGATGCTGATGCTGGGAATGGCTGGCAGAGATGTGATAAAAACTGGTAGATAAATTCTACGCTCATGTGGTGGTCATCACTGTTTTTTCTTGGCAATAATCTGATAATGGCTCGGATTCGTTGTTATCAAGAAAAATTTGTGTAATTCATTGAAGTCAATTCATACCTTTTATTACAGTTAGAGCAGAAACTCATGGAAAATACATTGTTCGATCGCACATTCCGGGACAGCGAAGGCAATATTGTTATAGCTCAGCCGCCAAATCTACCACTGAGTGTCGGGATTGTAGCTAGTTTATTAAAGCTCATTGTTACAACAGGGCAAATTAATTTAGCGCTGGATCTAGTAGCTTTTGGTTCTTTGTTTACTTGGGCTTGGGAAGAATTATTTCAAGGCGTAAATTACTTTCGTAGAGCATTAGGTCTGATTGTGCTTGTCGGTCTGATTGCCTCGAAACTTTTATAAGGAAGTGAGCATAAACAAATCGGAACCACCATGATTTTACCTCAACAATCTACGCCAACTTTTCTTTTGTTATTGGCATGATGAGTGAACTTTCAGATCTACAGATGACCTCGCGCTCGCTGAGGAGATTAGCTTGACTCCATAGCATTCTCTCCTTTCTCTTTAATACCGCAATTGTTGCCATGAGTATTAATACCATTGGCGGTTTAATTCAGTAATTACCGCAGATCTCACCTTTATAAACTACCCCCCAGAAGCCGAGTTTCTTGCGGAAACTCGGCTTCTGTGTACCTCCCTTATCTGAAAAGTGCTGTATAATGCTCTCTCAACAGCGAGTCATCCCGAAAATCCGAAACGATGTCCAACCAAGCGTCTGACCGTCTTAAACAAAATTCTGAAAAAATTATGGGGATGTGGGAGAAGCGGGCGCGTGATCAAGTCGATGCATCAACGCACCAAAATTCTCTTGTCTTGCAAGATTCCCTACCTCTGTACTTAAACCAACTGGTAGATGAACTCTCAAACAGAATTGTCAGGACACCTGCCCGCATCACAGCCGACGAGGTAGAAAGCACTCGGATTGGCAAGCTGCACGGGCATGAACGGGCGGGGTATGCTGACTACTCCATGACTCAACTCATTTTCGAGTATCACCTCCTCCGTCAAGTAATATTTCAAGTTTTAGAAGAAGAAGCACCTTTAGGAGTGGAGGATCGAGACATTATTATCGGCTCCATTGAGCAAGCAGTTAATGACGCGGCCACTCAATTCTCCGAAACGCTGCGAGATATTCAAGAACTATTTATGGTGACGCTAACTCACGACCTCAGAAATCCCATCAATGTCGTAAAAATGGGAACTCAACTAACTCTGCGGCGGCTTGAACGAGGAGACAGCCATATGGATGTGGCGGCGAGGATGCTCAGTGCGATCAATCGGCTGGATTCGATGATTCAAAATCTGCTTGATGCGAGTCGCCTGCGGGCAGGGCAGAGCTTAAAGATTGAATTTGATGACTGCGATTTTGTGATGCTAGTCCAAGAGGTTGTAGAAGATTTGAGCTTCGCGTATGGAGAGCGGTTTGTTGTGGTCTCTGATTCTGAGATCTGGGCTTTTTGCAGTCGTAAAGAAATACGGCGGGTGATTGAAAATTTAGCAATTAACGCTGTGAAATATGGTGCGCCTAGTACGCCGATTACACTGACACTCCAGCAAACAGAAACGCAGATCAGCCTTACTATCCATAATGAAGGTGATCCGATCGCCCTAGACGCTCAATCCATCCTATTTCAACAATTTCGTCGAACCATTTCTGCCGAGGAGCAAACCGGCTGGGGATTAGGATTATTTTTAGCAAAGAGTATTACTGAAGCGCATCAAGGGACACTTGCGGTTGAAAGTGCAGAGGGCAAGGGGACAAGCTTTATTATCAACTTACCTAAAGTTCTTGTTTAGTTGGCGACATTAAGACTAAGAATAAAAATAGGTTATAAAATAATGAATCCACAGTCCACATTTTGATCTGACCCAGAGAGGAAGCGATTCAGCAAAGGCGATCGCTCTACACCTGCTATTTTTAAGCCGTCTGTCGTGCGAAACAACGCCTTTCGGAATTGACAAATCAGCGATATATCTCAATACCGTTCAGTTAAGTTCGATCTCCCTGGCGCCCCCCTTAAAAAGAGGGGGGGACAAGAACTTGCTCAAAGTGGGTCTTCTTAAGGGGGATGCCAGGGGGATCTCCGAGGAATAAACAGTTTTAACTGAACCTACAGGATTTTAACTCACATTTTTAGTCACGAAATTTCAGTGCAGAATGCCCTGACAGCATCTGCAAACTGCTGGTTATGCTCCATTAATGCCATGTGTCCTCCTTTCTGTATAGTAACTAGCTCTGCTTGAGGTAATTCTGCTTTCATTCGCAGGCTAGCTGGGGGGGTAGTGGCGATATCTGAATCGCCGCATATTACCAACACAGGAATGTCAATTGATGGCAAAGTTTTTGTTTCGTCAAATTTGAGCATTCCCAGTGTGCCGCGAGCGAGAACGCCGGGAGAACCCAAGGCTGATAAGAAAGCTGAGAATTCTAATTGACCGCGCGTTTCAGTGCCTTTAAATCCCGATAATTCTACACTGATGTGCAGTGAACCATTGAGATAGCTCAGCCAAGTCATTCCCCACATAATGGGTTCAAGAGCTATGGTGAGATAGAGGATAGGTTGGAGCAGCGGCTTCTGCAAAGCGCGTAATAAACCGCTAAAAATAGCGGTTTTGAGAGGATTAGTATAAGTCGTATCTACCAGAATTAAACCAGCTACTCGACTACCGAGAAGTTCTGGGAAAAGCCGACTGAATGTTAGAGCAATCATGCCGCCCATGCTGTGTCCGAGTAGGATAACAGGTTTAGTTCCTGCTATGGCAATTACGGCTTCGAGATCGCGGGCAAATTTTTCTAGGGAGTAGTCGCTGTTTTTTGGTCGAGTGGATTTTCCCAGACCTGGAAGATCCCAAACAATCACTCGGAAGCGATCGGTTAGTTGTCGTTTTGCGTAATACCAAACCATACTGTTCGGCCCCCAACCGTGGGAGAGGATAATCGGCTGTCCGTCCTCTGGGCCGTAGAATTCTACTTGTAAAATAGTGCCATCAGGCCTCTCTACCCGCTGCACCGTACCCGTCCGCGTCGGCTTGGGTTCGTCAGCACCGGGGCGGCGGAACAACGGCAAACTGATAAAGCGGCCGCCAACAGACCAAAGAAGCATCAAGACTCCGCTGACTAAGTAGGAAATCCCTATAAGTTCGCCGATGTACCATTCATAGAGAATGTATATACCTCCGCCAAGTACCCCGACGGACAGCAGTCCCACCAGCCATAGGAACAGGAAATTGAAGGGCATGAACGGCATAAGCTGAAACCTTGGGTAGAAGTTGGGTTGCGGATTCACACAGAATCATACTCAGGTTAGGCCACAGTAAGCAAGCGGTAAGTTAAGCTCTTAATTTGTGCGCTGGTGGAATTTAATTTATTGATTTGCCCAAGTAATGACAGGATAACTCAAAATGTCCGAGCCAAAAATATCGAGTTCATCGCCAAATGCCAGAGATTCTGTCAGGGTGGAGTTAGTTGAGTTTTTATCTTACCTTCGCAGTCTAGATATTAATATTTTTATTGAGGGATCTCGCTTGCGCTGCAACGCTCCTGAAGGAATTATTACACCCGAACTACGCGCCGAAATTTCTCATAGAAAAACCGAAATAATTTCATTTTTAAAAGCAGCTAATCGTACTTCTAGTTTCACTCCTACACCGATTGTTCCTATGGGGCGGGACGGAAATCTACCGCTTTCCTTTGCACAGCAGCGCTTGTGGTTTCTCGACCAGTTAGTCCCGAACAATCCTTTTTATAATGTTCCCGCAGCATTGCGTTTGACAGGTTCGCTCAATTTTGCAGCGCTGCAACAAACCTTCAATGAAATTGTGCGCCGCCACGAAGCTTTACGCACGACTTTAGCAGTAGTTTCGGGCCAAGCTGTTCAGAGAATAGCTGCCGCTTTCCACCTCCCGATTAATGTAGTGGACTTGCGAAACTTGCCAAAGGAATCTCGACAAACTGAAGCAAACAGGCTCACTGCCCAGGAAGCTCAACGCTCTTTCAATTTGTCCAATGACTTGTTGCTGCGAGTCACATTATTGCAGTTAGATGATACCGAATATTTATTAATGCTGAATATGCACCACATTGTCTCCGATGGTTGGTCGATCGGAGTGCTAATCCAGGAGTTAGGTGCACTTTACACGGCATTTGCTAGCGAAAAACCTTCGCCTTTACCGGCTTTGTCGATCCAGTATGCTGATTTTGCAAAATGGCAGCGCGAATGGCTGCAAGGGGAAGTTTTAGAAACGCAGCTTGCTTACTGGCGGCAGCAGTTAAACGGTATTTCTATGCTAAATTTGCCTGCGGATCGACCCAGACCAGCAATTCAAAGTTACCGAGGCAAAAGGCAATTTTTGCAACTGCCAAAACAACTGAGCGAGGCTTTAGAAACGTTGAGCCAGCGCGAAGGAGTGACGCTGTTTATGACAATGCTGGCAGCTTTTAAAACGTTGCTTTACCATTACGCGCAGCAAGAAGATATTGTTGTAGGTTCGCCGATCGCCAATCGCAACCGCAGTGAAATTGAAGCATTAATCGGTTTTTTTGTTAACAGTTTGGTGTTGCGTACAGATTTGTCGGGAAATCCCACTTTTCTGGAACTATTAAACCGAGTCAAAGAGGTAGCATTAGGAGCTTACGCTCACCAAGATTTGCCGTTTGAGAAGTTAGTAGAAGAACTGCACCCCGATCGCGCGTTGAACCAAAATCCCTTATTTCAGGTGGCGTTTGCGCTGCAAAACACGCCGGGGAATCACTTAGAATTGCCAGAATTAACACTCAGCCCGCAGCAGTTAGATGTGGGTACAGCGCGGTTTGATTTGGAGTTTCATTTGTGGGAGCGATCGCCCAACAGCTCGGGAAGCAACCAATCGCCCAGCAATAAGCTGTGGGTTGATAGCTCAGAGGGCATCAGCGGCATGGTTATTTACAGCGCCGATTTATTTGATGAAGCTACGATTAGCCGCCTGATCGGGCATTTCCAAGCCTTGTTAGAAAGCATTGTGACAAATCCAGAACAGCGCATAGCAAACTTGCAATATTTGAGCGCCCAAGAGCGCGATCATTTGTTAGTTGAATGCAACAATACTCAGGCGGATTATCCGCAAGATTTGTGCATCCATCAGCTATTTGAAATGCAGGCGGATCGGACACCGGATGCGGTGGCGCTGGTATTTGGAGAGGAGCGAGTCACCTATCGAGAGCTAAATATCCGCAGCAACCAACTAGCACGTTATTTGCATAAAATGGGGGTTGGGGCGGAAGTTTTAGTCGGGCTTTGCTGCGGGCGATCGCTCGATCTGATCGTGGGGATGTTGGCTATCCTGAAAGCGGGAGGAGCTTACCTAATTTTAGATCCGAGCTATCCTGCTGAGCGATCGAGCTTTATGGTAAAAGATGCTCAATTATCTGTTGTGTTAACTCAGCAGCAATGGATAGAGAATTTGCGCTCGCCCCATTTACAGATAGTTTGTTTAGACACAGACTCGGAGATGATTTCCCAAGAAATCGCCGACAATCCCACCAGCGCCGCCACAGCCGAAAATCGGGTTTACGCGATTTACACATCCGGCTCCACGGGAAAGCCGAAAGGAGTTGAAATTGAGCACGGGAGCTTGTTAAATCTCGTTTTTTGGCATCAAAGAGAGTTTGGGGTGTCAGCGGGCGATCGAGCAACGCAAATTGCTGCGATCGGCTTTGATGCTTGCGGGTGGGAAATATGGCCTTATCTCGCCGCGGGAGCTAGCATCTACTTTCTAGAAGATGACATGAGGCGAGATCCTGAAAAACTGCAAAACTGGTTAGTATCAAACGCCATTACAATTAGCTTTTTGCCAACACCTTTAGCCGAGAAAGTTTTGCTATTAGATTGGCCTCAAACAACAGCGTTGCGAATCTTGCTCGCAGGCGGCGAAAAACTGCAACAACATCCTTTAAAATCCCATCCATTTAAGCTAGTAAATAATTACGGCCCAACCGAGAACACCGTCGTCACAACTTCCGGTTATATTCCTGTAACAGAGCACACAGACATCGCCCCGACAATTGGCCGCCCCATTGCTAACACTCAAATCTACATATTAGACAAATATTTGCAGCCAGTGGCGATCGGAGTTGTTGGCGAATTGTACATCGGCGGAAACGGACTCGCTCGCGGCTACCTCAACCGCCCTGATTTAACCGCAGAACGCTTTATTGTCAATCCTTTTAAACCAAATTCAGGAGAGCGAATTTACAAAACCGGCGACTTAGTGCGCTACAGAGGCGATCGCAACCTGGAATTTTTGGGACGCATTGACGAACAAGTAAAAATTCGCGGTTTCCGCATCGAATTAGGAGAAATCGAGACACTATTAACTCAACATCCGGCGGTGCAGCAAACTGTAGCAATAGCTTCGGAAGATGGACAGGGAGATAAACGTTTAGTAGCTTATATTGCCCTGAATGCAGAATATAGCGTTGCCCGCGAAAAAAACCAAATAATGCAATTGCAGGACGAACAGGTTTTGCAGTGGCAAATGCTCTACAATGAAACTTACAATCAACCTGCTGTTGAGTCAGATCCAACCTTTAACATTGTCGGCTGGAATAGCAGTTATACCAATCAGCCAATCCCAGCAGAACAGGTGCGCGACTGGGCGAACAATCAAGCCGCCCAAATTTTAGCTTTGCAGCCCAGCCGAGTGTTAGAAATTGGCTGCGGCACAGGTTTGTTGCTGTTCCAAATTGCGCCTCACTGCACTCAATATTGCGGCACCGACTTTTCACCTATTTCGCTCAACTATATTCAGCAGCACTTGGCAAATCAACAGTTAGCTAATGTAACGCTGCTTCAGAAAATGGCGACCGACTTTGAAGGAGTAGAGACAGCAGCTTTTGACGCGGTGATTCTCAATTCTGTCGTGCAATATTTCCCGAATATCGACTATCTCGTGCAGGTGCTAGAAGGTGCGGTGAAAGCAACTGCTCCCGGCGGCTTTATATTCATCGGAGATGTCCGCAGCTTGCCGTTGCTGGCAGCTTTCCACACTTCGGTACAACTGTATCAAGCCGAACCTTCTCTCGCTGGCGAACAGTTGCAGCAGCGAGTACAAATGCAAATTTTTCAAGAAACAGAGTTAGTTATTGAACCAGATTTTTTTAGCGCATTAAAGCACCGCTTTCCGCAGATTGAGGGCGTAGAGATGCAATTAATTCGCGGTAGTTATCACAATGAGTTAACTGATTTTCGGTACAATGCTATTCTGCATATTACGTCGGAAACAAATCCTCCCCAATCCCCGGCACAAGGGGAGTTGGGGGCATCGAAACGGCTGGATTGGTCGGCTGAAAATCAGAATCTGACTGTTACCAATGTGCAAGAAATATTATTGCAAAATCAACTCGATGTTTTAAGAATTGCTAATGTGCCTAATGCGCGGGTAACGGCAGCAGTTAAGGCGGCAGAGTTGCTGTCTGTTGTCGATAAATTTCCAACAGCAGGTCAGTTGCAGAAAGCCGTGGAAAAAGTCGAGGATTTAGGAGTCGATCCCGAAGCGTGGTATGCTTTGGAAGTTCCGTATAATGTTAATATTAGTTGGTCTAATTCTGACAGTCAAGGGCGCTACGATGTAGTGTTTGCACGGGGCGAAACTAGAGATTTTGTGCCAGAAACCAGAAGCGATAACTTGCGTCCTTGGCGCTCTTATGCTAACAATCCCTTACAAGGTAAAGTAGCACGGAAATTAGTGCCGCAGTTGCAGGCTTATCTAGCAGAAAAACTGCCGGAATATATGGTTCCGTCGGCTTTTGTGGTGCTGGAGTCGCTACCGGTGACGGCTAACGGAAAGGTCGATCGCCTCGCTTTGCCTGTACCGGAGCCGATTAAGTTAGAATGGGCTGGCGGTTATGTTGCGCCTCATACTTCTATTGAGGAAGTTTTAGTGAAAATTTGGGCTGAGGTTTTGGGGATAAAGCGAGTGGGTATCCGGGACAATTTCTTTGAATTGGGAGGCCATTCGCTGCTGGCGACTCAGCTTGTTTCTAGAGTGCGAGATGCTTTCGGGGTAGAGTTGCCTTTGCGCCGCGTTTTTGAAGCGCCGACAATTGCAGAATTATCTAAGATTGTTGAGAGTTTGAAAGATAAGAATGCTAAAAGTGAAGCTCCAGCTTTAGTGCCGATTTCGCGGGATAGTCGGCGGCGGAAGCTATCATCTTTTAATAGACCTATTGCATAAATTTTTGAGCGGTCAACCGCAGATATAAGGCAGATTAACGCAGATTAACGCAGATAATTTTAAGAGGGTTTGTGAATGAGTGCAAGAGATATAATCTAGAAAGTCAATAAAAATGATGGCTGTTGAACAGGTGCAATTTCGATAAATATGCAGCAAGAAATAGAAGTTTTTGTATTCCCCGCATCGTTTGCTCAGCAGCGGCTTTGGTTCCTCAATCAATTAGCACCGGGTAATCCTTTCTACAATGTCTCAACAGCGCTCCGCTTAACAGGTTCCCTCAACTTCAGATCTTTAGAGCAAACCTTCAACGAAATTGTGCAGCGGCACGAAAGTTTACGCACCACATTTACGCTTTTGGAAGGGGAACTCGTACAAGTTATTGCTCCCATTTTAACCGTATCTATCCCCACAATTGACTTACAAAATCTCTCGCCAACTCAGCAGCAAACCGCAGCGCTCCAACTCGCAACCGATGCAGCCCAATGCCCTTTCGATTTAGCCGCTGGGCCGTTATTCAAAGTAACGCTGTTACAACTCAGTGAAACAGAACATATATTGTTGCTGAATTTACATCATATTGTGGCTGATGGTTGGTCGATTGGAGTGCTAATTCGAGAGCTGGGAACGCTCTACACAGCATTTGTAAAAAATGGCATTTCGCACTTACCAGCACTGCCCGTGCAGTACGCCGACTTTGCAGAGTGGCAGCACCAATGGTTGCAGGGCGAAGTATTAGAAACCCAGTTAGCTTATTGGCGGCAGCAGTTAAACGGAATTACCACTCTTAATCTACCAACAGACAGGCAAAGACCAGCCGTTCCATCCTACCGGGGCGCTAAACAATTTATAACACTATCACCTGCTTTGAGCGAGGCGCTAAAGTCATTGAGCCAGCAAGAAAGCGCGACTTTATTTATCACTCTACTAGCCGCCTTTCAAACTTTGCTGTACCGCTATACAGGACAAGTAGATATTACAATAGGAACGCCGATCGCCAATCGCAACCTGAGCGAATTAGAAGCATTAATCGGTTTTTTTGTCAACAGTTTAGTGCTGCGTGCAGATTTATCAGGAAATCCAACTTTTCGGGAACTATTGCATCGGGTAAAAAACGTCGCAATGGCAGCCTACGCCCACCAAGATTTGCCCTTCGAGAAGTTGGTTGAGGAAATGCACCCCGATCGCGAGTTGAGCCGCAACCCCCTATTTCAACACAGTTTCAGCCTGCAAAACACTCCTGTAGCAGCGCTAGAATTGCCGGGAATCGCTTTCGAGGCGATCGACTTTGACGCGGGAACCGCCAAGCTAGATTTAGAGTGCCACTTGTGGGAAAATGCAGGAAGTATTCAAGGGCAATTTGTCTACAGCACAGATTTATTTGATAGCGGCACAATTGCGCGCATGGCGGGACATTTCCAAACGCTGCTCGAAGCCATTGTTGCCAATCCCAAACAGCACCTCAGCGACTTGCCTTTGCTGACAGCGCCAGAATACCAGCAATTATTAATCGATTGGAATGACACTCAGAGAGATTATTCGCAAAAGCAGTGTTTCCATCAGCTATTTGAAGATCGAGTCGCGCGATCCTCTTCGAGGGCTCCGCTAACGCCCGATGCTGTCGCCGCCGTCTTTGAAAACCAGCAGTTAACCTACCGCCAACTCAACAGCCAAGCCAACCAACTTGCACGTTACTTGCAGCAATTGGGAGCAGCACCAGAAGTTTTAGTGGGTCTTTGTGTAGAACGTTCCTTAGATGCGATCGTCGGATTGCTAGGCATTATCAAAGCAGGCGCAGCCTACCTGCCTTTAGATCCAACTTATCCTCAAGAGCGCCTTAACTTCATGTTAGAAGATGCTCAGGTGTCGATTTTGGTAACTCAGCAGCACTTAGCAAAAAACTTGACGCAGCCGGAAAATTACGGAGTTTTTTCAGTAGTGTGTTTGGACTCCGACAGAGAAATTATCGCCCGACAAAGCCCAGAAAACCCAACTACAAATATCCTACCAAAAAACCTAGCCTACGTCATTTACACATCTGGTTCAACCGGAAAACCCAAAGGCGTTCTAATCGAACATCGGGGACTTTACAACTTAGCCATAGCTCAAATAGAAGCTTTTAACTTAAACTCAAATCACCGCATTTTGCAATTCGCATCCCTGAGTTTTGATGCCTCAATCTTTGAGATTGTCATGGCATTAGGAACCGGAGCAACACTTTACTGTGCCAAGAAAGAATCTTTGTTGCCCGGACAAACATTAATCCAATTTTTGCAGGACAATGCTATTACCCACGCTACCCTCCCGCCCTCGCTGCTAGCTGTCCTTCCAAACGCCGAACTTCCCGCACTGCAAACAATCATCTGTGCTGGCGAATCCTGTTCCCCGGATATTGTTAAACGCTGGGCTTCCCGGCGCAGATTTTTTAACGCTTACGGCCCTACAGAAGCGACAGTCTGGTCAAGTTTGGCCGAAATTGGCGATTCCCTGCCCGATAGCTTCGCTTCACGCAAAAAACCGCCCATCGGCCGCCCAATAGCTAACACTCAACTCTATATTTTAGATAAAAATTTACAGCCTGTACCCGTTGGAATTCCCGGTGAATTGTACATCGGCGGCAGCGGATTGGCGCGAGGCTACCTGAACCGCCCCGAATTAACCGCCCAGCGATTTATTGCTAATCCGTTTAGCCAGAAAGCAGGAGAACGAATTTATAAAACTGGTGACTTAGCTCGCTATTTTCCCGACGGCAATATTGAGTTTTTAGGCCGCACTGACGAACAGGTAAAAGTTCGCGGTTATAGAATAGAATTGGGAGAAATTGAAGCCCTGCTGGTTCAGCATCCAGCAGTCAAAGAAACAGCGGCGGTTGCTGCGGATGATTTGTCTGGCAATAAACGCCTAGTTGCTTATGTCGTCCCCAATCACCAGACACTTAATCCCGGGGAAATACGCAATTTCCTCAAACAACAACTGCCCAATTACATGATTCCCAGCGCTTTTGTGGTAATGGATTTTTTGCCCCTAACTCCTAATGGCAAAATTGACCGCCTGCGCCTACCTGCATCAGGAACTCTAACTAGCAATTCAATAGATAAAAGCTGCATTGCACCTCGTACACCAACCGAGTCAACCCTCGCCCAAATTTGGGTCACAATTCTCAACGCAGAGTGCGTTGGCATTGGCGATAACTTCTTCGATTTGGGTGGAGATTCCCTGCTGGCAATCCGCCTCATCAATGAGATTAACCAGCAATTTCAGCGCGAGTTGCCGCTGTCTGCTCTTTTTTTAAATCCTACAATTGAAGGTTTAGCAGATTCGCTATCTTCAGAAACAAATTCTCTGGAATGGTCGCCTTTAGTTGCAATTAAGCCTCGCGGTAAAAATCCCCCGTTCTTCTGCGTC
This sequence comes from Microcoleus sp. S13_B4, assembly GCF_036700885.1. Lineage (NCBI taxonomy): Bacteria > Bacillati > Cyanobacteriota > Cyanophyceae > Oscillatoriales > Microcoleaceae > Microcoleus > Microcoleus sp. S13_B4. The sequence continues at coordinate 47,503 of NZ_JAUBPU010000023.1, forward strand.
CATCCCATCTTTGGCGTCGTGTTTCCTTATGTCGAGTTAGCCTTTGGGCTAGGAGAAAATCAACCGTTTTACGGGCTGCAACCAAAGGGTATTGACGGCGAAAGTTCTCCGCTAACTAGCATTGAAGACATGGCGGCTGACTACATCGCAGCTTTGCGTACCGTTCAACCAAAAGGGCCTTATTTTTTAGGAGGCTGGTCTTTTGGAGGTTTGGTTGCTTTTGAGATGGCTCAACAGTTGCTCGCAGCGGGGGATGAAGTGGCTTTACTTGCTGTGCTGGATACTTTAGCGCCGGTTTCTGCTAACAAACCTTCTTTTTGGGACGGTTGCAAGTTTATTCTGACTACTGTTTCGCGCTCTATCTGGCCTTTTGTAGTAGATTATTTTCGCTTGGTGGCTGCTGCGGAAAATGTTCAAAGTGGCGGTATTGCTGCCAAATTTCCGAAATTAAATAAGATGCTTAATTTGGCAGCTAATTTTTTGCATCGCTGGAATTGGAAACAGGCCGTTATGGTTAGCATCCTATCTCAGGAGTCAAAAGAACGGAGCTGGCGCGAGCTGGCAATTCCCTCAATGTTTACTGTATTTCAGGCTAACAGTCAAGCAACTCTCAGCTATGTACCGAAAATTTATCCGCAGCGAATTACTCTGTTTAGATCGAGGGAACAGCTAAGCATGAGTCATCAAGATCCGACTCTTGGCTGGAGTGAATTAACGACGGAAAAAGTAGAGGTGATTAGAGTTCCTGGGAATCATCTTACTATGCTGAGAAAGCCCTGCGTCGAGGTGCTGGCTCAACAGCTAAAGCATTGCTGGGAGAAGGAATTAAGTCATTGAGTGGCCCGCGTGCTGGTGTGCCACAACCGGGTGTGATGTGCGAAAGCGCTATTAGTCCTGAATCTGATCTTCATCTGCGTGAATCAGCGTCCATCCATTGTCATCTGCGGTTTGCATTCTCTTTCTTTAACCGCAGATGAGGGCAGATAAACACAGATTAACGCAGATGAATTCTATCAATTTCGGTTGCACCATTCATCTAAAATCTAAAATTGCCCAATGGATTGCGCGATGCTGAAGATGATAGCACCCAAACCTGCTGCGATCGGAATTGTCACCAGCCAAGCCGAACCAATTGACAGCAAAGTTTCCAAGCGTACTGTTTTCCAAGCTTTGATCAGCCCGACTCCGACGACTGCACCCACTAAAGCGTGGGATGTGGAAACTGGCAAACCGAAGCGGGATGCTAGCAAGACTGTGGTGGCTGTGGCTAATTCCGCGCAAAATCCGCCGCTTGGTTGGAGTTCGATGATCTTTTCGCCGACTGTGGCAATTACATTTTTGCCCCAGATGGCTAAACCGATGACTATTCCTGCGCCTCCGACGACTAAAATCCACAGTGGTACGCTGAAATCTTCTGAGGGAAAGGAACCTGTGCGCCGGATGTAGGCGATCGCAGCTAGGGGAGCAACGGCATTTCCTACGTCGTTGGAACCGTGGGAAAATGCTACAAAACAGGCGCTCAAGACTTGAAATCTCGCCATTTGTTGCTCGATGGGAGAGTGGGGTACTGTCGGAGTGGGGGAGGAGTTTGTACTTGGGCCGAATCCCTTATCTCCTCTTGCTTCTTCCTTTTTCCTTCTTCCTTCTTCCTTCTCAACTGATTCTAATTTTTTCCAGCTAGTGAGTGTCAAGACGATCGCCCCAATACTCCCAATGCCAATGACAATATCGTGAGTTGGAAGATTCCAGCCAAATCGATCGTGCGCGGCGGCGATCGCCCCTGTCTGCACCAAAGCGACATTCACAACAGAGGGCAGTACAATTATCCCAAATACGCTCAGCATTGCTGCACTCAGCCAAGGTATCCACTCGCGCATTTGAGATAGAGGATCTGGCCGATCGAGAATCGAATACTTCACCACACTGTAAAATAGTGCGGCTAAAGCACCGCTGGCAACAGGTGTCGCCACCCAAGTTAGGGAGATGGTGCCGATGGTTCGCCAATCAACTGCATTAATTCCGGCTGCAACACAGCTAAAACCCGCGATCGCGCCCACCACTGCATGGGATGAAGAAACCGGCAAACCTCGACTGGTAGCGATTTGCAGCCAGATCCCGCAAGCTATCAGCACTGACACCATCCCGATTAAAAATACTTGCGGCTGGGTAGAGAACACATCTGCATTCACAACTCCTGTTGCGAGAGTTTCGGAAACTCCTTGGCCGAACAGCACTGCGCCGGAAAACTCCAGTATGCCTGCAACAATTATTGCCTGCCGCAGCGTTAGCGCCTTCGAGCCTACGGATGTCCCCATCGAGTTAGCGACATCGTTGGCCCCCAAGTTGGCGGCGACGTACAAGGCCAGTGCAGCCATTGCCCCTAGTTGCAGAAATACGACTCCAGAGGTATCTAACATAGAAATTTTTTGACATAAAACGGGCATTTCGATATATGATAAGGGATTGTGAGTTTTGGTAAATCCGATGAAAGGCGCAGAAATAATCCGTTCAATCGAGACGGCAGAAATAAATAGAGTCAAGGTAGAACTCAGCAAAGTTCTCCCCGAAATTTACGTGGGCGACACAGTGCGAGTCGGCGTAAGAATTAAAGAGGGTAACAAAGAACGGGTTCAGCCCTACGAAGGGACTGTGATTGCCATGCGTAACGGCGGGATTAATGAAACAATCACCGTCCGCCGCGTGTTTCAGGGCGTCGGAGTGGAACGGGTGTTTTTGATTCACTCGCCCCGCATCGCCACGATCCAAGTGATGCGCCGCGGGAAAGTCCGCAGAGCAAAACTTTACTACCTGCGCGATCGGGTGGGCAAAGCTACTCGCGTCAAACAGCGGTTCGATCGCTCCCTGTAGGAATGCACCCAGCTTCCCTTTTGTTCATGGTTCATGGGAAATTGAGAAATTTCAAAAAAAAGTTTCCCATTTAGGAGCGCACTGTGTTAAAATAGAAATCTAGAGGTTAAGCGAATTTCAGCAACCTCACCTGTGCGCTCTTAGTTCAGTTGGTAGAACGCAGGTCTCCAAAACCTGATGTCGGGGGTTCAAGTCCTCCAGGGCGCGCTGAATCACCAAACTTTAAATTCTGCCCGAAAGCGCCCGGATTATTGGCTGGCAACAGTCAAAACCGCAAACTTTCGGGTAGAATTAATTTTTGTGGGCGGTTCGCAAAAAATGCCATCAACAAATGCTCGGTGTGGCTTCTTGATCGTCGGTTTCGGCGATCGGCATTTACGCCGTTGATTGGTTGGGCTTGTAAAAAATTCGTGGCTTTGGATTTGAGATTTTGGACTTGAGCGTAAGTGGTTAGTGTCAAAAAATCAGAGAGCCGCGGGCCACTCACACGATCTAAAATCTAAAATCTAAAATCGCAAGGGGGATTAAATCGTGGCGAAAAAAGACGAAGCTCAAGAAACTCAAGAAATAACGGCGCCTGGGTTTAACCCTGCGGGTTTTTTTAAGGAAACTAGAGAAGAACTCGACAAAGTGGTTTGGCCGAGCCGGCAGCAGCTAATCAGCGAGTCTTTGGCCGTGCTTTTGATGGTAATCCTCTCAGCAAGCCTGATCTATTTTGTGGATAATTTTTTTAACTGGGGCGCGGGAAAGGTGTTTGGGCCATGACTTTTGCATCAGAAGAATCGGAGTATTCCACAGAAGCGACGGGACAGGCAGCATCGCCAGATGTGCCGGAGATTGATGCTCGCTGGTATGCTGTTCAAGTTGCCTCTGGCTGCGAGAAGCGGGTGAAGGCAAACTTGGATCAGCGGATTCAAACTTTGGATGTTGCCGATCGCATCGTTCAAGTGGAAATTCCGCAAACTCCGGCGATCAAAGTCGGCAAAGACGGTTCCAGGCGGCAGTCAGATGAAAAAATCTTTCCCGGCTACGTACTCATCCGTATGTTTATGGACGAGGATACGTGGCAGGTGATCAAGAATACCCCGAATGTAATTAATTTTGTCGGGGCAGAGCAGAAACGCCGCTACGGGCGCGGCAGGGGTCACGTCAAACCGCTACCTCTGAGTCATTCGGAAGTAGAACGGATCTTCAGAAACGCTCAGGAATCAGAACCAGTTGTCAAAGTATCGATGTCTACTGGAGACCACGTTGTGGTACTTTCCGGGCCATTTAAAGATTTTGAAGGTGATGTGATTGAAGTTAGCCCGGAACGAAACAAGCTCAAAGTTTTACTCTCGATTTTTGGGCGCGATACGCCTGTAGAATTGGAGTTCAATCAGGTTCAGAAACAGAACTAACTAATGGCAAAGAAAGTTGTTGCAGTAATTAAGTTGGCGATTACGGCGGGAAAAGCCAACCCAGCTCCTCCGATCGGCCCAGCCCTGGGTCAGCACGGCGTCAATATTATGATGTTTTGCAAGGAGTACAATGCTAGAACCGCAGACCAAGCAGGTCTGGTGGTTCCGGTAGAAATTTCGGTTTTTGAAGACCGCAGTTTTACGTTTATTCTCAAAACCCCGCCGGCGTCGGTTTTGATTCAAAAAGCGGCTGGCATTGCTAAGGGTTCGGGAGAACCTAACCGCAAGCAAGTAGGGACTATTACACAGGCTCAGTTACGAGAAATCGCTGAAACCAAAATGCCTGACCTCAACGCTAATGATGTTGAGGCTGCTATGAAAATTGTGGCAGGAACGGCTAAAAATATGGGCGTGGCGATCGCGGACTGAAGGAAGAAGGAAGAAGGAAGAAGGAAGAAGGAAGAAGGAAGATTTTTCCTAGTCCAAGTTCCAAATTGCTAATCCAAAATTCCTGATTTTGAAGCTCAAATCTTCAATCTAAAATCCAAAATCCAAAATCCAAAATCGATCGGTTCAGGGGGAGAAGCAAAGCTTCGCTAGTAACCGAAAACGAGTAGATTTTAAGATTGTCCGATAGGTTCAATCTAAAATCTAAAATCTAAAATCTAAAATCGACTGACCCCAGGAGATAACAATGGCAAAGAAAGTATCACGAAGACTGCAAGAACTTCAAAAGAAAGTTGAAGACAGACCTTATCTACCGCTGGAAGCTCTGCAACTTTTGAAAGAAACAGCAACCGCTAAGTTTGGCGAAGCTGCTGAAGCTCACATCCGTTTGGGAATTGACCCGAAATATACTGACCAACAGTTGCGGACAACTGTATCGCTACCAAAAGGAACTGGTCAAGTAGTCAGAATTGCGGTGATTGCTAAGGGCGAAAAAGTTAAAGAAGCTCTGAGTGCCGGCGCGGATATTGCTGGTTCTGAAGAGTTGATCGATGAAATTCAGAAGGGCATGATGGACTTCGATTGCCTGATTGCTACCCCAGACGTGATGCCGTTGGTGGCAAAATTGGGTCGGTTGTTGGGCCCGCGTGGTTTGATGCCTTCTCCGAAAGGTGGCACGGTGACGACTGACCTTGCTCAGGCGATCAACGAGTTTAAAGGTGGTAAACTAGAATTCCGTGCCGATCGAACTGGCATCGTTCATGTTATGTTTGGCAAGGCAGCTTTCTCAGCGGAAGATTTGCTGGTCAACCTTCATGCTTTGCAAGAAACTGTTGACCGCAACCGTCCTTCTGGTGCAAAAGGTCGCTACTGGCGCAGTTTGTACGTATCCGCAACAATGGGCCCGTCGATCGAAGTCGATATCAGTGCCCTGCGCGATACCAAACTTGATGCTGCGTAGAAAGAATTAAGCAGAAGGCAGAAGGTAAAAGACAGCTTCGGCTGTCTGTGTAAATCTCTCACAAGATTTGCGTCATAGCCTTGCTATGTCTGCCTTCTAGTGATAGCCTAATCAAAAATCAATAAGCTGAAGACCGCAGGTGCCGATCGCTTAATTTCCTGCCGAGGCTGAAGAAATAAAAACTCAAGATTCAAAGATTAGAAAATTTCTATTTTTTAATTCTGACTTGTTAATTTTTAATTCTCTGCCCCGGCTCGAAGGTCGGGGTTTTTGACGGGCAATTTTCGATCCTAAAAGGAGGTGAAATAAGTATGGGCAAAACTTTAGCAGTAAAAAATGAGATTATTGCAGACCTCAAGCAAACCTTGAGCGAATCTCAACTGGCGATCGTGATTGACTACACGGGCTTAACTGTTGCTGAAATTACAGATTTGCGTCGGCGTTTGCGTCCGAAAGGCAGCAGTTGCCAAGTGGCAAAAAACACGCTGATGCGAATTGCGGTTGAAGGCAACGAAACCTGGCAGCCGATCCAGGAATTGCTGACCGGTACGTCGGCGTTTCTGTTCGTGCAAGAAGATATTGGCGGCGCGATTAAAGCTTACCAAGAATTCCAAAAAGTCTCTAAGAAGACTGAACTTCGCGGCGGCGTGATGGAAGGACGGGTGCTGAAAGAAGCTGATGTTAAAGCATTAGCTGATCTGCCGTCGAAAGAACAACTCATGGCTCAAATTGCTGGCGCTATCAACGGTGTCGCAACCAAGTTGGCTGTGGGTATCAATCAAGTTCCTACTTCGATCGCTCGCGGTCTTAAAGCTTATGCTGAAAAAGACGGCGATTCAGCAGCAGTAGAAGCTGAAGCAGAAGCACCAGCACAACCTGAAGCAGAAGCACCAGCAGAAGCTGAAAGCACATCTGCGTAAGTCATTAGTAATTAGTCACGAGTCAAGAGTCGTTAGTTTTGAGAAACAAACTCATGACTGGAGACGAGAAACTCATAATTAATGAGCAATCCACAATCCACAATCCACAATCTACAATCGAACTAGGAGTTCAAACAATGTCTACTGCAACTGATGAAATCTTGGACAAACTTAAGTCTTTAACTTTGCTCGAAGCATCTGAATTGGTCAAGCAAATTGAAGAAGCTTTCGGCGTCAGCGCCGCTGCTCCTGTAGGCGGCATGATGATGATGCCCGGTATGGCTGGTGGAGCCGCTCCTGAACCAGTAGAAGAGCAAACCGAGTTTACTGTCATGCTGGAAGAAGTTCCTGCTGACAAGAAAATCGCTATTCTGAAGGAAGTCCGCGCAATTACTGGTCTGGGCCTGAAGGAAGCAAAAGACTTGGTAGAAGCCGCACCGAAGGCAGTTAAGGAAGCTATTGCTAAGGAAGCTGCTGAAGAAATGAAGAAACAGCTTGAAGCTGTGGGCGCAAAGATTTCTATCAAGTAGTCAGAGAATGTAGTTGATATCAATTCCGGTGACACCGGAATGATGGTTAACACTTAACAGTTAACTGTTAACTATTCCCTAAAATTAATCGCGCGATAGTTACATCTCTCGCGCGATTAATTTTAGGGGTAGGGAAACGGCATTGCCGTGTCCTATTAGATTTTAGAGGTGGCTTCCATTTGCCGCACGACTGTTAAAGCAGAATAGGAAACACCGGCAGTGCCTTCTCCGGGATGGGTGGAGTCGCCTACTAACCACAAATTTTTAATTGGTGTGCGGTTGGCAAATCCGAAGGGGCCGAAGGTTGGTATTCGCTGCCCGATGCCACCCACAACGCCTCTATCTCTGGCTGTGTAGCGGGCAAAGGTGCGGGGTGTGGCGGCTTCTTGGTGTACGATCGCCTCTGGCGTCAAATTGAAATATTCGCTCAAACGGGCGATCGCCCCTGCGGTATATTTTTGCTTTAATCCTTCATAATCAACCGAATTCCACCACATTCGAGTATCAGTAAATGATGAAGCGATAATTGTCGCCATTCCCTTCGGTGCTCGGCCATCTCCCGGATGGCTGACAGAAACAAATAATGAATTATTCTCCCCAATCTCGCCGTGGTAATCGTAGAGAAACTGAAGGTGCGGCGGACAATTGGCCGGAATTGCGCTTTCATGCACTCCCAAATAGATGACAAATGCACCGGATGCGGGCGGCAATTTATCAACTCGATATTTGTAGCCTGCCATTTGACTTGGGAGTTTGTTTGTTGTCTCTGAAGTCTCTGATTTAACCGATAAATTATCTGTTAAATTGCCGATACTTGGCTCGCTTGACATCAATTTTACTAGATTTTGCGCGGTCACGTTGGCAACCATGCGATCGGCAGTTTCTGTCCAAACTTCCCCGGTTTTTTGATTGCGAATCACTGTACCGATTGCTTTGCCGTTGGCGGTGACAATACTTTCAACTGTGTGCCGCAACAAAACTTTGCCGCCGTAGAGTTCGATCGCCCCTACGAGTCGATCGCTCAACACCTGCATACTTCCTTCTAGATGATACAATCCCTGTGGCTCTTGCGAAACTCCTAAAGCCGTCGCCGCGTAAAGTAGCGCCGTTTCTTCGGTATCGACTTGAGAATACAATTTTAACTGCAAATCCAGAAAAGTTCTCAAGCGCAAATTGTCTCCCAACCCGCAAAGCCGCAAAGCATCTCCCACTGTCATAAAAGTGAAAGGCAAAGTAATTAAAGTATCGGGGCGAACAGCTTGAATTAGTTGCCAAAAATCCCAGAAGTTTCTGGGCGGTAAAACTGGATCGCGCCCTTGAAATTTCCAGCTAGCTTTGAACAATGCCGACAATAATTGCCAAAAAGGTTCGCTTCCGGGAAACTGCCGCTGTCTTTCTTCCTGCCACTTTTGCGGATCTCGCCACACGCTAATCGGTGCGGTTTCTCCCGGCAAAAACACCGCACAAGCTGGATCGCAGGGTGTGGCGGCGGGAAGTTCTATGTCTAATTCTGAGAAAATTCGGTGATGAATGCCTCCGGGTTCCAATCCTGCAACCTGCGTGGCGCCGACATCGAAGGTAAAGCCTTTGCGTTTGAAGGTGGAAGCGCATCCGCCGGGGACGATCGCCTGGTCTAAGACTAGCACTTTGTATCCTCTGCGGGCTAGCAGGGCGGCGGCTGTCAGCCCGCCGATTCCGCCTCCAATTACCGTGACGCGGCCCTTAGTGTCTGCTGGATTGGATTTGCCAAAAGGGGTAGGAGCGCCTCTCATAATCTATTTTTTGTAATATTTCTTAATAGTATGCTCATATTTTGCAATAAAAAGCTCTTGTAGCGACAGGTTGAAATCTATCGCTACAAGAGCACTCGTCCGAGTTGACAGGACCTTTCAGGGGTAAGGTGCAGCCGGATCGCCCCAAGCAACCCGAGTTTTTGCCGTAGCCGATTGGAGAATCAGGGACGCCGCCACTTGTTGAGATAAGCTTCGCCAATCCCAGCCACAGCCTGCATTTGACCTAGCTGTTCCCGTAAAGCTTTGATGGTTCTTAGCTGTTCTTGAGACTGTTGCTGCAAAGCGTCGTAATTTCGCTGCATCGCTGCACTCTGGTTCAATTGATTTTCCAGATATTGCAACTTGGTCAATTTAACTTGGAAGTCGCCGATCGCACTTGACTTTTCTGCTAACTGATGCTGCAAAGATTCGTAGCTCGACTTCGACACGGTTTCCTGGAATTGGCTTTCGAGATTTTGCTTTTCGGTGCCGAATTGCTGCTGCAAAGATGCCATCGAACTTTCTTTTTCGGCGAGTTGCTGGTGCAAAGATTCCAGAGCACTGGATTTTTCGGCTAGCTGTTGCTGAAACTCGTGTTCCCGGTGTTCTTTTTCGGCGAGTTGCTGGTGCAAAGATTCCAGAGCACTAGATTTTTCGGCTAGCTGTTGCTGAAACTCGTGTTCCCGGTGTTCTTTTTCGGCGAGTTGCTGCTGCAAAGATTCCAGAGCACTAGATTTTTCGGCTAGCTGTTGCTGAAACTCGTGTTCCCGGTCTTCTCTTTCGGCGAATTGCTGCTGCAAAGAAGCGATCGAACTTTCGCGTTCAGCCAACTGCTGTTGTAAACTTTCGTAACTCGACTTCGCTACTGTTTCCTGCAATTGGCTTTCGAGATTTTGCTTTCCGGTAGCCAATTGCTGCTGCAAAGAAGCGATCGAACTTTCGCGTTCAGCCAATTGCTGTTGTAAACTTTCGTAACTTGACTTCGCTACTGTTTCCTGCAATTGGCTTTCGAGATTTTGCTTTTCGGTAGCTAATTCCTGCTGCAAAGAAGCGATCGAACTTTCGCGTTCAGCCAACTGCTGTTGTAAACTTTCGTAACTTGACTTCGCTACAGTTTCCTGCAATTGGCTTTCGAGATTTTGCTTTTCGGTAGCTAATTGCTGCTGCAAAGAAGCGATCGAACTTTCGCGTTCAGCCAACTGCTGTTGTAAACTTTCGTAACTCGACTTCGCTACAGTTTCCTGCAATTGGCTTTCGAGATTTTGCTTTTCGGTAGCTAATTGCTGCTGCAAAGATTCGATCAAACTTTCGCGTTCACTCAACTGCTGCTGTAAAGCTTCGTAACTTTCTTGGAGCGGATTTGGCTGTACGCTCACCGAGTCCGATAGAGTTTCTGCCGTTACAGCGTCATTAATTTCGCTTTCTTCGGCTGTTTCCCCTTGCAAGTCGGGGGCCTCTACCTGAGTTTCTTCACCTTTTTTCCAAGTGACAGTAACTTCCGTCTTGTCCTTAGAAATATCCAGAGCGCCTTGTGCCAAGCGTTCTAGGAGTTCCGACCTTGATATTCCGAGTTTTCGAGCGATCACGTTTAATCGATCGGCACTAGAAGAAGTCAGCGAAAGTCCGACTTTGACTTTGCTTTCTGAATTGGAACTAACTACATTGCGATTTTTTTTGACCATTGGCATTTTCCTCATGCCAACCTACACTTATTAGTATAGTGGCTGAAGCTTCTATTAAAATTAATTTTTGCTACTTACCAATTGTGGCAGCTTCCGTTCCCAATTGAACAAAAATCCTTGAATATACTCTTGCGTCCATTCCTCGCCGTAGAACCGCGTGAACATTCCCTGACCCGGGGTTTTTTCGGCACGATACCGCAGATAGCGCAGTTGAGCTTGTAAGCCGTTGTTTTAAAGCGAAGCTTCCAAAGTCGCACCTGCAACCCGATGATCTCGATCTTTTGCCAAATAGCTCACAGCAGCGCGAGCTTGAGGATTGTCAAATTTGCTTAGTGCGCGAGCAACTCGCAGCCGAATTCCCCAGTAATCCGAACTTACTAAAGGTAATAATTTCTGCAATGCCTCTTCTTGCTTCACAGTATTTGCCAGCAGACCCAATCCGTCAATTGCTGCTTCCTGAACTGGTAAATCTTCGTCGCCAAGACTGATCGCACAAATTTCAAATACTGCATCAGGACACTGCATTTCGTACAGCGGAGCCATAATGCTGCGGCGGACTAGCCAATTGTCATCGCGGCGAAAAGCTTCGACTAAATGAGAAATTGCCTCGGTTCCGAACCTTGACAAAGAGTTAGCGGCTTCGGCGCGGACGTTCGGATCGCGATCGAACTGCATCATTTTTAACAGCGCGGCAAAAGCTTCCGCAGTTTGAATCTGCCGCAATCCCATCGCCACGAACGATCGCACCATAAACTCGCGATCGTCCACTTTGCTCAGCAACATCGGCAGCGCCACCGCAGAATCGCACTTTCTCAGAGCCGTTACCCCCCGCAGCCTCTGTTGAGAATCCGAACTTTGCAGCGCTGCTTGGATTTCGCTAATTTTCATAAGCCAATTATATATTTTTGTTACATTTCTTTACAATTTTAGCAATTATTCCCGGATTTTGGGCAGATTAAAAAAAAAATCACTGCTGAATAAGAAATTGTGTGGGTATTTAAGCGAAGTTTTGTATTAGTAATGAAGGCAATCAGTACCCTATTTATTTGAGTATGCGGAGGCATAATTTATTGTTTTTAATAGTTTTTAACAGCCGATTTTTTACAAGTAGCGGCTTGGGAGCAGCGCAGAGTAGAATCATTTTTAACTCCCATATTTGGAGATAAAAGCGTAATTCTCCCGCGCATAAAATCCCAAATGATTGGCAATGGGACGTTCCTGCATGGGGATTTTATTCTGAATCGGAGCATTCAACAGTTTCGCTCCTGACGGCGATGCTACTGCAAAAGTTACGGAGCCGCCGCCATCTAAATTTAGCACTGTCTCGGCTCCCAACTGCATGGAAATATCAGTTATTTCGCTCAATTTCAGCCCTTCACTGTAAAGCCTCTGCTTGCCGTCTGCCAGAATTAACCACAACTTGTCGCCTGTTTTGTCGATCGCCGCGACTGCACGGGGATATGGTTTATCCTGTTTGCGTTCTTCCTGACTTTGTGCTACGGGTTTACCATTTTTCACCAGCAAAGTATCTCCGGCAACTGCATAGGCTGTTCCCGCAGGACAAGTGCCGTTTTCGATTATTTGAGCGCGGTTTTTGGCATCAAAACAAAGGGCGGGAAAGCCTGAATGTGGTTGAGAATAAGCTTGGCTTTTGGCAATGGCGTGTCCGACATTATTTACTCGATCGCCACTGCGGGGATAGTAATCCCAAGGTGCTTCCTCGATGCAGGGATAAAAAAAATTGCCGTTGACTGCTAATTGCAATTTAAATGCTTTCAGGAATTCAGTAGCCGTGCGGGCATTGGTTTCTGTTAAATCGGGTGTTGGGTTTCCGGGAGTGACAAAAATTCCTATTCCCGGCGCTTGTAGGTCGATGCTAACCATGTGAATTAGCGTGGGACGCGGATTAGTCCGAAATTCCCTGCGGTAGGCTATTCCTTGAAAGAGCGATCGGGCTTCGCTTGTTTGTTCGGGGCGCAAAAAGTAGGGAATGTTGTAGAGTAGTATTGGTGCGAGCAATATTCCGAGACCGAGAATATGCGAAATTTGTTTGATCTTGGGCCGATAAGTCATACCATTTTAGATTTGAGATGGAGGACGGGAACAGTGACAGATTTATATATTTTCAACCATCCTGTACTAATATGAAGTATTCGGATTCCAATAATTTTAGCAATCAAATTTTACGAAATCGATCGTTCCAAGGACAAATTCTTAACCGTGCTGATTTCAGCGGTGCGGATGTTCGAGGCTGCAATTTTAGAAATGCTCAGTTAGCGGGTGCGAATTTTCTTGGTGCGAAAATCGGGCTTTCTCGGCGACAGATAGCTGTTTTGAGTGGTGGGGCGATCGCCATTGGTTTGGTTGTGGGCGATGTTCTGACTCGACTGATTTTGGGAACTCAAGGACAAGTACCGGGCTCTGGCAGTTGGCCTTTTGTTCTGTTGCTGTACGGGGTTTTGAGCGCTGCTGGTTTCGCTTCGGCGATCGCCAGCAAACAGCCAAAAAGCTCAAAAGCGGGTAGATTGGCACGAACAATTTCTGCTATTCTATCAGGAGCTTTGTTGGGATTTTTCTATGCTGGCACTGCAACTAATAATAATTCCCAGGCTGCTCTTGTTGGAATGGCGATCGGCGGGGTGTTAATGTTTTTTGTGAGTTCCCGGATTCGTAGCCAATTTGCACAGGTTGCGATCGCATCGGCTGGAAGTGTGGCGACTTACGCAGCGGCTTTTTTGTTCAGTGCAACGGCGAGCGCTTTTCTGAGCACTCACAAACTGTTTTGGGGTATGTGTTTCGGTTTGCTGTCGCTGCTGTATCTTTGGTTTGCGTTTGTGTCTTTCTCGGCTATTGTTCGAGAGATTGGAAATGCTGAGGGTACTTCGTTCAGAGGGGCAAATCTCGCTGATGCTAAGTTCGATATAAATTACCTCAATCTAAAATCTAAAATTTAAAATCTAAAATTCCCTGACTGATATTCAAACAGCAATTGAGCCAGCAGAAAGCGACGCTTTGCTGCAAACGGTGAGAGAGCAAATGGCCCTCGCAACTTTTAATCCCAACGAAAGTGAACTGCTCAAAAAAATGATCGAATGTATGGGAGATTCGCAGGGAATGGTGAGGCTGAGTTTAGCCGAAACTCTCGGCTCAATTGGCAAACCTGCAACTTTTTTTTTTGCTGGAAGCTCTAGCACATCACCGCAACCCTGTCGTGGGTAAAACCTCTGCTAAAACGCTGACTCTGATTTGCAAGGCGATCGCCCGAACCACGCTGCTAGAAGCTTTTTTACACGATGAGGATCGAGTCGGGGGAGGAAGAGTGGGATTAAAGACAAAGCCTGCGGTTTCCAACCGCGCCTACACAGACAAAACCCACTTGGAGTGGGTTAAAGAATTTTTACTCGATCGGGCCTTGACATTTCCCTCTCAATATGAGAGTATAAGCATAGTAGCAACACAAAACAAAAACCACTTTTTTATTTATGAAAAACCCCAAAATCTCACAAAGAAAAACAAATGAACCTAATCTCGATCCGGAACCTCCGTAAAGATGCTGCCCAGTACCCCGATGTCAAAAATCAAATTGATAGGTGGAACGACACTATAAAGAAAGCAGAATGGCAGAATCTGGAGGAGGTTCGCAATATTTACCGGGATGCCGAAGCAGTAGGAGACTTGACAGTCTTTAATATCAAAGGCAACGAATATCGCCTGATTGTCGGCATCAACTACGAGAACCAAACTATTTACTACAAATATTTCCTAACCCACGCTGAATACGACAAAGACAAATGGAAAAATGATCCTTACTTTTGAGCGAGCCACTTATAGCAACTTGCTTGCAGAAATCGCTCCTATGGCGATCGAAACCGAAGAGGAATACGATCGCCTCCTGGCTGTGGCAGAACGGCTAACGTTCGCTAAAAACCTCACTCCAGAGGAGAGAGCTTTATACAAGTTGTTAGTCACGCTGATTGAAGTTTATGAGACAGAAAATTATCCGATGGACAAATCGGAGCCTCATGAGATTTTGCAACACATCATGGAATCCAGCGGCACCCGTCAAGCGGACTTGGTAGGCATCATTGGATCGAGCGGTGTGGTGTCTGAGGTTGTGAATGGGAAAAGAGCGATTAGCAAGGCACAAGCTAAGGCACTAGGCGATTATTTTAAAATCTCAGCTAGCTTGTTCATTTAATTTGGTAATTGGGCATTGGGAATAGGGTATGGGTTATTTGTGATTAGAAAAACTACTAACCCGTAACCACTAACTATTACCCATGCCCGATGCCCAATGCCCATGCCATTAGTTCAAAGATAAATTTGGAAAAAACAATTAAGTGACGCTCCTAGACTATATCGCTGGCGATTGGTGTAGGTCACTATGGTTTTCTACTATTGGCATTATATCTGGGCGTATATTCTCGGCGCGATCGCCCTAATTTACACTCAAACATTGAAAAGCGCTCGCCCTTGATTTTTCTCAAAGAATTCAAGGGCGAGCGCTCTAATCAAAGTATTTATCTCATATCAGAGATTTTTTTGCAAGCTGTTTTTTTTTGCCTGAACAGCTTGTTTAACGGAGAGGGAGGGATTCGAACCCTCGTTAAGTTGCCCTAAACACACTTTCCAGGCGTGCGCCTTCAACCGCTCGGCCACCTCTCCAGGACTAAATTAATTCATTTAGCCACAGCTAAGCTATCTTAGCAGAACAAATCTGATTTGGGAAGGGGTAACGGCATAAATTTGCTGTTTAATATGGGTAGGGTGTGAAACGGGCAGGCTTGGGTTCTCCTCTCGGGGTCGCAAACCCATTCATTTCAAGGATCTTGCCCCGCCAACCCCTATCTAAAATCTAAAATCTAAAATCTAAAATTCCATGACTAACTCTTACACAATTAAAATTCATAACAGACAGACAGGCGATCGCCACACCGTGCGAGTACCCGAAGACCGCTACATCCTGCAAAGCGCCGAAAACCAAGGAGTAGAATTGCCCTTTTCCTGCCGCAACGGCGCTTGTACCGCCTGTGCGGTGCGCGTCAACTCGGGGGAACTGCACCAGCCAGAAGCAATGGGGCTTTCTGTAGAACTGCAAAAAGAAGGTTATGCCCTGCTGTGCGTCAGCTATCCCCGTTCCAACATCGAGGTAGAGACGCAAGATGAAGACGAAGTGTACGAACTGCAATTCGGCCGTTACTTCGGCAAAGGTAAAGTTAAAGCCGGTTTGCCGTTGGATGAAGAATGAGGCAATTTGATAAATTATCAACTACCAATTATCCATGCTCTATCGGTTATTTGCGATCGCCCTTTGTCTGTTGCTAGCTAGCTGCCAAAAACCAGAAATGCCCCAAGGTACGATCGCCAAAGTAGAAAGGGCCATCAGCGGCCAAACAATCGAAGTTATCAGTACAGCCAACAAAATAGCCTTATTAGAACAAATCAGGCTGATTGGTATTGATGCGCCGGATTTAAAACAGCAGCCTTGGGGAGAAGCAGCCAAACAAAGATTAGAACAGCTAATTGGGGGAAAACAGGTATTGTTAGAATCAGACATCGAAGAGAAAGACCAGTTCGATCGCAAACTAGCCTACTTGTGGCAAGATAAAATTCTGCTCAATGAACTGCTCGTCAAAGAAGGTTATGCCCTCGCCTCAGTGCGATCGCCCAACACTAAATATCAGCAGCGACTCATCAACGCTCAAGAATGGGCGAGACTTATGGGTAAAGGTCTGTGGAATCCAGAACGAGCTTTGCGCCAAACTCCCGCAGAATTTCGTCAGCAAAATCGGAAATAGTAAGTAGTCAGGAGTCATTTGTCAAGAACTAAAAACTCCTCAGTGATCACTAATAACTAAAGAGCAAAGATTTCATTCTTCCCTCTCCCCACTTTTCTCTTCCTTCGTGTCCTTCGCGTCTTCGCGGTTCGTACTTCCCTTTTCCTAATGACTGACAATCAACTGCAAAACTTCTTAGAAATAGCCACCGAAGCAGCCCTAGCCGCCGGTTCCGTCCTGAAATCTTTCTGCGGAAAATTAGAAAAAATTCAAGAAAAAGGGCGATCGGGCGATTTAGTAACAGAAGCCGACAAAGCCTCAGAAGCCGTCATCTTAGAAATTCTGGGCCGCCACGTACCCGACCACGCCATCCTCGCCGAAGAATCCGGCAAATTAGGGGATGCCAGCAGCAAATACCTGTGGGCGATCGACCCTTTGGACGGCACAACCAATTATGCTCACCAATATCCTTTTTGGGCCGTGTCGATCGGACTTTTAATCGACGGATTACCACAAATTGGAGTAATTTACGACCCTTTTCATAACGAATTGTTTCGGGCAGGCAAAGGATTGGGAGCAACCTGCAACCGTTCGCCGATCGAAGTTTCCCAAATCCCAGAATTGAGAACCAGCTTGCTAGTCACTGGCTTTGCATACGATCGGCGCGAAACAGCAGACAATAATTATGCCGAATTCTGTCACCTCACCCACCTCACCCAAGGCGTGCGGCGCAGCGGTTCCGCATCCCTAGACCTCGCACACCTCGCGATGGGGCGATCGGACGGATACTGGGAACGGGGACTCGCCGCTTGGGACGTAGCAGCAGGTGTAGTCATCGTCTCCGAAGCCGGAGGTCAAATTACAGCTTATGACGGCAGTGCCTTTGAGATGAACTCGGGTCGGATTTTGGCCACAAACGGCAAAATACACGCCGAACTCAGCAGCGCACTGCTAGCAGTTCCTCCCTTATCTTCTTGGAAGTAGCGTCCCCCCAGCAAGAGATCGGGGGTAGTACGGGGGTCAGAACCCCTTGACTCAAGCTACATTAAAGAATAGTGAAAAGCCAGGAAAGGAAGAGTAAAAGTTATGTCTTTTGAAATGACAAAAGGGCTGTTCAAGTATGACTTTACTGATCAGCACGCAATTTTGGGAATTCCCTTAGACGCCGAGTTTAACGACATCCGCAAGCGCTACATGAAAATCGCCCGCCGCTTGCATTCGGATACTTGCTCTTTTGAAAGCCAAGCCGATAAAGATTGGGCTAACCAATTTTTGTCAAAAGTAGTCAATCCGGCTTACAACAAATTCTCTAAGGAAAGCGATCGCAAAGAATACAGCCTGCTATTAGGAACTGTCGCCAAGCGCGTTGTTAAAGAACAGGCGAAAATGCAAATCGAAAGCGCAGCAGCCAAACAGTTAGCTACAGCTCAAAATTGGGAAGAAGCTTACAAAACAGCAGTTAGCAAACTCGCTCTCAAGCAGTACGAATCAGTTAAGGAAACGCAAGAGGCGATCAATCAAATTAGCGAACTCAACATGGTTTACCTGCTGCGAAAAGAGCGGATTATAGCCGGTTCGACAACTCCAACCCCAACCCCAACTCCAACCCCAACCCCAACCCCAACCCCAACCCCAACCCCAACCCCAACCCCAACCCCAACAGGCTCGCTGGCCGAAGCCTATTGCCGCCGAGCTCAAGGATTCATGGACAGCAAAAGTTACGCCAAAGCAATTATAGAGTTGAAAGAAGGCGTGAAGCTCGATCCGAAACACAGCAAGACCCACGCTTTGTTAGCAATGTGTTACGTTGAACAAAATCAAGCCACAATGGCAAAAATTGAGATGAACAAAGCTTTGGCATCAAATCCTGAAGAACCGACGGCTTTGGAGGTTAAGAAAAAGCTGGAGCAAGCTGCCGCCAAGGCAAAAAAAGGTGACGAGAAACCAGGATTTTTTGCAAGTTTGTTTGGCGGGAAGAAGAAGTGAGAAGTTGTGATTTGTGAGTCTTGAATATTTAGAAACGGGTGAACTGCTCAGCAGTGGAGTGGGATCGAGCCAAACAATCAAGACTTGGTGATATCAAATCCGGTGACATCGGAATTATACCGTCAGTGCGATTGTCCCGCGAGATCGGATGCTCCAGAAAGAACGGGACGATCGCACTGACGGGGAAAATGATTATTTCGATGCAAACGAAAACGATAGGACGCCTTAATTTGTTAAAGTCGAATGTTAAGCAGGCCTCCTTCGACTTTAACACCGTCCCCTAAAGCTAAGCTTCTAAGCCCAATCTAAAATCTCAAATCTAAAATTGATATGACACCTTAATTTGTTAAAGTCGAAGGTTAAGCTTGCCTCCTTCGACTTTAACACCGTCCATAAAGCTAAGCTTCTAAGCCCAATCTAAAATCTAAAGTCTAAAATCTAAAATTGATATGGTTCACCAACCCCCATCCGGCGCAAGAGATTTATTGCCCCTTGACGTTGCTCAAAAAATTTCGATCGAACGGCGCTTGCAGCAGGTTTTTCACCGCTGGGGCTATCACCGGATTATTACTTCAACTCTAGAACGGCTGGAAACTTTGATGGCTGGGGGCGCGATCGACCGATCGACCTTAATTCAACTGCAAGACGCCGAGGATGGAGAACTTGGTTTGCGGCCGGAATTAACAGCATCCATCGCCCGCGCG
This sequence comes from Microcoleus sp. S13_B4, assembly GCF_036700885.1. Lineage (NCBI taxonomy): Bacteria > Bacillati > Cyanobacteriota > Cyanophyceae > Oscillatoriales > Microcoleaceae > Microcoleus > Microcoleus sp. S13_B4. The sequence continues at coordinate 66,550 of NZ_JAUBPU010000023.1, forward strand.
GCTGCGATGCGGATGGCCGGGACTCGCTGGCAGCCTCAGCGCCTTTACTACAACGCTAACGTGTTCCGCAAAGGCCCAGATACTGGCTCAGGCGGGCAACAGGAGTTCTATCAAGCTGGGGTAGAGCTGCTCGGCGCGGGCGGGACGTTTGCGGATGCGGAAGTGCTGCTGCTGCTGTCAGAGTGCTTGCAGAGCTTGGAAATAGATGACTGGCATTTGGTTTTGGGAGAAGCGGGCTTGACTGCAACATTGCTAGAACCGTTTCCGCCAAACGTGCGCCAAAAAGTTCGGGGGGCGATCGCCAATCTCGATCGAATTGCCTTGGAAACTTTGCCGCTGTCAACCGAATTGCGAGAAAGAGCTCTGCTGTTATTTGACTTGCGCGGCCGCCCAGAAGAGGTGTTGCCAATTGTTGCCAAACTGGATTTAGATTTGCCGCAGCAATCGGCGTTAAACAATCTCAAATCGGCGATCGAATTGCTGCACCAATGCCAGTCAAAAATTCCCAATCTAAAATCCCACATTCACCTCGATTTGAGTTTAATTCAAACATTTGACTACTACACTGGAATTGTGTTTGAAGTTGTCAGCAGCAGCAAGACAGGACAGCGAGTTTTAGGACAAGGGGGACGCTACGACCAACTGTTGGGACTGTTCGACCCCCAAGGTCAAAATTCCCCCGGCATCGGGTTTTGTCTGAATATTGAAGATTTGCACCAAGTTTTGCTGACAGAGGGGCAATTGCCCACGGAGACACCAGCTAGCGAATGGTTGGTTGTGCCTCAAACTCCTGAAGCTGGGGCGGCGGCCTTTGATTATGCTCGCAAACTCCGAGACTCTACTCACCTAGTTCGGGTGGAAATAGATTTAGAGAGTCGGGAGACAGCAGAGTCGGCGCGGGAATACGCGCGCGATCGACGAATTGCTCAAATTGCTTGGGTAAATGCTGAAGGATTGCCAACAATTGAAACGGTAAATTAGGCTAATTGGTAATTAGTAATTAGTAGTTGGTAATTGGTTAAAAATCACCCGATATGATATTATGTATCCTGCTGATTGAGAGAAGGTTTTGCCAATTGCTAATTGCTAATTCCCTATCTAACTAAAATCTTTTGAGAGAACACTATGGCACACACTATTGTTACGAATATTTGCGAGGGAGTTGCGGATTGCGTCGGCGCTTGTCCGGTTGCTTGTATTCACCCCGGTCCCGGCAAAAATGTCAAGGGTACTGATTGGTTTTGGATTGATTTTGATACCTGTATTGACTGCGGTATTTGTTTGCAGGTGTGTCCTGTCGAAAAAGCGATCGTTCCAGATGAACGGCCTGAGTTGCAGCAAACTCCCTCTTAATTGCAATTGAGGGCTAGATAGCTACATTAACTAAGGGGTAAGGTGCGCGGTTCGGCGCACCTTACATTCACTTTTTGTGCGAACCGCAGAGGGCGCAAAGGGCGCACAGAAGAAGGGTGAGAAATATTGCAACAATCTAATTTTTAAATCTATAAGTGAGGTAATTAATTAGGTTACTTTTGTGAGTTATTTCTCTTCCCTTATCTTGTCTTCCTTCGTGCCCTTCGCGTCTTCGCGGTTCGTTTAATAAAAAGCCCGATCGCACTTTACAAAAAAACCTACCATAAAATCCTATGCAGCCGATCGCACTTTCCGACTCTCACATTTTATCCATCCGCACCCACGCCGAAAGCGCTTATCCTGAAGAATGCTGCGGTTTGTTGCTCGGTCGAGTTACTGGCGATGTTAAAACTGTGGTAGAAGTTTGGCCGACTGACAATGCTTGGAGTTCTGAGGCTGAAGAGAATTGGCCGGAACAAAAAGACTTGACAGAAAGACGCAGATATGCTATAAGACCCGAAGATATGTTGCGGGCGATGAAACATGGGCGCGATCGCACTCTGGATATTATCGGTATATATCATTCTCACACGGATTGTCCCGCAGTACCCTCAGAGTGCGATCGGACATTGGCGTGGGCCGAATACTCTTATATTATTGTGTCCGTCCGACAAGGCTGTTGGGAAGACCTCCGCAGTTGGAGTCTTGACGGAGAGGGGAACTTTCAAGCAGAGGAAATTCTCGCAGTGGAACCGACTCAGATTAAGAAATAATTAGTAAAAATAACAAACTCGTAAAAAAGCGAAAGATTCAGATAGGATATAATTCAAAATCTGCGCTACACACAATATCATGCTAAATCCTAATCTGGACGAGATCCAGCTCAACAAACAAGAATACGAACGCTACTCTCGCCACCTGATCCTGCCAGAAGTTGGATTGGAAGGCCAGAAGCGTCTCAAAGCTGCCAGTGTGCTCTGCATCGGTACGGGAGGCCTCGGTTCGCCGCTGCTGCTGTATTTAGCAGCCGCCGGTGTTGGCCGCATTGGGATTGTAGACTTTGATGTTGTAGACCATTCCAATTTGCAGCGGCAAGTAATTCACGGCACTTCTTGGGTTGGGAAACCGAAGATTGAGTCGGCTAAAAATCGGATTTTAGAAATTAATCCTTTTTGTCAAGTTGATTTGTACGAAACTCGCGTTAGTTCGGAAAATGCGATCGACATTGCCACTCCTTACGATATCATCATCGACGGTACGGACAACTTCCCGACTCGCTATTTGATGAACGACGTTTGCGTGCTTTTAAACAAGCCGAACGTCTACGGTTCCATCTTCCGATTTGAAGGCCAAGCAACAGTTTTCAACTACCAAGGCGGCCCGAATTACCGCGATTTGTACCCAGAACCCCCGCCTCCTGGGATGGTTCCTTCTTGTGCAGAAGGCGGCGTTTTAGGCGTTTTGTGCGGAGTTGTCGGTTCTATCCAAGCAACGGAAGCTATCAAGATTATCTTGGGTCAAGGCACTACTTTGAGCGGCAGACTGTTGCTTTACAATGCCTTAGATATGACGTTCCGGCAATTGAAACTGCGGCCTAATCCAGTGCGCCCGGTAATTGAAAAGTTAATCGATTACGAACAATTCTGCGGCATTCCTCAAGCAAAAGCGCAGGAAGCAAGTCAGCAAACGCAAATTCCTGAGATGACTGTCAAAGAACTTAAGGAGTTAATCGACAGCGGTGCGAATAATTTTGTATTGTTAGATGTTCGCAATCCCAACGAGTATCAAATTTGTCAAATTCCTGGGTCGGTTTTGGTTCCTTTGCCGGATATCGAACACGCCGCAGGTGTCGCTAAGGTCAAGGAATTGTTGAACGGCCACCGCTTGATTGCACACTGCAAAATGGGCGGGCGTTCTGCGAAGGCTTTGGGGATTTTGAAGGAAGCTGGAATTGAGGGGATTAATGTTAAGGGCGGAATTACTGCTTGGAGTGAAGAAGTAGACCCGTCTGTACCTCAATATTAAGGCTAATCTTTTTCTGGGGCGGGCGATTTGCCCGCCCGGAACGGGGATTAGGGCGGCGGCAACTGTTTATTTCTACTTAGTAGATTCTTGAACTTACCTAATAGATTCTTGGAATTGGCTAGTAACAAAACCCCACCCCAAACTAAAGCCCCGGCACCGATACTAATCAACAATACGAAGGCAAAAGAATTAATTCCCACCTTCAGCAAAGGCAAAACAATCATCTGATTCGGCGGGTCTTGTTTAATCAAATAAGGAGAACTGCCAGCCACCACCCCGGCTACTCCTAAACCAAAGCCGACAGCTTGAATCGTTACCTCTAGTTTGGCATCTCGATAAGCTTCTTCGATCGCCACAATTGCTCTAATTGCCTCGGTTGCTTGGTCTAGCAAGCCGGAACCGTGTTTGAAATAGCCTAAATCTGCTTGAATCTGCCTTTGAAACTGCGGGCAAGTTTCTTTGTTGAATGTTTCGAGGAAACTTAAATCGGCATCACTATCATTGTACTTTTTAGCTGCTTTGATGTCAAGACTTATTTGATTTAATTTATCCTGGTAATTTTGGGCGTTAATTGCGATCGTATTTTGGCGAAACTCCAAATCAATCAGCATTCGGGCATACTTCACAGCCCGAGGCGGCATCTCAATCATCTGAGTTTCCAGATATTTTAATTCCTCCTCATTTAAACCCGCACCTTTCGATTGCCTCTGCTGAGCTTGCTCTCGCTGCAAATACTTAAAAGTCTTGTCAATATCCAGTTCAATTTGCTTGTATTCCTCGCGAGTCACGGCGTAAAGCTTGCGGCTGTCGTGATAAGCGCGAAGAATCTTATTTCGGTACAAAAACAAATCCATAAAATCGCTGTACCGCGTCTCATCCCAGATTTCATCGGTTGCGGAACTGTTGAAAAACCAGACGATAACGTGGCAGTCAGTATCTTGCCGACTCGGATTGCCGTATTCTAAAATCGGGCTACCGAACAATTCGCCTTGACGGTAAAAACTCGGCAGATTTTGACTTTCAATGAATTTTTCCAGACACTGTTGGGCTAATTTTTTCAGAAACTGCGAATCTTCCCGCGCCGCTTGATTTTGTTCTACACTCAGCCAAGCGGTAAGCAGCAGAGTTTGACCGAAATAGCTTTGCACAAAATCCGGCAGCAAGCAGTTATCGGGATTAAATTCCTTGAAGATGCTAACATCGACAGCCGATGTTTTATTGCCGTCAACTTTTTCGGGAACGCGAATTTGTAAACCCAAAGCGTAGCTGTCATCAATCCGCAGCGGTTGGGCGAAACCTTTGAGATTAACTTGCTGATTATCGTGGGAAATATTCTTAGCAAAATCCAGAGAATTTCGCTGGTCAACAACTTCTTTATTAATCAGGTTGACTCGCCATCCGGCAGGTTCGTCTTTTTTGGACAAGTAGCTGCCGTTGAATGCCTTACCGACTGCTAATTTAGTTTGCAAAATCTCATCGCACTTCTGCCACAAACGGGCGAATTCCACAGGGGAACTCGACTCTGATTCTAGGGGTTGGCAGAGGTGAAAGGCAAACAAATAGACGTTGGGGGCATAGATTTTACTGTTTTCAGTCATTGTCTGTATTTGATTGATTCTCTGCATCTAGTTGTTCTTGAATTTTTTTGTAGCTATCTTCAATGCTTTGACGCAGAGTTTGAGTGATGTTAGTTAGTGGGTCAGTGATAGGTGGGGTGGGTTCGCCCGGATCGTCGATTTCTTTTTTGTTTTGGCCGGCCGCAATTTTTAATTCTTCTCCCAATTGATGACGGGCACACCACTTGCTGATAGCCCTAGCAATAAAAAACAATTGATCGTCTGCGAGTTCTCCCATTTCTGTTTTTAATTCGGGTAAATCTTGCCATGCTGTCGGCATGAAAATACTCGGATTTTCGTGCAGCCATTGGAGAAAAGCATTGATAATTTTGTCAGGTTCCATTGTAATTACTTCCGTGATTAAAAAATATAAATTCGTAGGGGTGGGTTTCACCAACCATAATTGCCTAAAATCGACAATCTCTCAAACCCGCCCCCACAAAACGAAAAATCATCATCTACATTTTAGCATTCGATGCAAATTTCAGGTTGATGTGGGTTATTGGTGGGTGGGGGTGGGTGTATCTAGATTGTTGGTCATCGTTATATATTGTTTGTAAAAGCCGCCCCTACAAAATCCTGATGGCACACCTAACTTAATATCCCGTTGCACAGAAGGCCGCCCAATATTTCGGATCGCTGAAAGGCTGTTCTTCATTCGAGTTAATTAACCACAATTCCGTACCTTGTTGCCATTTTTCATCTAAATTTAACAATTTTACCCAAACTCTAACATCCTCCTTACTAACACCGCGCATCCAGTTTTGCGCCGCATTCAAAGCGAGGGCTACTGAATCTGCATCCGGCAATTCCTGATAAAATTTAATCATCAAAATTGCCGTGGCAAAATCATCGACAGCCCACAGACTGCTGACAACATTCATGCTACCCGCATACAAGAAACCGCTGGGTAAACCAATGTATTCATCCGTCATTGCGGTTGAGGTGGTTAACCCGGTTTCGCAGGCGGAAAGTGTGACGAGACTGCACTGCGGTAACTGCAAATCGGCAAAAATTTCTCGCAGGGTGAGGCATTTTTCTGGGATGGCTTTTCTGCCGCTGCGTAGGGTGACATAGCGCTGTGTTTCATCGGGCTGATTTGACTCTGGGGGCGGGGGTGAGGTTTGCGGTTCCAGGGAATCGGCTAAGACTAGGGATGACAGCAGCGGATTGTCAAAGTTGAATACGCCGTGACAGGAAAAGTGCAGGTAGTTGGCGTTTGAGAGGTTTTCTCGGTTTTCGTTGAGGGCGGTTTTTGTGGCTTGTTTTTTGAGTAAAATTTGATGGGGATTGAATCGGGTTTTGATGGTTTCTACTTCCATGTCGGCGTTGAATAAGTCTTCGGTGGGATTCTGGAGGGCAAATAGTTGTTGCTGATTGGGTGGGGGGGAGTTTCTGGTGGTGATGCGATTTTTTACGAGTTCCAGCAGTTGCAAGCTGGGGGCGTATTTCACGCCGGCGGGGAAGCTGTCGAGGAGGTATCCGCGAAAGTTGGTTTTTTGTTTAAATCGGGTTTCTGAGGTGAATTTTAGGGCGTGGAGGGGGAAGAGGTGCAGGTAGCGGTGGGGTACTAGGATTAGTTGTTTGCAGTTGGGGGGGATGTGGGCGATTATCTCGTTTAGTCGCAGGATTTCTGAGAGTTTTTGGAGTTTTTGGGATAGGGTTTTTTGCCAGGTTTTGTTGGTGTTTTTGTTGCGGTATTCGTCGAGATAGTTGTTTTTCCAGGTTTCTAATTCGGCTATTTCGGTTGTGGTATATGTGACTGGTTTTATGCTGTCGCGGGTGATGATGAATGCAGATCCCCCCCAGCCCCACTTAGTAAGGGGGGAGTTAGAATTGCCGATGTACCATTCTATGATTGCTGTTTCGGTGTCTAAGGTTTGTTGGAATTGGGTGATGTCTATGGGTTCGACTTTTTGAGTTAGGGAGAATTCTGGTTCTCGCTGTTTTATCTGTTCTAGCAATTGTGCTAGTTGCTGTGATGTTGTTTCTAATTTGGCTTTTTGTTGTTGGAAAGATTCGGGGCTGAGACTGCGGGTTTGGGTTGTGCGTTGTGAGGGAGAGTCATCTGGAACCCCCCCCGGCCCCCCCTTGGTAAGGGGGGGAGAAAGAGGGGGAGGAGATGGGGTTTCTGTTTCTAGGAGTTGTTGGGAGGCGGCGATTTGGCGGCGCAGGTTTTGGAGTTGCTGTTTCTCGGTTTCGGTGGCTGTTTTGGGGTAGATTTCGCTGTTGGTGAAGAGTTCGACTAGGTAGCGGGATTTGCTGCGTTCGATTGTTTGCAGGGCTTTGTCATATTGTTGGTGATTGATGCAGGATTGCATCATTTTTTCGTAGATGTTGAGATTTTGTTCGATGATTTCTAGTTTGCGTTTGTCGGATGTTATCCACTCGCGGCTTTGTTCGACTGCTTCGATGGCTTTTTCGTAGCCGAATATGGCTGTTTCCCACAAACTCTCTGCAAATCCTAAATTGCCTAGATTTCTGCCTGTTTTCAGAGAGTTAAGGGGTAAGGTAGTAGGAGTGTCAACTTCTAAAGCTGCTTTAAAAAGTTGGAGCGCCTTTTCGAGATTCTCACCCCGTTCTCCCTTGATTCTGTCACTGTAAGCAAGTGCCAAATTATTTTGACTCATCGCCCAATCTTGCGGGAAAGCATCGCGGGTGCGAACTTGTAAAGCTGCTTCATAAAAGGCGATAGCCCTTTCTATATTCTCTCCCCTATCTCCCTTGATTCTGTATAAGTAAGCACTTGCCAAATTATTTTGAGTCTCAGCCCAAGATTCGGGAAAAGCTGGGCGGGTGCGAACTTGTAAAGCTGCTTCATAAAATGCGATAGCCCTTTCTATATTCTCTCCCCTATCTCCCTTGATTCTGTATAAGTAAGCATTTGCCAAATTATTTTGAGTCCCGGCCCCATCTTGGGGAAAAGCTGGGCGGGTGTAAACTTGTAAAGCAGCTTCATAAAATGCGATCGCCTTTTCTAAATTATCACCCCTGTCTCCCTTGATTCTCTTTCTGTAAGCTTCTCCCAAATTATTTTGAGTCCCGGCCCCATTTTGGGGAAAAGCTTCGCGGGTGTAAACTTGTAAAGCAGCTTCATAAAATGCGATCGCCTTTTCTAAATTATCACCCCTGTCTCCCTTGATTCTCTGGGTGTAAGCAATTGCCAAATTATTTTGAGTCATTGCCCAAGATTCGGGAAAAGCTTCGCGGGTGTAAACTTGTAAAGCTGCTTCATAAAATGCGATCGCCTTTTCTAAATTATCACCCCTGTCTCCCTTGATTCTCTTTCTGTAAGCTTCTCCCAAATTATTTTGAGTCCCAGCCCAATTTTGGGGAAAAGCTTCGCGGGTGTAAACTTGTAAAGCTGCTTCATAAAATGCGATCGCCTTTTCTAAATTATCACCCCTGTCTCCCTTGATTCTCTTTCTGTAAGCTTCTCCCAAATTATTTTGAGTCCCAGCCCAATTTTGGGGAAAAGCTGGGCGGGTGCGAACTTGTAAAGCTGCTTCATAAAATGCCATCGCCTTTTCTAAATT
>NZ_JAUBPU010000024.1:0-73208 GCF_036700885.1 Microcoleus sp. S13_B4
GTTCGTGAAACAACCGAAACCGAATCGCAAAACTACGGTTACAAATTCGGTCAAGAAGAAGAAACCTACAACATCGTCGCAGCCCACGGCTACTTCGGTCGTTTGATTTTCCAATACGCTTCATTCAACAACAGCCGTTCCTTGCACTTCTTGTTAGGTGCATGGCCAGTAGTCGGCATCTGGTTTACCGCTTTGGGTATCTCCACGATGGCTTTCAACTTGAACGGTTTCAACTTCAACCAATCGATTATCGACTCTCAAGGTCGCGTGATCAATACTTGGGCTGATGTCATCAACCGCGCTAACTTGGGTATGGAAGTAATGCACGAGCGCAATGCTCACAACTTCCCGCTTGATTTGGCTGCAAGTGAAGTCACCCCAGTGGCAATGGTTGCTCCTTCTATCAATGGCTAAGTTTTAGTCTTTGATTGACAAAAAGCGCTCCTAGTAATAGGGGCGCTTTTTGTTTGGGGCAAAATATTTTTAGAGACCTGCTTCTATCCGCTAAATCCCTTAAATCCGTTACCCCCCTTACGGCCGTTACATCCATTCGTTGCTTTCCTTCTTCCTTTTTACTTATTTTTTCTTCCTTTATTCTTTAATTTTTTATGATTACTATAGAATATAGCCACTAGGCCGATCGAGATACTGTGACATACTCCAAGGGCGAAATCTTATATTATGGTCTAGGATTCCAATAGTCGGATTCAGAATATGTTGGGCTTGCTATAAAGTGTTCGCTAGCAGCAATGCAATTGTGTCAATTCCAGAATCTAACCATAGACAAATGTAGCTGATCAGGAGTCGCTCCTCACCGTCCCAAGCGCTCTATCTGTAAGGAGAATTTGTATTATGAAAGATGGACCAGAAGTACGCCGCGTCTCCACCGCAGTAATTGCCGGTGTTTGCGGGTTAGCTTTAGTGGCGGGAGGGGGCATTGCCTGGTGGACGGCGAATCATTCGCCAACTCCCGCAGAAACACAGTCTTCCGCTCCGACTAACGCTCCGGCGCTGTCCCCAAGTCCTGCGGAATCCCCTGTTGTAATTATCCCGGTGCCCCCTCCAACTCCTTTCCCTGCCCCTACTGCTCAGACGCCTAACGCTCAGACGCCTAACGCTCAGACGCCTAACGCTCAGACGCCTAACGCTCTGGTGCCAAAGTCGCCACAGCCAAAGCCTTTGCAGCAAACAGATGTCCAGACAGTGCAAGTTTACTGGGTTAAAGATGCCAGCGGCAAATTTGAGGGAGTTCCTACGAAAGTAGCTGTCAAACAAGCTGACAAGCCTGATGCAGCTTTACAAGCTGCTTTTAACAGTTTGTTGGCTGGGCCCAAGGATGGAACTGTTTCTAGCGAAATTCCTAATGGGACAAAACTCAGGGGTTTGAGTGTTAAGAATGACGGAGTTTATGTCGATTTGTCGGCCGAATTTACTTCGGGGGGAGGCAGCAATTCGATGACTGGTAGGTTAGGACAAGTTATCTATACGGCTACGAGTTTACAACCGAATACCAAGGTTTGGATTTCGGTGGAAGGGAAGCCTTTAGAACTTTTAGGCGGCGAAGGTTTGGAGGTGGCTCAGCCGAGTACCCGCCAAAGTTTTGACAAAAATTTTCCCCTTTAGTAATTATGAGTCATTAGTTACAAGTCATTAGCCATCGGTCTGAAGGCCGAGAATAGGAATTGATAACTGATGACTCATGACTGAGGATGGAGGATTGAGGACGGGCAACTAATTTTCAGTGCTTCGTAGTTAGGCTAAATGCCCGAAAGTGTAGGGCTTGCTGTTCGATCCTGCTGGCAAGCCGATCGCACACCATATTACACAGCTCAAAAATTAACTCGTCTTGCACCCTATAATAAGCTGAAGTCCCTTCACTCCGGCGAGTGAGGATACCAGCTTGGAGCATGAGTTTTAGGTGCTTAGAAACATTGGCTTGACTCGTTTGAGTAGCTTCCACCAATTCTTGCACGCATTTTTCGCCGTCGCGAAGCAAGTTCAAAATTCGTAAACGCATGGGTTCGCTCAAAATACTGAAATACTCAGCAACTTGTTGCACAACCTCTTGCGGGACAGGCTGGGATGACTTCATCAAACTCACCGGAGAGAAGTGATCGGGAAATATTAGCATTTATTCTGTCCATAACAATAAAGTAATCCTTCAATCCGGATTAATTCGCATCAACACTTGACCGTATTCGACAGGTTCGCCATTTTGAACTAAAATTTCCATCACTTGACCGGACACTTCATCAGCATCGATCTCGTTCATCAGCTTCATCGCTTCGATAATACAGACTGTCTGGCTGACCTTGATGCGATCGCCCACATTGACAAAAGGCGGCTCGTCAGGAGCAGCAGCGCGATAAAAGGTTCCTACCATCGGCGAGATAATTGGCACCCATTTCGTATCGACAGAAGCAGCTACGGCAGCAGGTACGGCGACAGGGGCGACGGGTACAGGGGCAGCCATATCCGCTGCTAAATTTTGGTCAACAGCCGGAGGTGACGCTAAGGTGGGGCTACTAACAGCGCCTAACGCGATCGGAGCCACAGTCGCCACGGCAGCAGGGATCGCAGCAGAGGTGCCTGGTGAACTTGCCAGACTGCCTTTGCGTACTGTCAGTTCAATATCCCCACTTTTTAACGTCAGTTCCGAAATGCCAGTTTTGTCTAATACAGTTAGCAGGTCACAAAGCTGGTTTAAGTCTAGTTGCACAGCAGATTCAAGGGTAATTGAGAATTGAAAATTGAAAATTGAAAATTGAAAATTCAGAATCAGGCGAAGCTAGGAGCATCAACGACTTTGAAGGCAAAAGGGATAGTTTTTAAGCTGTGAGCAATGAGTATTGAATTTGGAATTCTTTAACTCATAACTCAGAACTAAAAACTAAAAACTCCCTTTTTCTTCCTCGTTTCTACTCTCGGCCGAGGTACTTGTCTTCACGAGTATCAATCCGAATCCGTTCTCCAATGGAAATAAATAGAGGCACCATAACCTGAGCTCCGGTGGAGACGATCGCGGGTTTGCTGCCACCAGTGGCAGTATCTCCTTTGACTCCGGGATCGGTTTGCAACACTTCCAAGACGACAGAGTTGGGCAGTTCCACTTCCAGGATTTGGTCGTTCCAGCGAAGGATGTTGACTTCCATTCCTTCACTCAGGTACTTGACACGATCGCCTATTTGCTTAGCACTGAGGCGACCTTCCTCGTAAGTTTCCATATCCATAAAGACGAACTCGTCGCCTTCTTTATAGGTATGCTGCATCACACTCTTTTCCAGGTTGGCTTGAGGCATAGTCTCGCCTGCCCGGAAGGTTTGTTCTACTACGTTTCCGGTTTGGACGTTTTTTAATTTTGTCCGCACGAAAGCCGAGCCTTTTCCTGGCTTGACGTGGAGGAATTCGATAACCCGCCACACGCCGTTATTCCATTCAATTGAAACACCTGGTCGAAAGTCGTTACTAGAGATCATATAAATTTTTGCGGGCAATCCCGTCGCCTTGCGGGCACGGGGGAACTACAGTCAGTCGATTTTAGATTTTAGATTTTAGATTTTAGATTTACTCCACAGATGAATTTGGGAGATTGAACCTTGGTCTAAAATTTTGATCTCTCCACGACAGGAGTCTGGGGATTGTATCCGTTTTTGAGCGGGTCAGGTTAAAGTCGCAGTCTAGCTGACGGCATCAAAAAGCAATTGGCATTTTATTTTACCGTTCAAAGGGAGCAAGTGCTTTACTGAAATGTTAATGGCAGTGGGCCGTGGGCTGTTGTCAGTTGACTGTTGAGTGTTGTTAGTTGGCAACTGCCTCCCGGGCCGAACGAACAGCCACTTTAGATGGGTAGCAGCACAGGCGGGCGGGCAGCGCTGTGGGAAGATAAGAGAGGCAATAAAAGTTAAAGTTATGTTGCATTGGCCTAATTTCTCGATCGATACGTGCAAGCGCTGGGTCAAAACCGTCGCTTTAGCGCTCTTGCTGTTCACTCTCTCCTTGAGTTTCAGTGCAGTCTCCCATGCCAAACGCCCCAGCAGCAGTATGCCTGCGGGGAATGCGATTACGGACGGCCGGGCGCTGTTGCGCTTCGCTTTACCTATTGACAATCAGAGTGTGCGAGAGTTGCAAATTAGTCTCGAAGACATTGGCAACCACATACGCTCTAAACGTTGGGGGCCGATTAGCAGCGATGTCAGCAAGGCTTCCAGGATTCTCAACCTTCGGGAATCTGACCTTTTAGAGAGTATTCCCGACACCAAAAAGCCGGAAGCTGAAACTCTAGTGGCAGCAGTCAAGGACGGAATCGCTCAACTGGAAAAGGCTGTTGAGGCTAAAGACAGGGACAAAGTGATTGACTTGAAAGCCACAATCCTAGGTTCGGTAGGCGAAATCGAAGAGTTGATGGTGACAAAGTTTCCGTTTGAAGTGCCTGCCAAGTATGCTAATCTGCCTCAACTGAAAGGGCGCGCTACTGTGGCTGTACAAACTGAAAAAGGGGAAATTACTGTTGTGGTTGACGGCTACAGCGCCCCGGTTACGGCTGGTAATTTTGTGGATTTGGTCGATCGAGGTTTTTATGACGGTTTGCCGTTTATTCGATCGGAAGAATCCTACGTTTTGCAAACAGGAGACCCCGAAGGCAAGGAAGTCGGTTTTATTGACCCAGGTACTGGCAAATACCGGAATGTGCCACTAGAAGTGCTCGTCAGGGACGAAAAAGAACCTATTTACGGGATTACTCTAGAAGATGCGGGGCGTTATCGCGACGAACCTGTTTTGCCTTTTTCTGCTTTCGGTACTGTGGCCATGGCCCGTACAGAAACTGAGCCTGATAGCGCTTCTTCTCAGTTTTTCTTTTTCTTGTTTGAGCCTGAACTCACGCCCGCCGGTCTGAATTTGTTGGACGGCAGATATGCTGTTTTTGGTTACATGATTGAAGGAAAAGAAGTGTTGGAGCAACTGAAGCAGGGAGACAAGATTCTATCTGCTAAGGTAGTTAAAGGAATCGAAAATTTGGTGCGACCTCAAGTTTAATTAATGACGGCGATTGAAATCGCTGCTTGTCAAAAGTGACGGCGATTGAAATCGGTTTTACACAAACAAAGCCCGCCTGTGCGGGCTGAAAAAATCAAGAGTGACTGCGATTGAAATCGCTTCGAGATGATGAAGGAGATTGAAATCGCTTCTGCACAGACAAAGCCCGCCGGATCAGGCTGGAAGAATAGATAATTTTTATAGTTTCGTTATTGACATCAGGAATTTAATCGAAAATATGGCAATTTTAGAATTTTTATTGGTAATAGGTTTGGGCGGGTTCGCCGGGTTGTTGATTGTAAAAAATGTGAATGAAAGCAAGCAAAAGCAGCGGTTGGATGAGGCTTTTTATGAGTTGTTGGAAGCTCAAAACAGTCAAATTTCGTTGATTCAACTGGCGGCTAATGCTAGGGTTGAGGCTGAAGTGGCTCAGCAGTATTTAACTCGGCAAGTGAAGATTTTTTCGGCGATTTTAGAGGTAGATGATGAAGGGGATACTTTTTATAGGTTTCCTAGGTTGCGCTTGCCGCCGAGTTCGGGTAAGGAATGGTGAAGTGAGAAAGTGCGATCGACTAATTCAAAATTATGAAAGTTAAAGATATCGGTGAACAAGGTCTTTTAAGAATACTACAAAAATTCTGCCCCGCAGAGATAGTGGGTGATGATTGCGCTGTCATGGCTACAAATCCCCACAAATCTCTCGCTATCACTACAGATATGTTGGTGGAGGGAGTGCATTTTAGCGATCGCACTACGGGGCCCTATTACGCAGGATGGCGCGCCGCAGCAGCGAATTTGTCGGATCTCGCGGCTATGGGAGCAAAGCCTCTGGCGGTGACTGTAGCCCTCGCTGTGACGGCGGATACGGCTGTGGAGTGGGTTGAAGAGTTTTATCGGGGGATGACGGCTTGCTTGCAAGAATATCAGACGCCGATCGTCGGTGGCGATGTTGTGCGATCGCCCGTGGTGACTGTGGCGATTACTGCTTTTGGGGAGGTTGAGTGCGATCGTACCATTAGTCGGTCAAATGCGCGATCGGATTGGGCGATTGTGGCTACTGGGGTTCACGGAGCCTCCCGCGCGGGATTAGAATTGCTGTTAAATCCAGAATTCGGGCAAAATCTGGAAAAGGTCGATCGGGCTTCTTTAATTCTCGCTCACCAGCGCCCTAAACCGAGGCTGGATGTTTTGCCGATTGTTTGGGAAATTTTAGATTCTGCGGGTGAGTTTTCCATCGCAGGAATGGACAGCAGCGACGGTTTAGCAGATGCGATTATTCAAATTTGTCGGGCTAGCGGTATTGGCGCAAAGGTTGATCGCCCCAAAATACCAATTCCCGATATTTTCAGCGAAATAGTATCAACCGAAAAAGCTTTAGATTGGGCATTATACGGTGGGGAAGACTTCGAGTTAGTGCTGTTTTTGCCGATGGCGAATGCTCAGTTATTAGTGGAAAAAATAGGAAACGGAGCCGCAATCCTGGGAATGGCTACGGATAGCACCGATATCTGGTTGACTGATAGCAGCGGTATTTATCCTGATATTGTATTAAAGCTCGATCGAGGATTTCAACATTTTTGAATTATCTCTTAGTCCGGCTATGCGGACTTGGTTTGTGTAGACGCGGTTTCCACCGCCGGGTTTTTGCCCGTTACATATTTTCCGCCAGCGAACCCTTGACTCTGTTATTGTAGGCCGTTCTGAATAACACCGGATTTTATTTTATCATGGTTGGGTTGGGTTTGATGGGGGCGAGAAACCGGGTTTTTGCGAAGATATTTAATCGGAGGCTAAGATATCGGAAAAAACCCGGTTTCTGAGATGGTGCGTGGTGAGGAGAAACCGGGTTTTTGCGAAGATATTTAATCGGAGGCTAAGATAGCGGAAAAAACCCGGTTTCTGAGATGGTGCGCGAAGATGTCGGAAAAAACCCGGTTTCTTAGATTTTTAAAGCTGCATCACTTTAAGCATTAGCTAGCTTCTTTTGAATCATTGCCCAATATTCAGGGAAATCCTCACGGGTATATACTGTTAATGCTGCTTGATAAAAGGATCTCGCCTTTTCGAGATTTTCATCCCGCGAACCGTTGATTCTGTCATTATAGGCATTACCTAGATTATATTGAATCATGGCCCAATCTTCAGGAAAGTGTTCAGGGGTACGAACAGTTAAAGCAGCCTCAAAAAATGCGATCGCGCGATCAATATTTTCCGCCCGCGAACCGTTGATTCTGTTGGCGTAAGCAGCAGCTAGGTTATTTTGAGCCATTGCCCAATCTTCCGGGAAAGCCTCCAGGGTATATACTGTTAAAGCCGCGCCATAAAGGGCGATCGCCATTTCCACATTTTCGGCCCGCGAACCCTTTATTCTGGTAATGTAGGCAGCAGCTAAGTTGTTTTGAGTTTGAGCAAACTTCTCGCTTCCGGGTTGCCGATTATTTAAAACAAGTTGATAAGCGGCAATGGCAATTTCAATATTATCGGCTCTATTCCCACCGGAAAAATTACTAATATTAATGCTCAAGTCTTCAACGAGACTGACAAGTGAATCAATAGTTTGTGCATTTTCGCCACCAATTAATCTCTGCATTATTTGCTCTAAAATGTCCGAAAAGCGAGCATTTAGGAGATTTTGTCGTTCAGCTAGCATCTGGTAAATTACTGCTGTATTACTATTGCTACCATCTTCGGCTTGCAATAATTCTAGAATAAAGTTTGCATACTCTTGGGGATTTTCCTCGGCGGAGATATCACCATCGTTGATATCGATTAATTGTGCTAGCTGGCCGATCAGCTTCCGCAGGAAATTAGCGCCGTTTTGTCCTCCTTGCTGTGCCATTTTTTCTGCTACTAACTCGCAAGTTTCCAGAAATTCGACATCCAACAATTCTGAGTTATCTTGTAATATCTGCGGTTCTTCGCCGTTGGGGCAATTCAGCAGGGTGTGAATTAGTTCTAGGTAGGCTTGGGCGTGGCTTTCTTCCATTGTTGGGGAGTTGTGAATAATATCGGGTTTATTGTAGCATGGTTGTGGGTTTTGGGACTTGTTGTACGAGATGCAGACGGCGGTTGAAACCGCCTCTACAGAAACGATGTCCGCGGAGGCGGAATGAAGACAAGACGCGGTTTCCAACCGCCCAATCTTCAACCGCCCGGTTTTCTAATTCCGACACAATGCTACTTTGGGAATTAATCTATCTAAAATTTGCTCGATCGCAATTACTGTCCAATCAATATCAGCTTCTGTGGTTTCTCGTCCCAGACTCAAGCGAATTCCGCCAACTGCCATAGTTTTGCTATATCCCATTGCCAATAAAATCGGACTGGGAGTTATTTTGCCGCTGTTACAAGCAGAACCAGAACTAATCCCTATTCCTGCTAAATTGAGCTGTCGTACTAAAGTTTTGCCTGTCACTTTCCCTGTGTCACCGTCGGGAGAAACAATGCAGAAACTGACGTGGTGGGGGAGTCGAAAATAGCGATCGCCTGTTGGTACTAAACTGGGTACGTGGGATAATCGGTCAAAAAGTCGATCGCGCAATTCAATTAATCTCGCCGTTTCCCCATCTATTTCTTGCAAGGCCAATTCCGCCGCCACGCCAAAACCGACAATTATCGGTACTGCGGGCGTCCCAGAACGCAGTTTCAATTCTTGACCACCACCGGTCAATATTGGCGCTAATTCAATGCCCTGACGCACGTAAAGCGCCCCCGCACCTTGTGGCCCGTAAAGTTTGTGACTGGAAAGAGAAAGCAAGTCTACGGGCAGTTTCTGTATGTCTATCGGCAGTCTGCCGGCAACTTGAACTGCATCGGTATGAAACAGGATATTGCGATCGCGCGCAATCTTTCCCAAGGCCTCAATTGGTTGCAGTGTCCCAACTTCGCTTTGTCCGTAAATGATTGAAATTAAAACTGTATTCGATCGCAGCGACTCTTGCAAATCCAAAGGGTGAACGCGCCCAAATTTATCCACTGGTAGGCGCGTCACTTCCCATCCCCATTGTTCAAGTTGTCGCACGGTTTCTGCTACGGCAGAGTGCTCTACGCTGGAGATAATAATATGCTGCGGTTTTGTATAAAGACGGGCAATTCCGATTATGGCCAAATTATCCGCTTCAGTGCCGCCACTGGTAAAAATCATCGATTCCGGTAGCGCGTTAATCAAGCTAGCAACCTGCATTCTTGCTAATTCTAAAGCTGTCGCCGCCCTTTGTCCCCACTCGTGCAAGCTGGAAGGATTGCCCCACTGCTGAGTAAGGGCTTTTTGCATGGCTTGAATCGCTTCTGGGCGTGCGGGTGTTGTGGCACTATAGTCGAGGTAAATTTGCATGATAAATAACTAATTAATGAATGTTGACTGTTGACTGTTGACCGCTGACTGTTGACTGTTGACTGGTGTGAGTGGCTACCAATAGCCAATAATTAATAACTGATTACTAACTTCCTGGTTTGCAGACGTTGTAGTCTTCGTGCGACAATACTTTTTGGGGAATTAAGAAAGTGCCGCAATCTTCACAAAGCATTCTGTAGTTGCGAGTTACAGGAATACTGATTATCAAACGGTTGTGACGCAGGCGTTTGCCACCGAAATCTCTGTAATTCTTATTTTCGCCCAAAGCTGCTATAATTGCCCGGGCTTTAGTGACTACGTGATCGGGCAGACCTCTTAGATCGATGATATCTCTAGCAAATGATGCTTCCCTCTCTTGTTTTTTGGTTTGTTTTTCTGCGAGCACTTCAACGTAATGCTGCTGCGCCACCAACTCTTGCGTGCAGCGATGGCACGCTTTACCATATCCTTTGTGACCGCACGGAAAAATTGTTTTTCTTTTAGCCATAAAGCAGCGGTATAGGGTTTGACCCACGCCCCTGAATGCTGCTACCCTACCAGTGATGCTTCCGGCATCGAGGCAGTTCTACAAGACGCAAAATCTATTCCCTTGCATAAATTTAATAAGTTGTAACTTTACTTAATCCAATAGATTTGAACTGTGGGAAGGCTAATAACCTCTATATTTTTTAAAATTTTGTGACTGTATTATATTATCATTTACTCGGTTTCTGTTGTGCTGGTCTGGTAGCGCTCAATCTGGTGGGCTGCGGACAAACAAAGCAAGACGTGCAGAATTTACCTCTGAGTCTGGCTCCACTGCCTCAAGACCCCTTGTTGCAAGTATACTTCAATCAGTCGATCGCTTCGAGTTATACAGAGCCTTACCGCCAGCAAACTAGACCTGGAGATGATTTAGAAAACTTGATCGCTGTTGCGATCGCCAGTGCTGGATCGACGGTAGATGTAGCGGTTCAGGAGTTTCGCTTGCCCAGTATTGCGAGGGTTTTGGCCCATCGACAGCGCTCGGGAATTAAAGTTAGATTAATTGTCGAACATATCTATAGTCGCCCTTGGAGCGATTTTACAGCTCAGGAGTTAGCTAAATTACCGGAAAGAGAGCGCGATCATTATAGTGAATTTGTGCAACTTGCCGATCGCAATAAAGACGGTAAATTAACGCCCGATGAAATCAAGCAAAATGATGCTTTGGTAATTGTCAAGGATGCGGGGATTCCTGTAATTGATGATACTGCTGACGGCAGTAAAGGCAGCGGTTTGATGCACCACAAATTTGTGGTGATTGACGGCAAAACCGTAATCGTTACTTCTGCTAATTTTACCACAAGCGATATACACGGCGATTTCAAGACAGCAGCAACTCGCGGCAATGCGAACAATTTGCTAAAAATTCAAAATGCTCCAGTAGCGCAACTGTTTACTCAAGAATTTAACCTGATGTGGGGCGACGGGCCCGGAGGCAAACCGGACAGCAAATTTGGCATCAAAAAGCCGTTTCGTCAAGTGCAAAAAGTGAGAATAGGGAATGCGACAGTTGCAGTGCAATTTTCGCCGACAACTGCTACTTTGCCTTGGGAAAAAAGTGTCAACGGTTTGATAAATCGAACTTTGGGTAGTGCGAAAAAGTCGGTTAATTTGGCATTGTTTGTATTTTCGGCTCAGCGGTTGTCAAATACTTTGGAAATTGAAGCAGGACGAGGAGTTGCGGTGCGAGCTTTAATTGACTCTAATTTTATTTATCGCCCTTACAGTGAAGGTTTGGATATGATGGGTGCGACTTTGATGCAAGATTGTAACTTAGAAGCTGACAATCGCCCTTGGAGAAAGCCGATCGCTACGGTGGGAGTGCCGCTGTTACCAATGGGCGATCGCCTACATCACAAATTCGGCGTTGTAGACGGCAAAACGGTGCTTACAGGTTCTCACAACTGGAGTGAGGCTGCAAATCACGGCAATGACGAGACGCTACTGGCGATCGAGAGTCCGGTAGTTGCAGCCCATTTTGAGCGGGAGTTCGATCGGCTTTACAAAGGTGCAATCTTGGGAATTCCAGCCCGAATTAAACAGAAAATTGACGCTAAGAAAAAAGAGTGCGATTCACTACAAGCAGCATCAAAATCTGCGAGCACTAAACCTCAAATTGCTGCAGGTAAAAAGTTAGTTAATTTGAATGCAGCGAGTCAGGAAGAATTAGAAACTTTGCCTGGGGTTGGCCCGAAGTTAGCCGAGAGAATTATTGCAGCGCGGCAACAGCAACCTTTTACCTCTTTGGACGACGTGGCGCGGGTTCAGGGAGTCGGGGACAAGATTTTAGGGAGATGGCGCGATCGAGTAACTTGGTAATTAGGTTCGCAGCATCGGACTTCATTCCTTCCTCCCCCGGGTTCGCAGCATCGGACTTCAGTCCTTTCTTTATAAACTAAGCAGGAAGGACTAAAGTCCGAAGGATCAAACCTATTTTATCGATCTTGACAACAGATATGCTCTCTAGTTAAAATCACGATTAAAAAAATGCTATCTCTTCAGATGGAAGGTATAAAGAGATGAAAAGCACCAGATATTTTACGGGGCAGCAACCAATCAAATTCCTAGCTCTTTTGGTGGGAGCAATTTTTGTGACACTAGCAGCTTTCACAGTCAGCGCGCAACAGACTAACGAAGCACAATTTCGGGTAAAAAACGAAAACAGTTTTAATATTAACTTGATTCAATTTAAGCGTGCTGAATATGTAGGTCAGTGTCCCGGAAGTGGCATCTCCCCTGATTCGCAAAGCGCTCGATTTGTTTCCAGAAAGACTCCCCCCGCCCCTAACAGAAGAGTGCTGATTAAAAATGTGACCGATGGCATGGAAACTAACCCCTATCCTTACACGGATAGAAGTTATGACAAAGGTGAGTTTTCCGAGAGTTTTGGATTTAAGTTAGCAAACAGTCACAAAACAAGAACTTTTTCGGTTTTAGAGGGCGAAAATAAATTTGCTTATGAAATCAAAGAAAATAACCAAGTTATAGAACAGGGTGGGCTTACCGCTCAACTTTCTGTACAAAATTTAGGTACTTTTCCGCGTCAGCAAATTTGTGAGAACAAAGTCACCTCACAATGTCAGGATGATGCTGATTGTCGCGATAGGAGACGCAGAGGAAAAAGTTGCAAAATAGAGTGTGTTACTGTTCAAGAGTGTCGATGTCCGTAACTATTTCCTGCCCTAAAATTACTTTATTTAATTAGTCGCAGAAGACACAGCAGAAGAAAAAACAAGAGAAAAAATAGGCTATTTTCTTGGAAGGACAACCACGGGAGATTGCCCCTCCAAGAAAATCGTAGGTTTAAGTAATGGGGTGAAAGTAAAATGCAGCTCCTAACACGATGTATGTGGCTAAAAGCAGCACTCCTTCGAGCCAATTAGAGCGCCCGTCGAGACTAATTAGATTAGCAATTGTCACGGCGATGGCAACTGCAACTACTTCAAAGGGATTGAAGTTTAAATCCATCGGCTGATGAATCACTAATCCGATAATCACCAACACCGGCGCTACCAGCAAAGCAACTAGCAAACTCGAACCCATTGCGACAGAAACTGACAAATCCATATTGTTTTTCATCGCCACTCCCACCGCAGTTACATATTCCGCCGCGCCGCCAACAATCGGCAAAAGAATTACCCCTGTAAACAGCGGCGTCAATCCCAATCCTTTGGTAGTTTCTTCGACAACGCCAACGAAAATTTCTGATTCAAAGGCAACAGCAAGAGTTGAGGCTACTAGCACCCCTATCCACAGCCACAAATTTGGTTTGTGGGTAGTAGATTCCTCTTTTGTATTTTGAGGATTTTCTGACTCAAGTTCTAGTAACCCAACATCGTAAAGATAGCTGTGAGTTTTTAATGAAAATAAGAGAGTTAGAGCGTAAACTGCAATTAGGACGATCGCAGTTATTAAGGAAAGATTCTGAATGGCTGCGGGTTCGACTCCATTGGAGGTGTAAATTACCATTGTCGGCAGTAGAATTGCAATCACTGCTAGAGTCATTGTGGAACCGTTCACCCGCGCGATTATTGGCTTAAATTCCTGTTCTTTGTAGCGGATTCCTCCTAGCAGCATGGAAAATCCCATGACTAAGAGCAAGTTGCTGATAATTGTACCAGTTATGCTGGCTTTCACAATGTCAATTAAGCCCGCTTTCAGGGCAACTATGGCAATAATTAATTCTGTAGCATTGCCGAAGACTGCATTTAATAAGCCGCCTATGGAGGGGCCTGTAACGATCGCCACTTCTTCTGTTGCTGTACTCAACCAAATCGCCAGAGGTATAATGCCTAAAGCAGATGTGATGAAAACTGCCAGGGAACCCCAGTGCAAATACTCAGCGGCGATGGAAATGGGGATGAAAATTAACAGCGCTATGGAAAGAATCTTTTTTATTGACATAGGAACTCGGATGGTATAGTGAAGGGTGAGGTCGAGTTGTCTGGGCGATCGCAAAGTTGATTTTACACTATTCAACTATTCTCTGACAATTCTGGTGGCGAGTGCGATCGATAATTGGGAATTTTTAACCGCAAATGCACGCCGTTCGAGGCAGATTGAATATAATAGAATTATATCGACATCGGTGAAAAGATATGTCTCAATCTGTAGTGCCAGTTGTTGAATCAAAGCAAATTAATACTTCACCCACCTTGACTTTTGAAGAATACCGATTTTATCAAACTGATTCCGATCTAAAATATGAACTGTACAAAGGCAAATTAATTCCGATGCCAACCGCAACAGTTTTACATATCAAAATTTGCGAATATTTAGTTTACAAATTGCAGCGTTACCTAGCTGAACACAATCTTGACTTAGTAGCAAAAACAGGCCTGGGAGTAAGAACAGAAGAAGATACCTCTCGGATTCCCGATGTAGTTGTTTGTACTCAAAGTCTTTTGGAACAAGCTGCTGCTAGACCAGGTTCTGGCATCCTCGATTTTGAGGAAAAGCCGCTGTTAGTCATAGAGGTAGTGAGTCAAAATCGGCGCGCCGATTATGTGATTAAACGAGCTGAGTACGAACTAGCTAACGTGCCAGAATATGTAATTGTTGACCCTACACCTAACAAAGAACTGGTGCGAGTTTTAGCCTTTCCTGAAGGTGAAGACATCTATACCCAGACTGATTTTAGGGCGGGGCAACAAATAGTGTCTGTAGTATTTCCCAATCTGACATTTTTAGTAAATGAAATACTGTCTCCGCCATTAGTTGAAGGGTTGATTAAAGCGGAACAAGCTCGGTTCCAGGAACTTGAGCAGCAAGCTGCGGTGGAGCGTCAACGGGCTGAAAGATTGGCGATGAGGTTGCGAGAATTAGGAGTAGATCCCGATCGCATTTAGGAGCTTGGATGACCCAGAAGTCATGAGTTAATTGTTATTAGTTATATCAAATCCGCGCTGCATCGGAATTATTCAGATATCTATTCTCTGCATCTGCGTGAATCCGCGTCAATCCCTTGTCATCTGCGGTTCAGAAATTATCTTCTTTTGACCGCAGATACAGGCAGATTAACACAGATTAACGCAGATGAGTTAGATCTATGGATTGGGCTTGATACTGTGCAACTATTCAACCCAACGCACTCGCACAAAATGAGCTTCTCGTCCCCAGAAGTCGTGACTTACGGTAATATCAACAACACTCAAATTAAACGGAATAGCCGTTGTGACGTACCGCTGAGCCAGAGAGCCCACATCAGGAGCTAACTGAGCAGCAGCAGCAGCCGCTGCACCCAAACCTAACAGTTGTAAAATCGGCCCTCGCGGTAAGGCTAAATTAATGCCAACAGCAAGTCCAGCAGTCAGTAGCATTGCCACCGACAAATTCGTGCCACAGCGGGGATGTACAGCTAAATCCCACTCTCCGCTGGCAATCCGCTGCAAAGCCTCGCGCACTGCCTGACGCAACTGTGCAATGTTAACGTGGCCATAAAGAAAAAACCCTTGGTCTGTGGACATCCCGCCCAATAACTCATTATCGGTTCTTGCTGTCGTCGCACCAACCGATTGGCCCAGTACCCAAACAGTAGCGTGTTCCAAAGCATGAACTTGGCGCAAAGCCAAAACTTCCTTCAAACCGGGTACAAAATTGAGTTGTCGCAACAAATCAGCATCTTGAGTCGGCTGCGGGGCAAAGTCGAAGGGAAACTGGCCGGTGCGGCCGGAAGCAGAAGCAGTAGTTGTCATATCAAAACGCCTCCATTAACTCCATTAAGGGGATATTTAAGATTAGCAATTCGGTTGAAAAAAAGCGGGTCATAAATTATCAATAGTTTTGACTTTAAAACCTAGCAAGGGCAGGTCTTGTGCAAAAAATATTAGCGCTCAACCTGCCCTTACTAAAACATCGTACTTATTCCCAGTTTATCGTTCTAGCCGCTGGCCCTCACGGAATACTCCCGGAACTCGCCGGCCTCTGGTATCGATAATTGTGCCTTTGCCGTGAGGCAATCCCTTGCGTAACTCTCCCTCATAGCGGATACCGTTGGAGAACGAACAGTTACCCTTGCCATCAAGTTCTTGAGTATAGAACTGTCCCGAACATCGGCTGCCGTCAGCGCGGGTGAACGTTCCCGTACCTAAAGGCTTGCCTCCTAAAAATTGACCCACAAAGCGATCGCCATTGGCAAAAATGAATTGCCCTTGTCCCGTGGGCACGCCTACTTTTTGATCAAGAGAAAACGACCCTATATAGCGATCGCCATTAGTAAAAATAGCTGTCCCGGAACTAACTTTGCCATCTCGGAATATACCCTCGACGCGGGCGTCGTCCTTAAATATAAATTGTCCTCGACCATTTGGTTTGCCCAGACGGAACTGCCCCTCATAGCGATCGCCGCTGGAATATATGTATACCCCAGCGCCACTGGGCAAACCGTTAACGAACTGTCCGATGTAGCTATCACCGCTGTCATAATCGCATCTCACTCTACCTGTAGCGATAGCTGGCACGCAGCGACCGGTTTTAGCTTCTGTTCCTTGCGCCATTGAGGGCAAGGGATAAGTTGCGTAACTACCAATTCCCGACACTGATGCAACTAATAAAGCGATTCCACTGATCCAAGAACGGGAAATCATCAATCAACTTTCTCCTATGCGCTGTTAGATATTATCTTCTTCTGTCCTTTGTCTTTTGTCCCATTTGTTGTCAAAAGTTGGGTGAAAACCTCAATCATTTATCCTTTACGAAACTCCGGGCTTGCCGTTGCGATATACCCCCGGAAAGCGCCTACCACTAGCATCGATCATCGTCCCGACACCGTGAGGCACTCCCTTTCGCAATTCTCCTTCATAGCGCGTCCCGTTGGGGAAAGTGCAGGAGACACTAGCGTCAAGTTCTTGATTAAAAAATCGGCCGGAACAGCGAGTGCCGTCTACCCGCACCAATACCCCCGGGCCAAAGGGCGAGCCTGCAAAGAATTGTCCTTCATAGCGATCGCCATTCGAGTAAAAAAATTGACCCCGCCCTGCTGGTTGGCTGCTAATAGCATTAGTCTGAATGTTCCTGACGACTGCGAAGTCTCCGACATAGCGCTCGCCGTTGGCGAAAACAACCGTCCCAGACCTCATTGTGCCGTCTTGGAACACGCCTGTGTAGCGGGCATCATCTTTAAAAATGAATGTCCCTCTGCCATTGGGCACTCCCTTCCGAAAATTTCCTTCGTAGCGATCGCCATTAGCGTACACGTAGACGCCACTGCCGTCGGGCAGGCCGTTGACGAAATTTCCCTCGTAGTTATCGCCTCCCTCGTAATTGCATTTCACTCTTCCCGTAGGAGGGTTTCCTTGGCAGAAGGGAGGGCGTTTTCCTTCTTCAGGTTTTGGCTGTGGTGTTGGCTGTGGTGTTGGTTGAGCCATTGATGGCTGGGGATTCAATAGATTAGTGGCGCTGCCGATACAAGAAGCAACTAATATCACCATCCCTAATTTTTGAAATGAACCGAGCATGATCGATCTCCTTTAACTTCAATTACTCATAGGGATTTTCTAGAAGCTAATACTCACTGAAAAGTCCTCTATTTTTTAATCCCTGTACCAATTTTACCTTCAGGTTCGAGATCTGCTCTAAATGCAAAAAGGCAAAAATTAGAGTTTTTGCCTTTAGCATTTTTCCTGCTTTACTGTCAATTTTCAGCGTCGCGCTGAGCTATTTGGATTTGGGAGACGGCTAATAACTGCATTTGCTGGTTGTGGTTGGCGACTGGCGGGTTTTTCGCCAACACCTTTGGCTACCTCAACGCCGTTTTCCTCCAGAACCACGATCGGATCGGCTCCGGCCTTGATATCCACCCGCTTCACCAACACTTGCCCGTTAGACAACCGCTGCCCGACTTTGACATATCGGCTAGTTGGTTCATTGGGTACTTTCACAATCACTTGCGTCTCGTTCCCGACTTTTACCACGCCGCTGACTTCAGTGCCTGTAGCGAGGTCAGTAGAAGGCGGTGGTGGCGGTGGCTGAACTACTGGGATGACGGGAGGCGGCGGCGGATTTGGGTCTACCCACTGAGGTGGGCGCTTGTCTACTGGCAGTTCCGGCAGATCCGGCACTCCTATGGGTCTCGCTGCTATTGGCTGGGGCGGACGCGGGGGGCCCGAACGGCGAGTCTGCGGATTCCGCGCATCTTGGGGTCTACTTGCTATTGGCCCAGTAGTTCCTGGAGGACGGGTGCCAGTACCTCTTCTTATCCTGGCATTGGGGTCTCTCCATTGGGGGGGGCGTTTGTCTACTGGCAGTTCTGGCAGATCCGGTACTCCTATGGGTCTAGCGGCAATGGGTTCGAGTCCAGGTGGAGATGTACGAGTACGACCTAACTGAGGAGCAGTTAGCCCCGGAACTAGGGGCGGCGAGCCAATTTGCGCCCCGGTGCCTCCGGGTAAGGAACCATTTCTGCCCCCGCCACCTAACCGAGGAGTAGTTAGTCCTGGAACTTGGGGCGGCAAGCCAATTTGCCCCCCATTACCTCCGGGAGGAAAACGGTCGCCCGATCTACCTGGTACTTGCTGAGTGCCTCCTCGACCGCCCGTGGGTCCCCTGGTGATAACCGTTTGAGCGGGCCTGTTAACTGGGGGGGGAGCCAATAACTCGGGAAGCTCGGGTAGCACGGCAACTTGTCGCTGTGGCAGTTTGGGGAGTTCTGAGGAAATCCCACGTGCTCCGTTGGCTCCTGCAGGGATTTGTAATGCGATCGGCGGCAGCGGCCCAAAGGGGTCTAACTGAGAAGGATTGGCTGTCAAAGGGCCTTGTGGCACCGGCTGAAGCGGAAGCGTTGGATTCCTGTTTTTGTTGTCGCCGATTCCTGTTTGAGCCTGTCTTGCTCGTTCGTCTGGGTTGGTCGATCGAATTAACCCTGGAGGCTGAGCCGCTACTACTGGAGACTGGAATGTCTGAGTTCCTGGGGTGGGGCTGGCCGAGGCGGCCGGAGACGGAGAAGCTGCACTAGGGCTGGGGCTGGGGCTGGCTGTGTTGCTGCTCTCGCCACCGCAGCCTGCGATCGAGAAAGCTAGTAGTCCTATAGTCGCAAAATATAAAAGTTTGTGCATTGCCGATCGCCCCCAAATGCTTAATTTCAAGATATCCAACAAGGTTCTGCAATTACAGCCTGTTGCCGTTTTTAAGTTTATCAAAAATTTGGGTTTTAAACCCCGTCCTAAAAGGACGGCCTTAATTGTAACGTATTAATAACTTACTGAACATTTTATACTGGAGCCTATAGCATAAGATGGGAGGTAAGGCCATGTTAGTTTTTGAGTTTAAGGCATACGGAAAATCGGATCAGTTCAAAGCAGTAGACGAAGCAATTCGTACCGCTAAGTTTGTCCGCAATAGCTGTTTGCGTTATTGGATGGACAACAAGAAAGTGGGCAAAAACGACTTAAATAAATACTGCGCCGTACTAGCTCGCGATTTTCCCTTTGCCGACGAACTCAACTCAATGGCAAGACAAGCTAGTGCAGAACGGGCATGGTCTTCTATCTCCCGATTTTACGATAACTGCAAGAAAAATATTCCTGGTAAAAAAGGGTATCCACAATTTCAAACAGATGGCCGTTCGGTGGAATACAAAACCACTGGATGGAAACTTGCTGACGATCGGAAATCAATCAACTTTACCGATAAAAAAGGAATTGGACGATTAAAACTCAAAGGCACAGGCAATCTACATTTTTACCAAATTAGCCAAATAAAAAGGGTGAGATTAGTCAAACGTGCTGATGGCGTGTACGTCCAATTCTGTGTGGATGTCGATAGAAAAGAAAACACAGAACCCTCTGGTACTACGATCGGATTAGACGTGGGATTGAAGGAATATTACACCGATTCAAACGGAACTACGGTTGAAAACCCGAGGTTTTTAAGAAAAGGTGAGAAAGTCCTCAAACGCTATGGGCGTCGGGTATCCAGGAAAGTGAAAGGTTCAATAAACAGGGGCAAAGCTCGGCAGATTCTAGGTAAGCGCCATCTCAAAATAAGTAGACAACGTAAAGACCATGCTGTGAAATTAGCAAGGTGCGTAATCTCATCAAACGATGTAGTCGTTTACGAAGATTTGAGAATCAAAAAAATGGTAAAAAATCATTGTCTGGCTAAGTCCATTAATGACGCATCTTGGTATCAATTTCGTGTTTGGCTTGAATACTTTGGGAAAGTGTTTGAGAAAATCACGGTTGCGGTGAATCCCCAATACACCTGTCAAGAATGCTCTAGCTGCGGTCAAATTGTGAAAAAAACCCTATCTACAAGAACTCATGCTTGTCAATGTGGTTGTGTCTTGGATCGGGACGAAAACGCAGCTAGAAATATCCTTAGTCGAGGATTAGGTACGGTAGGGCATACCGGAACCTTTGGTCTTGAACCAAGCAACTCTTTGGGAGAATTAGTCTCTACTGTTGCTGGAGAAATCCTGCCTCAGCAAACTGGCTCGTAGATCAAAGAATCCCCACGCCTGAAGGCTGGGGAGTGTCAAGTGTGTTCGATGTTATACGATCGCTTGAAAATTGCCAAGTTTTCCTGATGAGCCGATCGGCCGATTCCCTTCGGGATAGCTCCGCTTCACGAGCGATCGGTTTTTGGGAGCGGGTTAGGATATCAGTGGCGGTTGTTGTTCGACATATTGAATCAATTAAGGTATTTAGATAATGGCAAAAGTGATTCTCAAGCGAATTTGGCGATCGGGCTTGGTTTGTGCGAGCGTTTTGGTGGCTGTGGGATCGGTGGGGGGGGCAGAGGTACATTCTCGTTCACATCAGCCCGAAACCCAGGTGATGACATTGGTGCCCGATGTGAGTTTCCAGTCGCTCGTGAAGCGGAGCTATCCCGAAGGGAATCGCACGATCGCAGGTTCGGGATTGACAACTGGGGAATTGTACTCTCAGTTTTGGAACCCGTCAAATGCTGGTGCCAAACCGCGAGCAAATCAACCGGCGAAGCCACCGGGGAATCCACAGGTATTTCAAGCTAAAATTAAGCGCCGGGCTGGCGGGACGCCGGTGATTGATGTGGTATTTAACGGCAACAAGACTTTTGAAATGATTCTCGATACCGGGGCGAGCGGCACTTTGATTTCTCAGCAGATGGCTACTGCACTGGGAGTGAGGCCTGTGCGTACTGTGAGAGCGGGGATCGCTGACGGTAGCGTTGTCGAGTTGCCGATCGGCGTAGTGCGATCTATTCGGGTTGGGGGTGCTGTGATCCAAAATGTCGAAGTGGCGATCGCCAAACAAATGCAAATTGGTCTGCTCGGTCACGATTTCTTTGGCAATTACGATATAAAAATTAAAAAAGATGTTGTAGAATTTTATGTCCGCTGAGAGTGAGCTGAGTCGGAAACCGATTTTTGCTCAACTCCTGTCCTGTAAAGTTATTCGCAGCCCCGTCAAGGCTGTTAAATTTATTTTTTGAGGCAGTAGCAAAACCCAACCAAGTATGGTATGGTTTCTAGTGTTTCAACAGCCACCGACGGTTAAACTATCCGTGAAATCTGGCCGCAAAAGCACGGCCGCTGTTGGTGATATCGGTAACAGTCTTCGACTGTGGATTCACAGTTCAAGCCCAGGCAACCCATTAAACAATTCGCAAAGCAGTCGCACTTAGTTCCCAAAATGCTGTGACTGAGGGAAATTTGGTTGGCTTTGTTCAGCGGGAGCTTAGAAAATATGTAAACTGATTAGCGGCAGATGTTCCGCAAAATCGGAAATCATGACGATCGAGAAATTAATTATTGTAAATAAGGTATTCACATGGCACAAGCGTCTGTATCTCCTGTAGTGCTGATTATTCTAGACGGCTGGGGTTATCGTGAAGAAAAAGACGGAAATGCGATCGCCGCGGCAAAAACACCCGTGATGGACAGTCTCTGGGCCGCTTATCCCAGAACTCTGATTAAAACATCGGGTCGGGCGGTAGGGCTGCCAGACGGGCAAATGGGTAACTCAGAGGTTGGTCACTTGAATCTGGGCGCAGGCCGCGTGGTTCCTCAAGAGTTGGTGCGGATCTCGGATGCAGTGGAAGATGGTTCTTTGCTCAACAACCGGGCGCTGGTTGGGCTTTGCGAGAAAGTGCGGCTTCGAGGTGGCAAGTTGCACCTGACTGGTCTTTGTTCCGAGGGCGGGGTTCATTCCCATCTCAGTCATATTAAGGGTTTGCTGGAATTAGCAAAGGCACAGGGAATTTCTGAGGTTTGCATTCACGCGATTACAGACGGCCGTGATACTACTCCGAAAGAAGGTGTCGAAGCTTTAGGCAAAATTGAAAGTTATATCGAAGAGGTAGGGGTAGGTCGGATTGCGACAATCAGCGGCCGCTACTACGCGATGGACAGGGACAAGCGCTGGGATCGGGTGCACCGCGCTTACGAGGTGATGACGACTGAGGGCGCGCCTGACGGTCGATCGGCAGTTGATGTGTTGCAGGCCTCCTATGCTGAAGGAGTGACCGACGAGTTTGCAGTTCCGACTCGGATTGCGCGGGGGGCGGTGGCATCCGGGGATGGGGTAATTTTCTTTAATTTTCGCCCGGACAGGGCTAGAGAATTGACTCAGGCTTTTGTATCTCCCGATTTTAAGGGATTTGAACGGCAGTTAATTGAGCCGCTGACGTTTGCGAGTTTTACTCAGTACGACCCGAAGTTGTCGTCGGTAATGGTAGCTTTTGAACCGCAGAATTTGAACAATATTCTGGGCGAGGTGATTTCTAAGCACGGTTTGCAGCAGTTGCGGACGGCGGAAACAGAAAAGTACGCTCATGTGACTTATTTTTTTAATGGGGGTCTGGAAGAGCCTTTTCCAGGGGAACACCGCGAGTTGGTGCAGAGTCCGATGGTGGGGACTTACGATGAGGCGCCGGAGATGTCGGCGGCCGTGGTGACGGATGGGGTGGTGACGGCTTTGGAAAAGGGGATTTATTCGTTTATGGTGATTAACTACGCTAACCCGGATATGGTTGGTCATACGGGGATGATGGATGCGACGATAATTGCGATCGAAACTGTGGATAAATGTTTGGGGCGGCTGTTGAGTAGCATTAGTAAAGTTGGGGGAACGGCAATTATTATTGCTGACCACGGAAATGCAGAGCAGATGTTTGACGAGGACGGGAATCCTTGGACGGCTCACACTACTAACCCGGTTCCGTTTATTCTGGTAGAAGGCGAAGGTCGGAAGATTCCCGGTCACGGAACGGATGTTCCTCTGAGGACGGATGGTTGTTTGGCGGATATTGCGCCGACGATTCTGGAGCTGTTGAGGTTGCCTCAGCCCCCGGAGATGACGGGACGCTCTATGATTGAACCCGCTAATTTTGAAGTTCGCGCCAATCGCACTCCGGTGCGAGTTCGATTGTAGTAGGGACGCAGCAATAGGGACAAAGGCTTTCGCCCTTATTCGTGTCAATTTAACGTCAAACCCAGTCACAGAATGCTGTTTGACTATTAAGCCTAGATCTCCCTGGCGCCCCCCTTCTTAAGGGGGGAACCGGAAATGGATCAAAGTCCCCCTTCTTAAGGGGGATTTAGGGGGATCGAAACTTGACTACAACAACAACGTAGTAGGGGTCTGCTGTTTGACGATAAGGATTCGATCCCCCCTAGCCCCCCTTAATAAGGGGGGAACCGGAAATGGATCAAAGTCCCCCTTCTTAAGGGGGATTTAGGGGGATCGGGACTCAGGTAAAAGCGATATTTATCAAGGGTTTTAGTCTTAAGTTGACACCAATGGGCTCTTGGAGTGTCCGTGCATAAATTGTGTGCGATCGACCGAATTTGATATGATGATTGATTACCGATTACTAATTACCAATTACCCCTGATTATGAATATTATTTCTGTGTTACAAGTTATCTGGTCTTTGTCTGCTTTAGGACTTGTGATTTTTGTATTGCTGCACAGTCCTAAAGGCGATGGCATTGGAGGGATAGGCGGACAAGCTCAATTGTTTACCAGCGCCAAGAGTGCGGAAACGAGTCTGAACCGGATTACTTGGGGTCTGTCTATTGTTTTTATGGGTTTGACTGTGATTTTGAGTGCTGGTTGGTTGGCGCCTAAGTTATAAGATTTGGATTTTTAACCGCAGATGAACGCAGATAGACGCAGATAATCTCAAGTTCATCTGCGTTTATTTGTGTCTATCTGCGGTTGCAAAAATGCGGTTGTGGAAAGTTACGCTAAAACCTCGATTTCTGGCTGGTTTCGGATTGGCTTTATGTTGTTTTAGCCTGATAATTTTTAGTCAGGCTAATACTCCGGCGGCGAGTCTTTCTCCTCTCCCGAATAGTTTGCCGAATCCACAGGTTCATCCTTTGCCGCCAACGCTAGCGAATTGGCAAGATTCCACGGATAGCGGTGATTATTTTGACCAGGTTAAGCCACCGAATTTCGGTCATTTGTTGTGGTCTAAGTTTCCGATTCAGGTTTATGTTGAGCGTCCCGTTGATTCTAGTAAGTCTGAAGAATGGGTGGCGGCTGTGTTGGATGTTGTCCGGGAATGGGGGGTTTATTTGCCTTTGGAAGTGGTGGATAGTTCGGAGGTGGCTGATATTAGGATTTTACGTCGGGCTCCGCCTTTGCGTCAAGGGGTTTTGCGATCGCGCTCTGGAGAGGCCACCTATGAATTGTACGCCCGTCGGGATGGGGATAAAACGGTGTTATCTCATCGGTTTTCGGTTTTTTTGAATCCGAATCAAGTGGGTAAGTATGTTCCGGCGACGGCGCGGCACGAGTTGGGTCACGCTTTGGGAATTTGGGGTCACAGTTTGATGGAAACTGATGTGCTTTATTTTTCTCAGGTGAGAAATCCTCCGCCTATTTCAGCGAGGGATGTTAATACTTTGAAGCGGGTTTATGAACAGCAGACTCGGTTGGGGTGGGAATTATAGTTACGGGCGAATGGAATTGGCTTCTACACAAACCAAGTCCCCCTTCGCGGACTCTAAAAACACGATAGTTAATAGGAAGGAGAAGAAAGATGAAAGATGAAGCTTTTGGGATTGTGCCAGTTTTTGCAACTGAAACTGATAGTTTGTTTTTGTTGATTCAACATCAAGCCGGACATTGGGCGTTTCCTAAAGGTCACGCGAATCCGGGGGAATCGGCGCTAGAAACGGCGAAGCGGGAGTTTGAGGAGGAAACTGGCATCCGCGATTGTGAAGTGCTTGCGGAGCCTAGTTTTGTGGAACGTTATTCCTTTGTTAAGGAAGGGAAGCCTAGTTCTGTGCAACATTATTCCTCTGCGAAGGAAGGAGAATCAATTGAAAAGACTGTTACTTACTTTGTGGCTTTTGTAAAGTCAATGGAAGTTCAGTTGCAAGTAGAGGAAGTTCAAAATTCTGCCTGGAGTTCCTTTGAGGATGCAGTTAAGCTGATTACTTTTGATGGGAATCGGCAAATTTTAAGGGAAGTCAAAGCATTTTTGGACGCGAGGAAGTAGTCTTAATCAGTGTTGGACGCACACAGTTGTTTATGTAGGGTGCGGAATGCGAACCTTACACTATAAGTCAATACGGTTCCGTTAAGCTCGATCTCCCTGGCGCCCCCTTAAAAAAGGGGGGGACAAGAACTTGATCAAAGTCCCCCAACAACCAGGGGGATTTAGGGGGATCTCCGAGGAATAAATAGTTTTAACCCAAGCGTATTGCGCTATAAGTAGCGTGTCAAAGCACTTTTTGCGTCCAGGACTGTTAATATTTAGTCTGGTTATACGATCGCAATTAAGTTTGTAGTAAGGACGTTAGTGCTTAGTGGCCACAAGCTTTAAGAGAGGGCTCCAGTCCTTACTACAAACAAATTGTTTTGTTAGATACCCCACTTCTTGAAAAAGTCGGGTATCTAGGTATTGTGTGAGATTATTTGTGGGTTTTCTGGGTATCGGCGTGGTGTTGCAAGCGAGAAAAAACGTTGTAGGCGTCGGGGCCGGGAGTATCGTGTTCGCCAGAGCCGTCCATGGGGCCCTTAATGGCTTTCCAAGCAGGAATTCCGCCTTTTAGTTCGGCAACTTTTTGAAAGCCTGCTGCGCGGAGAAGATTGGCTGCTTCGGCGGTTTGTTGGTCGTTTTCGCCGTAGATGTAGATGTCGCGGACGGGTTCTAGGCTGGATTTTGCTCGCTCTACTAAGTCTTCCATTGGCATCATTACGGCGCCAGTAATGTGGCTTTTGGCGAAGCTTTCAAAATCACGAGCGTCGATGATTGTGAGTCCGGGTTCGCCCCAATCTAAACGGGCTTTAAGGTCGTGGCTAGATGCTTGAGCTTTTAAACCGGGAGGGGTGGGAGTCAAATCGGGAAGTTTTTCTTTGATGTCGGAAATTTGGTCGGGAATAGTTTTCATGGGTAAAATGTTGTTCAATGTTTTGATTGCCATTGCAATGTAACAAGATGTTTAAGTTGAATTCGTCTTTCTAAAGGCTGAATCTGGCATTGAACTAAAGTCGCAGTTAAGCTGGGTTGCAGGTAGTTAATTAAGGTTGGGATCGCTAGATTTGTTGAGTTTGCTAGAGGAAAGCGGGCTGTGCTTCAGATGGTTTTATCGCATTTTCTGTGGAGAATTTGAAGTGCGATCGCTCGTTAGATTAGCTATTATATCAAACGATTTTCTTTTAGTCAATCACAATTATTTTAAAATAAAATTTGCCTAAGTTGTGTACAGCCTCGGGCGGGATTTTGCTGAAAAGTTGAGATATTTGGCAGCAAGATTTATGATAAAATTTGATACTAAGAACAAGTATTTAAAGGTATGAAGATGTCTGAGAAAGATGAAGTTGCGGTGCCTAAGACTTTGACAGCCGAAGAGCAAGCGGTATGGGATGCTAAGGCAAAAGTTCGGGTACTGCTGAATTTGTGGGATTTGGGCGGCGGCAAAATGATGGTAAAAAAGGGGGATTTGACTAAGCGGATTGTGCGGACTAATGAGACGAGTCAGAGATATCTGGAAGTGCTGGGCGAGTTGCAGGCGACTGGGGCGATCGAGTATTCGCTGGTAAATCGGGTGACGCTGGTGGAATTGACGGCGAAAGGGAAAGAAGTTTTAGCGCAGGGGCTGAAAAGTCGGGATTCTTTGTTTGAGTTTGATGGTTCTCAAATTGGTACTCGGCTGGGAAATTCTTTGTTGAAGTGGATTCGGCATCAGGATGGTGCGGCGAGTGTTCGGGTTGAGAAAGCGAAGGGGGATGTAGGGACGATCGCATCCTATGACGATTTTAAGGCTGTGGCATTGGATGTATATGACAGCTTGAACCGGGATTATAACTTAGACGATTTAGTGCCGATTTATCGGATGCGTCGGGCGATCGGGGAAATGGTAGGGCGATCGGAGTTCAACGAGTGGCTGTTGGAAATGCAGGCTCAAGATATTCTCCAACTTATAGGTGGCAGTGTAGAAGACAGCGCCCCTGACAAAATCGAAGATTCTATCACCACAAAAGTGAACGGTTTGCGCTGCTATGTCAAGCGTTTAACCTAATTAATTTGAGTTAGTAGTGCATTCGCTCCTTTATCTTCACACCCACACAAAACGATGAATGACTTTCACTCCTCAATCTCCGACCTGAACAAAGCTATTGCAAGTCAAAACCCTTTTGACAGATCGTTAATAGTCAGGAGCAATGATATTTGGAACCCAAGTTTTCCTGACGTTCCTTCTATCAATGCTCATGCCTCTGATGCTATCTTTCAGGCGATCGAGCAAATCCGCGCCCGGTATCGCACAGTTAGTGGCATCACGATCAAAGCTGAAAAAGGTCTAGGAAAAAGCCACCTAATCAGTCGGATTCGCAGCCGCCTCCTAGAGGAAGGTGGTTCTTTCTTTGTTTATATGAGCGACGTAGACTATGGAAATTTAAACCGAGTCCACGCTAACTTTCTAAACACTTTGTCTTTAAGCCTGAAACAGATTGGTAACGAAGGCGTAATGCAGTGGCAAGAACTAGCAACTGCTTTGATAAATGAGGCATTAGGAAAAACTCACATACCTCAAAATTTAGTCAAGCAATTTTCGGGGGCATTAGCTAAAAATCCTAAATTAGTTGATCGCTTAACTGAAAAAGTGCTTCAACTGAAGCCAAACATCGAAAATCCTTATTTAATCCAGGCTATTCTGTGGACACTTTCTTCAGATAAAGTGAGCTTTGCAACCAACTGGCTGTCTGGAAAAGCATTGGCACAGGGACAAGCTGATGCAATGGGTTTACCCAATTCTACAGAAGAGGATAAAGAAGGTGAAGCATTTCAGACTGTTTGTCAAATTTTAGACTTAATCGGTGATTACAGAACTCTAGTAATTGGCTTTGATGAATTAGAGAGTGTAGATCGGAATGAAGCTGGTTTCAGCAGGGCGCAGGTCCTCGCCCTCTTAGTAAAAGACCTGTACGGTAAAATTAAACGAGGTGTCTTAATGACAGCTATGTTTGATGAAACTTGGCAATTTCAAATTAGAGCATTACCCCAGGCCGAGTCAGTCACAGCTAGAATGGGTGAAAAGATTTTTGATTTACAGTATTTGAATGCTGATGATGTAGTGACTCTAGTTTCTCAATGGCTCAAAGAATTTTATGACAGTAAAGGTTTAACTCCACCTTATCCCGTTTATCCTTTTCAGGAAGGTGAATTAAGAGAACTGGGGAAAGAAAAATTAATTGTCAGAAAGGTTTTAGAGGAGTGTGCTAAGAATTGGAAAGTACCTAACGATCCCACTCCACCGCCAACAGCAGCAGATCCACTCCATCAAGTTGAACTTGCTTTTAACAACGAACTGAATGCACTTGAGGAAACAATCGAGAAATATTTTGACGATAGCAATATTTTAGCCGAGGCTCTATATTTGGCATTCCTTGCAGTCAAAGGGGAGACTGTAGAACGAATGCAAGTTGAGGAGATTGAAAAGGTACAAACTAAAGCTGTAGACAAAGGTTATCTCCACTTTAGAATTCGAGGCAAAGAAAATGGAAAGTCTGTCAAGATAGTAGTAGCAGTTGTTCAAGAATCTGGGGCAAAGTTTGTCAGTGCCGCATTAAAGCGATTAATTGAGTATCAAAAGTTTGATATGACTCGCGGTTGTTTAGTTCGTTCTAAAGATGTTAAACCGAAGACAGTAGGAAAACAGTGTTTGGATCAACTTCTTTCTCAAGAACTCGGTGGAGAGTTTGTCAAGCTTGCGAGTGAAGATATCAAGCCTCTCTTAGCCATTTATTTGGTCAACAAGGCTCGCACAGAGTACGATGTAACCGAAGACCAAATACTGGAGTTTATTGTTCACAAAAAACTCGCGACCGAAAATTATATAATTTGTGAAATTCTTAGCGATCCGTCGGGTCAGATTCCTGATGGGTTGGTTGATGAAAATGAGATAGCTGAAAGTACGTTCATACCTGATACAACGGAAATTAACAACCTCGACGAAGCACTTGATAAGTTATTAGGTCAATAAGTGGATGAGTTATTCTGTTTTTGTTGATACGGCTTTGCAGTTACCTGCGCCAGATGTGGAAGCCTTAATCGAAGGGCGAGTGATTGCAGCCATGCCTCGAATTTTCATCGAGCCTGGTAGGTCATTTGCCCTATATCCAGCCAATATCTCAATTAATTTGCTCCCCCATGAGCAATACTACCGAGCGAGTTTTTTACCAATTGCTAAAACCTCATTTTCTCAGTTAAGTTCTGAGACGGTTGTGATAAAAGCTTGGGCTAAATGCGAATTTTGCCAAATACTAAACGAGCCAGAATCATTAGAGGCTTTGTCGCAGTTAACAGTCTGGACAACAGAGGCATTACAGCAAATTATCCTGCAACGTCGTTATATTTTTCTAACTCATCTTCGCGTCTATCTGCTACCTCAGCCGCTGGAAATGCCAGCGCCTCCCAACGGCAATTTTGTATCTTTGCCAAAAGCCCTAACTGTTACTGACTCAACGCCTGTGTTGAGCGATAATATCTTTGTTAAACGTCGTCAAAAACTGGAAAAACTAGAGCCGCCAGAACATCCAGAATTAGAAGAGTTGCAAAGTGCATTAGTGCATTTATCCACCACCAACCCAAAAGCCAAACAACTACAAGCAGAAATCAAAATGTTTCTAGGTGGGAGTAGCGATAAGCCTGTAAAACCCATCAAACCGGATTTAGCTTGGATAAATACCATAACAGCTTTGGGAAATCGCACCAAAGAACTAGATACAAACAAAAGCAACTATCAAGCAGGAACAGACTTTGAAATTGTAGTGCGCGATAGCCTTGAGTTTTTGGGATTTACCATAGATTATGCTCACAAAGGTGGTGCTGGCGGCTTAGATTTATTATGCTCCAAACCTTACCCCTTAGTTGGCGAGTGCAAAGCCGGGAAAAAAATCCCTAACGATACAGCAGTTCAATTGCTGAATTTAGGAACGCTACGGCTCAAAGATAAAGAAACACTCGCAAAAGCAACTAAGTTGATTATTGGCCCTGGCGTTCCAACTACTCAACTTATGGAGGCAGCCAAAGTACACGGTATGGCAATTATGAACCCTGAAACGCTTGAGAAACTGGTTAAACTTCAAAGCAACTATCCTAACTCGGTGGATTTATTTAAACTGAAAGAATACTTAAAACCGGGACAATCTGATGATGAAGTTGCTAAATATATTGAGCAACTTGAACAAGAAATTAAAGTGCGATCGCACGTTCTTTCTATTCTGAAAAAGTATCACGAAAATTCTGGTTCTGAACGAGCAAGTGTCGATGCTCTTAGCGGTGCGTATTCAATGTCTAACCCACCCAAGAAGTTGTCCCGCGAAGAGTTGCACGAAATTTTAGTAGAACTTTCTTCTCCGCTGACAGGTTATGCAGGGCGAATTAAAGGCGAAGATTTAGGGCGCGATCGCTTTTATTTCCTGCGCGATTTGCCGCTAGATGATTGAAATACGTCAAGGGCGATTCCGCACGGGATAGCTTCGCTTCACGTACTTGATCCAATTTCCTACACAGCATCAGGATCTACCCCCAACTCCCGTAACCTCGCCGCCAATCTTTCAGCGCGTTGTTCGACTGTTTGTAGTTGCTGCAATTGAGCTTGTTCCGCCTTAATTAACCCTTCTACCAATGGCGGATCTAAAATTTCATTTACTGATAATCTCAGATTGGGGAATACTACAGATTCCATTTCCTCACCCGGCAAGTAATTTACCTCTGTATAAATGTCATCACCTTCGAGAAATGCCATAACTCGCACCCGCTGTCTGTTTTCTGCTGGGTCAACTATTACATATTCCGGCACGTTAGCTTGTTCGTACTCTCCTCGTTTAGTTATATAGTCTGCCCGCCGATCTTGACTAACTACTTCTATTACTAATAACGGCGTTTCATCAAAGTCAAGTATTCCCGAACCACGTCTAGCAAGAGCTTGCTGCCACAAGCTTTCTGTGCAAACAACTACATCGGGAATGCGAGATGTCGCCTCTTCGGTTCTCACTCCTACAGAAGTTTTGACGACTAAATCGAGATTGTGTTCAGCTAAGTAACGCTGCAATTTGTAAACCCAAAATTCGCAGATGCTTGTATGTAATGCACTAGCCGTTGCCATCGCTATTAATTTGCCTTTGTACAATTCATATTGTACATCGTCATTGCTTTGATAAACTCTGTATTCTTCAAAAGTTAATGTCGGCGAAGTATCGAGCTGTTTTTCTTCGACTGCTGGCACAATAGATTGAGACATATATTTTTACCTATCTCGATAGTTTGCTATTATATTCAATTTTAATTTTAACACTCAAGGCATTGAGTACAAAAAGCTCGATCGCCCTTATTGACAATCAAGCAATTTGATCCGGTTAAATATTTAG
Source organism: Microcoleus sp. S13_B4 (assembly GCF_036700885.1). Lineage (NCBI taxonomy): Bacteria > Bacillati > Cyanobacteriota > Cyanophyceae > Oscillatoriales > Microcoleaceae > Microcoleus > Microcoleus sp. S13_B4. Next base: position 31,719 of record NZ_JAUBPU010000024.1, read on the forward strand.
TTAAGTTCACCATTTGGGCGATCGCCTCAACAACGCTGTAGCTGCCTCACTGTCGAGAGGTTTAGAGAAAAAGAACCCCTGACCGTACTCACAGCCGATCGCCCGCATTTGAGCCAATTGGACGGCGGTTTCGACCCCTTCTGCCACTACCTCCATCCCCAAACTGCGGGCCAGCATGACGATCGCCCGCACGATTTCCAAATTTTCGCCCATTTCCCCGATGCGACTGACAAAAGAGCGATCGACCTTCAAAATATTAATCGGGAACTTGTGCAAATAACTCAGAGACGAATAACCAGTGCCGAAATCATCAATACACAGCCCGATACCCAAGTCTCTCAACTGCGAAAGCATCCCCGCCGCCGCTTCCCCATCCTCCATCACCACACTCTCAGTAATCTCCAACTTCAAACAGCGAGCGTCAACACCTGTTTCCAGCAAAACTTGCTTAATTTGCTCGATCGATTCCGGTTCCGCAAACTGCCTTCCGGAAAGATTTACTGCGACTGTCAGCGGCGAATTTCCCACAGGTAAATTCAAACTCTGCCACTTAATAATTTGGCGGCAGCTTTCGTTCAAAACCCACAAACCCAAAGGCGTAATTAACCCTGTTTCCTCCGCCATCGCAATAAATTCCATCGGGGAAACTAAACCCCGTTCCGGGTGCAGCCAGCGCACCAGCGCCTCAAATCCGATAACAGAGCCGCTTTTTAAACAAACGATCGGCTGATAATAAACAGTAAAAGGACATTCCAATTTAAAAGGAGCCAATGGCGACTTCGGACGCTCCAACTTGCGATCAATTTCGCTCATCGGCGAGTTGTCCTCCACCGCCACACATCCGAAATCCAATATGGAATATTTCAAATTTAGTTCTTCAACCGACTCCCGCAAATCGTGTTCCAAGTGCATCAAAGCCACAGCCTGAGTGTGCATCGCACTGGTAAAAACTTCGTAGCGAGCTTTACCGAGAGCTTTTGCCCGGTACATCGCAATATCAGCATCGCGCAAAATATCTCCCGGCCACTGATATTTGTCGGTACTTAAAGCAATGCCGATGCTAGCAGTAATTAAAACTTTATTACCTTCCAAAGAAAGCGGTTGTTCGATTGTTTTGAGAATTTCCTTTGCTTGGGCGATCGCCTCATCAACACCGTGAATTTCTTCTAGCAAAATCACAAATTCATCTCCCCCCAGACGAGCCACCGTATCGCCCGGCCGCAAACAAGTCAAGAGACGGCGAGCCACAGCCACCAACAGCCGATCGCCCGTGCGGTGTCCCTGACTGTCATTAATCACCTTAAACCTGTCCAAATCCAGAAACAGCACCGCAAACTGATAGCTCGGATGCCGTTGCGCGCGGGCAAAAGCTTGCCCCAACCTGTCAGTCAACAAACCGCGGTTCGGCAACTCCGTCAGCGCATCGTGTAAAGCATCGTGTAACAGTTGTTCTTCAGCCACCTTGCGCTCAGTCACGTCGTGACAGTTGACCACAATTCCCCGCACCGAAGGTTCGTCGAGCAAATTCGTCGCCACCGCTTCCAACACGCACCAGGAACCTTCCTTGTGCCGCACTCGGTATTCGGCCATTCCCAGGCTAACTTTCGGCGTTTGCATGACACCTTTGAACACTTGATCCACCATCGGCAATTCGTCAGGGTGAATCAAGTCAAATATAGACCGGCCGAGGACTTCCGCCGTCGGGTAGCCCAAAATCCTCTCTAGGGAAGGAGATACATAGCGGCAAAAGCCTTTCTCGTCGAGAATCACAATAATGTCTCTAGCATTTTCAATCAACGATCGAAAGCGCTTCTCGCTTTGTCGCAGCTCTTGTTCAGTGCGCTTGCGGTCGGTAATGTCGGTATTAATGTAAATCAGACCGATAATTTTCCCTGTGCGGTCTTTAATCGCATCTGCCCGCAGCAGCATTGGCAAAATTTGGCCACTTTTAGTGCGGTTAGCAACTTCACCTGACCAAGAATAACCCTGGGCGATCGTGTCGAGTACCTCCCTGGCGACTGTGGCGTCAGCAAAAACTGCCGATATACCTCCAGCCAGCTTAAATTCCTCTGCGGTGTCCCATTCAAATAGCTGAGAAAACGCTTGATTTTGATAGATGTGAGTGCCGTCCGCATCGCTGATGCCGATCGCGTCGCTCGAACTTTCCAGGGCCTTGCGAGTCAGCACCAGAGCTTGTTCGGCCCGCTTGCGCTCGGTAATGTCAATCCCTACCAGACAAGCTGCTTTGCCCCGATCGTACTTTTGAGCCACAATCAAATAGTATCCATCCGACTGTCCCCCGTCAGTTTGTAGCTTAACGTTGAGTTCTTTAACCGCTTCCGTAGCGTCGCCGGCAAAAAACTCCACCACAAAAGAGTTAAAATCCGAGCTAGCGCCCAGAAAACCAATATCTTGACCGACAAAAGCCGACGGCCGCAAACCATGCAGTTTGGCTAAATGCTGGTTAACCCCCAAATAGCGCAAATCCGAGCTGATCCAAGATACTGTTCCCGGAACTGCGTCCAAAATCGTTTGCAGTTTGTCGTTAGCTTGCTGCAATGCTTGCTGCACTTCACCGATGGGTTCCGACAAGTCAGACTGAACTCCTACGAAGTGAGTCAAATTAGCGCTGTCGTCTCGCACGGGAGATAGCGATAATTTGGTCCAAAAAGGAGTGCCGTCTTTGCGGTAATTTTTGATTGTTGTGTGGATTTCTCGACCTTGGCGCAAGGCGTCGCGGATCTTAGCTACAGTAGTTCGATCGGTATCCGGGCCTTGCAAAAATCGGCAATTGCGCCCCAAGATTTCATTGGCGCAGTAACCTGTCATCCGTTCAAAGGCCGGATTGCAATAAATTATGGGACAGTCGGGTGCATTGGCGTCAGCAATAACAATGCCGCTGCTAGTAGCGGCCAAAGCTCGATCGCTTAGCCACACGGCTTTTGACGCAGTATGGCGATCGCCGACACCCCCCACTTCACCTAAATTAGAAATTGACTGGTTCTCGCGATCTCCCATCAGCCGAAGTTTCAAGCTAACCTTTACAATTTCCGAGTTGCTTCTTACTTTAGCGTTTTTCAGGGTTCGCGCCACGTAAATTCTATAGTGATACTTAAGTAAGCGGAATTTAACCTTAGTTGTTAGTTGTATTTTCTACGCTTGCTGTTGGGCATTTAACAAAGCACATCTTCACTTCGGCAGTGAAAAACCCTCTATTCTTCTCCCCCTCAGACTCTCTCCCCCTCTCCCCTTCTCCCCGCGCTCCGTTAATCGGGATGTCGAGCAGCTTATTTAGCAGGAGTTGCAGCTTGAGAGCTCGGCGGCGCAATATTAATTAACGGCAAAGTTCCGCCTCCTCCCATTACTGTCGGAAACTGGCCGTTCCATTTTTCAATCGCTTGCTGCTGCAAAATTTCGGCTGTTAAAGTTTGTCGTTGCAAGCGTTGAGCTTCAGCTTTACCTTTAGCACGGTTAATTTCAGCTTGAGCATCTTGGGTGGCTTTTTGAACTGTAAATTCTGCTTGTTTAGCTTCTTGTTCTGCTATTTGTTTGGCTTCGATGGCTTTGCTAAATTCGGGAGAAAAGCCAAAATTTATTAACGAAACATCTCTGACGATGACGCCGTAAGGTTCCAAACGCTTTTTGAGGGTGTTGTCTATTTCTGTTTTTAGTTCCGTGCGCTTAGTGATAATTTCTTCTGCGGTCTTTTTAGAAGTTGCTGCTTTGAGGACTTCCGAAATTGCCGGACTAAGAATGCTGGTAACAATTTGTTCTTCGTCTCCTATTTGTTGGAAAACTTGATTGACGTGGGCGGGGTCAACATTCCAGTTGACTGCCAAATCTGTAGTAATTTTTTGCAAGTCTTTGGATGCTGCATCTGCTTGCAGGTCGGTTTTTTGTACCCGCACGCTGAGAGTTTTTACAGAAGTGACGATCATCGGTAAAATCGGGTGGATGCCTTCATCTAAAATCGCGTCTTGAATTTTGCCGAACCGCATCATGACGCCCCGTTCCCCTGCGCCGACGATCGCAAAAGGTCTTAAAATTAAGGCGGCGATGATGAAGACGATGCCACCGACGCTGTAGAGAGCTAGGTTGTACCGAACACTTTGCATGGTTTTCATATGTTAACTCAGCTATCTTGTGTTACTGGATGTTAGTTTTCTATTCGCTCTTATCTAAAATTATAACTTCATGTTCAGGGTATAACAACTCATAAATTCCTTTAGTTTTTTCATAAAAGCCATATATGTTTGATAGTCGGAGAGGCTCTTAAATAAAAAAATGTTAAATTGCCGTTACATTGAGGCTCTGGTATGAACAATGGCATTTGTACCTAGCTGAAATTATTGATGAATAAATGTTTCGATTATCTTGACAATGAGGAGTATTTTAGATAAAAAAGAAGTAAATAAATAGCTCGAACGCTCTCCGACAAGAAATAAAATGGCGATCGGAAAGAGAAAGCTTTCTCTAAAGCTAAAAAATCCGCATCAAAGAGGTATTTTTTGTAAATTTTGAGTAGAAAATTCGAGGTGCGTGCCGGTAAAACCTTTGGGGGTTGGTGCAAGCACAAGCGAAAGATAGAATTTCACTCCCACCTACAGACTCTATTTGTAGAATTGGCATCGCCCCCCCTTCCTCAACCCTCCTGAGTAGAAAAAAAGACTCCTTGGGCAAGTTAGGAATTTATAGTTACAAACGATAAAAATCTGAGTTTAAAAAAGCCGGAAAATAAGTTAAGCTTAGATGAGAACGGTTGAAGAAAAATCAAAATGTTACAGCGACACCCTTGGCCGCAGACAGTTGAAGAGGCGATCGTCATTCAAGAACAGCTTCGGTCAGAGGTTATTACCGAAAATCAACTGGAGACAGTTCGGTTCGTCGCAGGCGTAGATGTCGGCTACGACAGTGCAAACGACGTATCGCGGGCCGCTGTAACAGTTCTGAGCTTTCCCCACTTGCAGTTGCAGCAGCAAGCTGTAGTTCGTAGTCCTACAACTTTTCCTTATATTCCGGGTTTCCTGTCTTTTAGAGAAGTGCCGGCAGTTCTCGAAGCTTTGGAAAATATAAGTTTGATACCAGACTTGATATTGTGCGACGGTCAAGGACTAGCGCATCCCCGCAGATTCGGTCTTGCGTGCCATTTGGGGGTTTTGACAGGGATTCCCACGATCGGAGTTGCCAAAAATCGATTTATTGGAGAACATTCAGAAGTCGGGATCGACCGAGGCAGTTGGCAACCCTTGCTGCTGGAGGGATCAACCGTAGGGGCAGCGCTGAGGACGCAAACAGGGGTAAAGCCGATTTATGTTTCGATCGGTCATAAGGTAAACTTGATAAGCGCGATCGCCTACGTCCTGCGCTGCGCCCCAAAATATCGCTTACCAGAAACAACTCGATCGGCCGACCAACTAACATCGGGATAACTGGCAAGCGCGGAAGGCATCAAAAAAAAAGTAAAAAGACCAAAAAAGCATCCGTCTTTGGACTTTTAATTTTTTGAGGTGGCGCCACCCCAGTCAAAAAATCCTCTGAGTCTACCGCCGATCAGCTTTCGGTTCCATCCTTCCAGCGAACTAAAGAATTACTATACCTGAGAAAGAGGTATAAAAGTTGGGGCGGTTTATAGAATGATTGAAAGACAGTAACAATCTTAAAACATTGGCGGCTCTAACTATAGTGCCCGGGCGTGAACTATTTTTAGTTCACATTTGTAAATTATGAAAGAGTCATCCTGCGAGTTAAACCAAAAGCTTAGATTCGTGTGATGAGGTTTCATATTTTACCGTCGGATATCTCACCACTGACTGGGAGTAACCACGACAGTGGGAGGCGAAGGCGCGATCGAGCTAAAAAATCAGAAACAAACAAGGAGACAGTCATGGCTGAGAAAAGCAAACGCGGATTCGCTTCTATGGATGCAGAAAAACAGCGCGCAATTGCTAGCAAAGGCGGAAAAGCTGCACACGAGAAAGGCACTGCACACGAATTCACCCCTGAAGAAGCCAGACAAGCTGGCCAAAAAGGCGGTGAAGCTGTCAGCAGAAATCGCGAACACATGGCTCAAATTGGTCGCGAAGGCGGTCGGAAAAGCCGCAAGAGCGAAGCTTAAGTCTCTCAAGCCTGGCCTTGTAATGAAAGATTGCACAGTTGCAGCGTGAGAGATAGCACTAGGACAGTGAACGTTTGAGGAGGTAGGGCGATGGAAGTTACCGAGGTAGTTCGATCGTCCAACCTCCAAAATTCGTCCCTAGCGCACCAAAGCTTCGCAAATGTGAAAACCCCACAGGAATGAGTTTTTAATAATAGCTGGCCAATCTTGAACGGCAATTTTTTAACCAAGCTGCACTGCGGTCAATAATTTTGCGGGACAGAAAAGCTGGCAAGCGCGAGTCAGTATCTCAAAAAAAGCCAATACGAGCACTAAAAGCCCCGAACTCAGGGCTTTTTTGTTTAGCTGCACATAATATTTTTATATCAATTCCGGTTGCACTCCTCATGAGTGTTGACTGTTGACTGTTGACTGTTGACGGGCGGGTCGAAAAACTGAATAGTTGATACCAATTTTTTATGAGGCTGCATAGAATCCGATTCCCCCTAGCCCTCCTTAATAAGGGGGGGGACAAGATTCCGATCAAAGTCCCCCTTCTTAAGGGGGATTTAGGGGGATCGAGATATGTGCAACTTCGCATTAAATTGGTATGAGTGTTAACTGTTGACTCGATTTTATTATTCCGATGCAACCGGAAACGATATTAGAAGTTCGATCGAGTCTGCGTCAATAATTCTAATTAAGTTTTTTGGTGAGGAACTCCGTCCTGCAAATAAATCAGCTAATATTTTTTTATTATATTTTTGAGCTAACTATAAAATCATGACAAACCAGCTCACTTTAGCATGGACAGAAGCTGGGGTGCGTCAAACTCAGACAATTCAAAACGGACAGCCGAGCAAAAATCCGGGAACCGTGAGGCTCGGGCGCGATCCGGCGAAGTGCGATATAGTATTTTCGCATCCCAGCGTATCGGGTCTGCACGTTGAAATATTTTTTAATCAAGAATTGCAGGAGTATGCAGTGCGGAATTTGCGCGAAAGCAATCCGCCACTGGTAGACGGAAAAATTCTCACCCAAGGCGAAGCAACATTGAGATCCGACAGCCACCTCCATTTAGGTCAAGTGGAAATTGAGGTGCTGAAGGTGATGGAGGTAGAGGTAGCCACGCCGCTGACTGTTTTGCTGTCCGGGCCTCCGGTTCAAAGTTCTTCCCCGCCGACGAGGCCTTCAAGCTACGGTTTGGAGTGTCCCAAGTGCAGCCGAATTTCGCCTTACGCACAGTTGAATGCGGGGTGTCCGTGGTGCGGTACTTCTTTGGCTGCGGCGGCGAGTGTGATGCTGTCTCCGTGAAAGTGTTTGAAAAAGGGAAAATAGGGCTATCCGCTAAACACTCTCAAATTCAAAAATCTTTTTTGCAGAAAGCTCAAAGCCGACGGCTGATGTTTAAAAAATAATCATGAATTCTCCACCCTTGCGCCTGCGACTGACTTGGACAGATACAGCTACGGGGGATTGTCGATCCCCGATACTCGACTTACCCATCGCTTTGGGACGAATTTTTGAAGCTATGCCGGCCACTATCAATGGGAAACGAGTTTCTCGAATTGCGCTCAGCAGCAGTCAAGTTTCTCGCTTTCACGCAGTGATTGGCACCGAAGGTAACAGTATTTTACTCACTGACACGGGTAGTCGCAACGGTACTTTTGTTAACGGCGTTAGCCAAACCCGGTGCGCGCTGGCAAACGGGGATATGCTGCAAGTTGGGCCCTACGCGATCGGCATTTCTTTTGCTGTTAATTCCCCAGAAACGCCGTCGGTCAATTCTCACATTTTCTTTAACCCGCAGACGAATGGGCCAGACCCCGCACTGGGCCAGCAAATAATGTTGCAGCTTCCTCAAACAAGTAGTAGGGGAGAATTTCCGCCGATCGCATTTTTGCACGCTTCTCAAGTGTCAATGCGATCGCTCGAATCTATAGGACTCCCTGTGACCGAAGTTGATTGGGCTGCTGTTGGCGGTGGTTTGGGCAGCTTTATTTGGGTGGATTTGCTGAGAATTTGCGGCGTGAAAACCGATCGAATTGCGGTTTTGGGCATGGAAAACCAGCCTTACGCTCGCTATCTGCGTTTGTGCCTTAATTCCCAAATTCCGCTGCGGGAACGCCTACGATCGAATTCTGACTCTTGTCCAGACAACATTTGGGGCTGGCCTCCCTATGCTTTGCGGGAAGCTTGGCAGGAATTGCTCAAAGGGCGTTTGGGGATGTCGTTGAAGTTGATGTGGCAGGTGTTTGCTGAACCGACTTTTGCCGAAACTTATACCCCTCGCGCGGGGAATGTGTTTGATTCTATTGACAGGGAAGTCGATCGAATTGGGTGGAATCAGATGTTTCGCTACGGTAGAGTGCGGGGAATTCGCAAAACAGATGACGGCAGGTACGCGATCGCTTATTCTCGATCAAATGCGGATCACCGCGACCACGCTTTTTTAATCGCCAAATACGTACACTTAGCCACCGGCTATCCCGCCATTCAATTTCTGCCCGACTTGCAAGCTTATCGCGAAAAAACCCAAGATTTTGACTCGGTTGTCAACGCTTATGAAAAGCACGACGGCGTTTACGAAAAATTGGAGGCCAGCGGCGGCAGCGTGTTAATTAGAGGTCGGGGAATTGTGGCTTCCCGCGTGGTGCAGCGAATTTACGAAGCGCGACAGCGGAACCGCAACATTCAAGTATTGCATTTGATGCGATCGCCCAAACCTCAAGGTAACAAATTTAACCTCGCTCAGCGCAGCGTGGAAAATCACTACGAATTTCAACCTTTCAACTGGCCCAAAGCTTGCTGGGGCGGGGAACTCCGCGTACTTTTGGAAAAAGCCGCCCCTGAATTGCGGCCGCAGTTGCTCACCGACTGGGGCGGCACTACCACAGCCCAGCGCAGCGACTGGCGGCGGATTGTGAAAGAAGGTTTAAGTCAAGGATGGTATCAAATTACCTTCGGGGAAGTCGAGCGAGTCGAGCGCGACAGTCAAAACCGCACGGTGACGTACATTCAGGAGAAGGAACTCAAGGGGCAAATTAAGTTAGAAGCTGATTTTATTATTGATGCTACGGGTTTGGACGCTAAGGTAAAAACCAGTCCCCTGTTAAACGATTTGGTAGCTCAATATAATCTTCCCCTCAACGGTTTGGGCCGGCTGAGTGTTAACAACGATTTTGAAGTGCCCGAATTGCGGAATTCTTCTGGTAGCAACGGAGAAGGCGGGGTATACGCAGCAGGCGCGATTACTTTGGGAGGGCCTTACGCGCCGGTAGACAGTTTTTTGGGCTTGCAATACGCGGCCTTGCGTTCGGTTGAAAGTCTGGCCGCCAACCGAGCTCCGGGTGTGCGGAAATTGAGCGTTTGGCGATCGTTTGTGCAATGGTTGAAGTGGATTTTCAATAAATCTCCCGGCTAATTTGAAGGAGGAAGTTCGGCAACAAGCAATGTACAAGATTTAATGGATTTAACGGATATCTTGAACTATTTCAATAGGTTTTTTACGGGCGGGCAGGATGCCCACCTCACAATAAAACTCACTCTTTGTGGAACAGGCATCTTGCCTGTTCTTGAAAAGGGTAAAAAATGTCAGATTTAACTGATTGAAACGAACTTCGCCTTCAATCAGTTAAATCTAAAATCTAAAATCGAACAACCTTCCCATTCAATCTAAAATCTAAAATCTAAAATCGCATGACTCCCACCTTATTCGGCCGTTGGCAAACTCGGTCACTGTTATTTGCAACCGTAGGCGTTTTAGTAACGCTGCCCTTTTTTCTGGGTTTAATTACCTCTCAATCCGGCTCAATTTTTTTCTGGATCTTAGGGTATATAGCGATTTTTGGCCTCGGCTGGGATGCCTTATATATATACATCCAGCAGTTTCGCTGGGATCGAGATTGGCCCGGCGCATTTCAATTACTCGCTGGAATTTGGGAAGCACTTTTTGTGTTATTTTTAATCAAAGTTATCGGTTTGCCGGGGATACCTGCACAAGATTTTGACTTGGGAGCTTTCGCATTGCATTATAGTTTAGTGTGGCTGGCTATTTATCTGGCATCCCAAACACTAATGCGGATTTTGTTTCCCCACTGGCGTTTCCGAGGTGGCCAGTGGTTGTAATAATACCTGTAGCGGCGGTTTTTCCCCACCATAATCGCCTCAAACCAATAATCTAATAAACCCGCCCCGGCTATTCTACCAATTCCCAATTCCCAATTCCCAATAGAATTTATAGTCAAGTGTACCGCTCCCTGGGCATCCAACATAATTTATAGTAAGCTCAACTCAAAATTGCTGGCATCCTTCAATGCACCGTGATCCTTGTATTTTCTCATTTTTTTCAGGTTCAGGCTTCCTCGATTTGGGTTTTGAATTAAGTGGCTTTAATGTAGCGTATGTCAATGAAATTTTCCCACCTTTCATGCAAGCATACCGCTATTCTCGGCAATGCCTGAATTTGCCGCTACGAAAATATGGATATTGCGAAGGAGAGGAAGCAGATGTAACTCGACTTGTAGGGGGAGAACCAGCTTTTCGCCTGCGGGAATTGATGCAGGATGCCCGCAAGCATCACGATATTGTGGGATTTATCGCTGGGCCACCTTGTCCTGACTTTTCTATTGGTGGCAAAAACCGAGGTGGGGAAGGAGATAAAGGTCAACTTTCAGCTTCATACATTGAATTGATTTGTCAGCAGCAGCCAGATTTCTTTTTATTTGAAAATGTCAAAGGTTTGTGGAGAACTAAAAAACATAAAGCTTTTTATGACGAACTAAAACATCAGTTGGCTGATTCGGGATACGTTTTTGCCGAGCGTTTAATTAATGCGATAGAGTACGGTGTCCCGCAAGATAGAGATAGAATTATTCTGATTGGCTTTAGAAAAAACCTTGTCAAAAATCTGGGCATTTCCCTAGATGAAAAAAGCCCAATGTTATCCGAAAGTTTCTTTTCTTGGCAAAATCAGATATTATATCCCAAGTCAGAAATTTTTTCTCATCCTTGGCCTGATAGAACTGCTTTTGCAGGTGATGGTTTCTTGCCTTGTCCAGATGGCATTCCCCAAGAGTTAACAGTACAGTTTTGGTTCCAAAAAAATGATGTGGTAAATCATCCCAATGCCAAACATTATTTTCAACCCAAAGCGGGCATTAAGCGGTTTGCTTCGGTTGATGAAGGAGATGATTCAAAAAAATCTTACAAGCGCTTGCACCGCTGGCGTTATTCGCCGACAGCTTGTTACGGCAATAACGAAGTTCACTTGCATCCTTATAAACTTCGCAGGCTTTCTGTTGCAGAAGCCTTGGCTGTTCAGTCATTGCCAAAAGATTTTGCACTGCCAGCAAAGATGACGTTGACTAATATGTTTAAAACTGTTGGCAATGGGGTTCCTTATTTGGCGGCACAAGGTATTGCCAAAACAATTTTACAGTTTTTATATCACTAAAAAAACAGAATAGCCAGATACCCGACTTCGCAGATTTTGTCGGTATCTAAAACTATTTGTAGCGATAAGGAGCGCATTGCACACCCTATAATTATTAAAATTCCCAATTCCCAGACGTATGGCGTGTAACACAGAAGTGTTATAATAAAGTGTTAAGGTTGAAAACCTATATTTTTTATTTGCCTGCAATTCGCCATGACCGTTAAACCCCGCCGCTATCACATCACTACTTTCGGATGCCAGATGAATAAAGCCGACTCGGAACGGATGGCCGGCATTCTGGAAAATATGGGCTTTGAGTTCTCGGAAGACCCGAACGAAGCTAGCTTGATTCTCTACAATACTTGCACGATTCGGGACAATGCCGAACAAAGAGTTTATTCTAACCTCGGAAGGCAAGCTCATCGCAAGCGCCAAGAACCGGGTTTAACTTTAATTGTAGCTGGATGCGTGGCGCAGCAGGAAGGTGAAGCGCTGCTGAGGAGAGTGCCGGAATTAGACTTAGTAATGGGGCCGCAACACGCTAACCGACTTGAAGATTTGCTGGAACAAGTTTTTGAGGGCAATCAAGTGGTGGCGACTGAAGCTGTTGAGATTATGGAGGATATTACTAAGCCGCGCCGCGACAGCAAGGTGACTGCTTGGGTGAATGTAATTTACGGCTGCAATGAACGCTGCACTTATTGTGTTGTGCCGAATGTTCGTGGCGTTGAACAGTCGCGAATGCCGGAGGCTATTCGCGCGGAAATGGAGGATTTGGGCCGCCAAGGTTATAAGGAAGTAACTTTGTTGGGACAAAATATTGATGCTTACGGACGCGATTTACCGGGAACAAAACCGGACGGCAGCAACCAGCATACTTTGACGGATTTGCTTTATTTTGTGCAGGATGTGCCTGGTGTCGATCGCCTCAGATTTGCTACTAGCCACCCGCGCTATTTTACGGAAAGATTGATTAAGGCTTGTGCGGAATTGCCGCAAGTTTGCGAACATTTTCACATTCCTTTTCAGTCGGGAGATAATGATATTTTGAAAGCAATGTCGCGGGGTTATACTCAGGAAAAATATCGCCGCATTATGGATACAATTCGCCGTTATATGCCGGATGCTTCGATTACTGCGGATGCGATTGTCGGTTTTCCTGGGGAGACAGAAGCACAGTTTGAGAAGACTCTGAAGTTAATCGAAGATGTTGGTTTCGATTTGGTGAATACTGCGGCTTATTCCCCTCGCCCTGGGACGCCGGCCGCTTTGTGGGAAAATCAGTTGAGTGAGGAGGTGAAAGCCGATCGCCTGCAACGAATCAATCATGTAGTCACAACAACGGCGATGGAACGATCGCAGCGCTATTTCGGACGCACTGAAGAGGTTTTGGTGGAAGTGCAGAATCTTAAAGATTCAACTCAGGTGATGGGACGCACTCGCGGCAATCGTCTTACATTTTTTAAGGGCGATATTGCTGAATTGGCGGGTAAAATTGTGCGGGTTAAAATTACAGATATTCGCGCTTTTAGTTTGACGGGAGAAATGCTGTAAGCTGTTGGGGGATTTAAATTGTATGTCAAGAAATAATTAAACTATGACTGGGCAGTTTCTTCGAGGCAGCCCGCAATATACAATTTAAATTCGCAACAGCTTATGCTTAATTGTCAGTTTCTGTCGCATACTTCCTGTGATAGCTGCGCTAACTGCGTGTATATTTGTCAAAAAGTACCGGGAGTATTGAAAAATGACAAAGATGCGGATCGGGCTATTGTTCGGGGGGCGATCGGGGGAACACGAAGTCTCAATTAGTTCGGCGCGGGCGATCGCCCGTGCCCTCGCTGCTGACGAAAATGCCTCTAAATACGAAGTTCTGCCCTTTTACATCCAAAAAAACGGCTGCTGGCTGTCGGGAACATTACCTCAACAAGTCTTAGCCACCGGAAAACCTCTCGAAATAGAGCAAGAACCAGGACAAAACGACTCTCCCGCGGGACAGTTTCCTAATTTTAAGGCCGTAGATGTTTGGTTCCCAGTTTTGCACGGGCCAAATGGCGAAGACGGTACGGTGCAAGGGTTGCTCAAATTAATGCAAATTCCTTTTGTCGGTTCCGGGGTTTTAGGTTCGGCGCTGGGAATGGATAAAATTGCCATGAAAATGGCTTTTGCTCACGCTGGCTTGCCGCAGGTAAAATACATCGCTGTCAACCGTTCTGAAATCTGGTCTAATCCTTGCGTTTTCCCCAAACTGTGCGACAAAATTGAAGCTGAGTTGGGCTATCCTTGCTTTGTAAAACCCGCTAATTTGGGATCGTCTGTGGGAATTTCTAAAGCTCGATCGCGCGCTGAATTAGAAGCAGCTCTCGATAGCGCAGCCAGCTACGACAGGCGGATAATTGTCGAAGCCGGTGTGGTTGCTAGAGAATTAGAATGTGCAGTTTTGGGCAACGACAACCCCCAAGCTTCAACGGTGGGAGAAATTACTTTTCAAAGCGATTTTTACGACTACGAAACTAAATACACCCAGGGACAAGCCGACTGCTCAATCCCGGCAAAAGTCAGCGGTGCGATCGTCTCGAAAATCCAAGAAATGGCAGTACAAGCATTTTTGGCTATAGACGCGGCAGGTTTAGCGCGAGTAGACTTTTTCTACATTGAATCAACCGGAGAAGTTTTGATTAACGAAATCAACACTTTTCCCGGCTTTACAGCTACCAGTATGTATCCGCAAATGTGGGCAGCAGACGGCATTTCTTTCCCTGAATTAGTAGACCGTTTAATTCAATTAGCTCTTGAACGGCACGGGGAAAAAGGTTGAATCCTGAGCTGCAAACCGCTGCCGCGCCAACAGAAAAAAAATTATTTCCGCAGGTAATCTATCCATACCAGCGGAAACGATATAACATGGTTGTGGCAGGCAGTGCCTGCCCGCAGCCTTATTTCTGCTGCTGGTCGAGCAACTGGGAGTTTTTAGCAGGCTGATATAAATTAAATGCAGCATAAAATGTTTAAGGGAGAATGGCGAATAGCAACGTCAATCTCACATCTTGCATCTCAAAATTTAACTCGGTTAACTTAGATGAGACGTTTCACTCAACTGTCGCATTGGTGGACTTACGGACTGGTATTTCCCCTAGCGGTACTCAACTGCTGGTTAGCCCTCCTAGTCTTTGAATATTTTCGCGCTCTGATTACAGTTTTGATCATCGCTACAGTGTTCTCTTTTTTGCTAGATTATCCAGTGCGATTTCTGCGGAAATACGGCCTGAAGCGCGATCGAGCAGTTTTGTCGGTATTGTTTTTGACTTTACTGGTATTGGTGGTTTTAGGTGTCACTCTGGCCCCGATTCTGCTAAACCAAATTACTGAACTCGCCACCCGACTCCCAACTTGGATAGTTTCCGGGACAGAACAGATTGAAGCATTTCACAAATGGGCGGAAAATCGCAATCTCCGCATTGATGTCAGGGGTTTGACTATCCAATTGAGCGAGAGACTTTCAGCTCAATTGCAGTCTCTCACCGGCGAAATCCTCAAATTTGGCTTGGGTGCGGCAGACAGTCTGTTGAATTTCCTGCTGACAATAGTTCTGACATTCTACTTGCTCTTGCACGGCGATCGCCTGTGGGAAGGCTTGTTTAAATGGTTTCCATCCAAGCTGAGCTTTAAATTGCGAGAGTTACTGGCCCGAAGCTTCCACAACTACTTCGTCGGGCAAGCAACTTTGGCGGGTTTGATGGGACTGTCGATGACTGTTGCTTTTTTAATTTTGCGAGTTCCCTTCGGACTGCTGTTTGGTTTAGGCGTGGGTGTAATGACCATCATTCCCTTCGGGGCACCTTTCAGTATTTGCATTGTCAGTTTGCTGATCACATTAAACAACTTTTGGCTCGGCGTCACAGTTTTAGCTGTCGCTACAGTCATTGAGCAAGTAATTGAAAGCGGGGTTGCTCCTCGGTTATTAGGCGGTTTTATTGGTCTCAATCCCGTGTGGATTTTAGTCTCGCTATTGGTGGGGGTTAAGGTGGCGGGCGTAGCAGGTTTGATAGTTGCTGTGCCGATGGCAGGTTTTATTAAGAATACTGTTGATGTTTTGGAAATTTCGAGGAACAAGTCGAGGGAAATCGATTCGGTTAGTTCCATTGAAACTATGGAGCAATAAAATTCCTCCTTACGTTCAAATTTTAGAGTTGGAGAGAGTTTTGGCAGGCTATTTTGACTTAGGTTTAGTGGGTACTTTAGGTTGAGGCTTTAGAGGTTTTTTACTTCCTGCTTTAGGGTGAGCCTTTCCGGTGCTTTAGCTGCTATCCTTCCTGGATGCAGGCGGGATCAAAAACCTCGTTTCTAGGTTAACGTCGATCGCTCACAACGAAGATTTTGCGTAGAAACCTGGTTTTTTTGAGTGCAGGATTGTTGTTGACTTCGGATATCAATCCTGTGAAAAGTTTGCGGAAAATACGGAATATGCGAGCTGGCTAGCGTAGTTTGTATTATCCCACTCAGACAGCAATTCGCCAGTGCAGACCCAGTTCGCTCGCACTCAAAAGCTCGAATCCACACTAGACCTGCGAGTGTCGGGTTTCTCCCCCACCAGGTAGGGTAAACCCCACCAGTCAAGCAGATATCACAAATGCTTCAATTAAAATTAAAGAGCCTGTAGTTCTAACTTAATTCCAGTAAGTGCTAAAAATGCAAAACCCTAATTATAACTATCGCTCTAACTCCCCCGAAATCAATACTATGTCAACCAAAAATATGCCTGCTACAACTGTGGGTTATCGCCGTTTTTCGTTGCCGAAAAAACTGGCTTTTTTGTCCCTTGTTTTGCTCGGCTCCACCGCAACTGTTGGGTGCAACGCCCTAACTTCTAAAGTTCCTGGAAGTTCTAACGCCATTCAAGCTGAACCTTCAAGTACAGCGCCAATCTCAGCATTGCCTGCAAATATACTGCCCTCTCAAGACTCTAATTTTGTTACTAAAGTTGTGCAGGCAGTCGGCCCGGCAGTGGTGCGGATCAATTCTTCTCGCACGGTGAAGAACCAAGCTCCAGATGAAATCCCCGAGCAATTCCGCCGCTTCTTCGGTTCGGAATCTCCCATTCAACCGGGAGAGCGGGTAGAACGGGGTTCCGGTTCGGGTTTTGTTTTTGGTTCCGACGGCCGCATTTTGACTAACGCTCACGTTGTTGATGGCGCGGATACGGTGACGGTAAAACTGAAGGATGGCCGCGAATTTGTGGGCAAAGTTTTAGGCGTGGATACAGTTACTGATGTGGCTGTTGTTAAAATTGAAGCTACCAATTTGCCTGTGGTGAGTTTGGGCAAATCTGAAGAATTAGAGCCGGGAGAATGGGCGATCGCGATCGGTAATCCCCTCGGTTTGGACAATACTGTGACTGTGGGCATTATTAGCGCTACAGGCCGTTCTAGCGCCGATGTCGGTGTTCCTGACAAGCGCGTCAGCTTTATTCAAACCGACGCTGCGATCAATCCCGGCAATTCCGGTGGTCCGCTGCTGAACCAGCGCGGTCAAGTTATCGGCATGAATACAGCTATTATTCAAGGCGCTCAAGGATTGGGTTTTGCTATTCCGATCGATCGAGCACAACAAATTGCCGACCAATTAGTAACAACCGGAAAAGCCGAACATCCTTATCTCGGCGTTCGGATGTTGAGCATTACTCCCGAAGTCAAGGCAGAATTCAATAAAAATCCCAACCCCAAATTGAGGCTGACTGAAGATAAAGGCGTGTTAGTTTTGGGGATTGCCAAAGATTCTCCGGCGGCACAAGCTGGAGTTCGCGTTGCCGATGTGATCAAGAAAATCAACGGTGCAGAAGTTAGCGATGCTGGCAGCGTACAGCAAATTGTCGAGAAAAGTACAGTGGGCAGCGATCTGCAGCTTGAAGTGAGTCGCGGGGGACAACCTGTTACTGTGGCGGTGAAAGCGGGTGCTTTTCCAGCGGCCCAGAAGCAGCAGTAGAATTGTTAATATCGTGGGTTAAGTTAAGCCAGGGACTAAAGTCCCTGGCTTATTGTTTAAGTTGGTTTCAACTCACATCTTGCACCACTCTGTGTGGAACAGACCGTCCAGCCTGTTCCACACAGAGTGAATTTTTTGTGGGGTGGATCAGAGAACCCGCCCATAAAAAGCTTATTGAAAATGGTGCAAAATGTCAGTTTCAACCGACTTAAAAATATGGTAAAATGTGTTTTATTCCTCCTCGCTAGGGACTTGTACTGCGAGCCTAATTCTACATTTATAAGCGAGGGAAACGTGGGTAAGGGTATTTCCCTCGAAGCAAGATGTAAACTTAAAGAGACTTCGACATTTTTAGATGTTTATGACTCAAAAACCGTCCCCAACAGTGCAAGCGACCCTACTGCCTGAAGAATATGAAATGCTGCAAGAGTTGCGGCAAAAAAAACCAGCGCGAAACCCGCCTCCTAAGCGGATGTCATCCGGGGATCGCATTGCGGACAAAGTTGCGGCTACTGTCGGTTCCTGGAGATTTATCATTATTCAGAGCAGCCTTCTAGTAATGTGGATTATCCTGAACGTTATTGTGTGGATAAAACACTGGGACCCTTACCCTTTTATCCTGTTGAATTTGATGCTGTCGTTTCAGGCTGCTTACACTGCACCCATCATTATGATGAGTCAAAATCGCCAGTCCCTAGTTGACCGCCAAAGTGCCGAACACGACTATCAAATAAATGTCAAGGCAGAATTAGAAATTGAACTGCTGCACGATAAAATTGAACTGCTGCACAATACAATCAATACTTTGCGTAAAAAAGAAATTGTAGAAATTTCCAAAATGCTCGAACAGCAACAGCAATGCCTCCAGGGGATAGAAGAGATTTTTCGCAAATAGCGGGATTCCTCGGGAGGTGAAAAAACAGAATTTATTTACTTCATTAAAAGGTAGAAAAATGGCTAACATTAATCAGAGGCGTACTGAAAATATTAACGGTAACTTTTATGTAGACAGTACCTGCATTGACTGTGATACTTGTCGGTGGATGGCACCTGAAGTATTTGGTCAAGAGGGAGAACAGTCTGCGGTTTACCACCAGCCAACTAATGAAAGTGAAGAAATGCGATCGCTCGCGGCTCTTTTGTCTTGTCCCACAAGTTCGATCGGCACTGTAGAAAAACCCCAAAGGATCAAAGAAGCCCAGCAACTGTTGCCCGCACTCGTAGCAGAAAATGTCTATCACTGCGGCTACCACTCAGAGAAATCCTACGCCGCAGCCAGCTATTTAATTGTCCGCCCCGAAGGAAACATTTTAGTTGATTCTCCCCGTTTTGTGCCGCCGCTAGTCAAAAATATAGAAGCAATGGGCGGCATTCGCTATCTGTACTTGACTCACCGCGACGATGTGGCAGATCATCAACAATACCACGATCATTTTGGGTGCGATCGCATTCTCCATGCTGACGAAATTAACGCGGGGACTCGCAGTGTAGAAATTCAATTGTCGGGCTGCAAAGAGCATCAAATCGCAGATGATTTGTTGATTATACCTGTTCCCGGTCACACGAAAGGTCACACAGTTTTGCTTTACAATAACAAGTTTTTGTTCAGCGGCGATCATCTTGCTTGGTCGGAAAGTTTGCAGCAGCTAGTTGGCTTTCGCGAAGTCTGTTGGTATTCTTGGCCGGAACAAATCAAATCTATGCAAAATTTGGCTAATTACTCGTTTGAATGGGTGTTGCCGGGACACGGCCGCAGGTATAATGCCGATCGAGAAACAATGCGCGAGCAAATGCAACAGTGTATTGCTTGGATGGTCGATGCTTAATAATTTAAAACCCCTTTTATACTAGGCGGTTGAAACCAATCTTACACACACTTTCGCCGCCAACCACGAAAAAGAAGTCATCGCCGCTGTTGGAAGAATCGACAGGCCAGTTGTAGCGGCTGGTGTGATTAGCCCCCCAACGTTCTAGCCGAATTCGCAACTTTTTGGCGAGGGCGGGTTCTAGTGCATAATCATTCATAGCGTAGATGTCGGGACTTATCAAATGTCGATCGGCTGTAACGTCTACAGACAAGGTGGGATTGGCTGTTTGGGCGATGCCATTTTTGAGGTAAGCTGCTGTTGCTACCACCCCCAAAGCAGCCAAAACACCTAAAAATAATAGGATAATCCAACGCGGTTTATTTTCGGGCGATCGCCACACAAATCGTGCATTCATTTTGATAAAGTCTGAAAACTGCTTGTGCGATCGAAAAATGTTAATTAAATTATCCTAATCTCTTATTCACATTATAGAAGATGTTGAAGTCAGCAGTCACTACCCAAGCTTTTCAGCAGAATCTCAACAAGTCTATAGACATGGGTTCCTAATGTTGGTGGCCAATCTTGCTGAGAACTTGGATGTAGATTTTTCGCTCGATTTACTGCATCTTTAGTCTTTGGCTTGTAAGCAGAGATATCGAGATTGCTACCATTGTAACTTCCTAAAATTATTCGTAGTCTTGCCTTAAAATTATCGCACGTCCTATCCAGAGTATTAATATCTTCAAAGTGTAAAGTTAACCATACTTCAAAACAAGGATTGCTAACTGCTAAATTATAACCTCTTTGCCTAGCTTGAGTACAGACAGAACTCAATTTTTTGTCACCCCAACGATCCACATCAGAAACCAGCCAAAGCATATCATCCTCAGTTAGATCGTATCGTTCTTTGAATGTATCTAAACGTTCTAAAACATATTCAGGTGAAGATTTACCATCTTCTGTAGTTGCTAATATCTCCACTTTAATTCTGGTGCTATTAAACATCCTAAAATATTGCTTTTCAGTTTCCTTACCTTCCGTAGCAACTATAAATAGTTTTGTATCTCTCCGATCGTGTTCGCGATCTAATAATTTTGTTCGCTTAATTTTTCCCATTGCTATTAGTTAGTTATCACGGATAGAGCGGTTTCACAATTAAGCCAGCCTAAACTTTGTGGATTTCCAAAGAAGGGAATAGCTCCAAAACGTCCATTCAAGTAACCTTTCTCAATTTTCAGATCGGGTTTCATTTTGAATTCCGCTAAAGAATAAATATTGGACACACCTTGTTCGCTCTTTTCAACAAACCAAATTTCATCACGTCGGAGTAAATCTAAATCTAGCAAATTGGTATCATGGGTTGTAAAAATGAGTTGATTGTTTTTGTCTCTGCAATTGATTGCTACTTGTACAAAATTCCTAGAAAGCAGAGGATGCAAACGTCTATCAAGTTCATCAAGAAAAAATACTTTTTCTTCTTCTTGCTTTAAAATAAACAGAGCCGGAATCAGATTAATCAGACGTTGAGTTCCTTCTGATTCCTCTGCTATTGAAAAATCAATAAACCCTCCATCTTCACTGCGATGAAGAGTTCTGAGTTGAATCAAAATTACTTGATTCTCATCATTCTTAAACAGCATATCTCTTGTACCTCCTAAGTTTTCAATCATTACAATTGAATTTTTTTCTGCTTGATTCAGGGCCTGAATAAGATTCTCTCTTAAAACTTTAGGCATAGTTGGAAAGTGTCGCTCAAAATCCAACTCTACTTTTTCTGTGACTATGGAATCAATGCCTGTTCCTGCAAATTTAAGAAACTCACTGAGAAAGTCCGTGAATGATTCATCACTGAGTATATTAATTTCCAAGCCTGTATAATCTGCTTCGGCAGGAATAATAGTTAATACTTTTCTGAACCAGTCAAAAATTGGTTGTAAAATAACAACATTTCGCTCAAGAGATTCTGTTAAAAAAAGTTGATTAGGGCGCGTTCCCTCTGCAATAAAATCGAGAAACTGTTGACGCTTCTTGCTTCGACCTTTAAGTTTTGCACCATATTCTACTGTAGTTTCTTTTTTTGATGACGTGATTCGCTCAAAGTACATCACTTCCTGCTTCTTGCCCTCAGGGATTCCATGAAGCCATTCTTCAAAAATTTGCTCTCTATTTAATTTAAACCCGTAGGAGTATTGATCGCCTTGGTGCGTAAAAATAAACTCAAACTTGCTAGGCTGCTTACTATAATCACCAAGTTTGAATGGAGAAACAGGGATAGTTTGACTGCTGCGAGTTCCCTGTACAACTAAATTTTTGGCAAAACTTATAGCCTCGATCAGATTTGACTTGCCTGCTGCGTTCGCTCCGTAGATTGCTCCAATTGGCAATATCGATCGCCCTTTTCCTGCTGCATCTTCAGCAAGGTGATCTATATGTTGTTGGTCGCTATTAACTCCCACCATACTAAAAGTGACTTCATCCCTGAAGGATAAGAAATTTTGTATAGTAAGTTGAATTAACATTGTTTTTACCCATTAGGAGCCATTGGATTGCACTACTTTCACTTATTATGGTAGCCTAAAACAGGTATTTAGGAGAAAAAATCTCCTAAATTACCGAGTTTTATGCAAAGTTTATCTTTCTAGACGGAGATGTGGGGGATGCCAAGGGGCTCTAAACTCAGAGCCAAACGAGATTTAGCATAAATTTCCGTCTTAAGTGTAAGCTTCCATTGGTAAACAAGAACAGACAAAATTGCGATCGCCAAACGCATTATCTATTCGGCCCACCGCCGGCCAAAACTTATATTCGCGAGTCCAAGGTGCCGGATAAGCCGCTTGCGCGCGAGTATAAGGACGATTCCACTCATCAACCATCAGAGATTCTGCGGTATGTGGCGCATTTTTCAATACGTTATTTTGTGCATCAACATTACCGTTTTCAATCTCCGCAATTTCAGCTCGAATTGCAATCATCGCATCGCAAAAACGGTCTAATTCCTGCTTCGATTCGCTTTCCGTCGGTTCCACCATTACCGTACCAGGGACAGGCCAAGAAACCGTCGGCGCGTGATAGCCGTAATCCATCAAACGTTTAGCGATATCTTCAACTTCAATAGCCGCAGATTTTTTGAGCGATCGCAAATCTAGAATACACTCATGCGCCACCAAACCAGCTTTCCCTTTGTACAAAACCGGATAGTAAGATTCTAAGCGTTTTGCCATGTAATTAGCATTAAGAATTGCTACTTTTGTTGCCTCAGTTAAACCCACTCCTCCCATCATCCGAATGTACATCCAAGAAATAGGCAAAATGCTAGCACTTCCCCAAGGCGCGGCGGAAACAGCACCCACTGATATTTGTTGACTGTTGACTGTTGACTGTTGACTGTTAAGAATAGAATGACTGGGCAAAAATTCCACTAAATGAGACATTACCCCAATCGGTCCCATTCCCGGGCCGCCGCCGCCGTGGGGAATACAAAAAGTTTTGTGCAGATTCAAGTGACAAACATCAGCACCAAAATCACCAGGGCGGCACAAACCAACTTGAGCATTCATATTTGCGCCGTCCATATAAACTTGTCCACCGCAGTTGTGGACAATATCGCAAATATCTTTAATCTCTTCCTCAAAAACGCCGTGCGTAGATGGATATGTCACCATCAACGCTGCCAGTTCATTTTTGTGTTTTTCTGCTTTTTTATGTAAGTCAGCAACATCAATATTGCCCTGAGAATCGCACTCTACTGGAACTACTTTCATCCCCGCCATCACCGCGCTAGCCGGATTTGTACCGTGGGCTGACTGGGGAATCAAACAGATATTTCGGTGAGATTCGCCTCGGTGTTCGTGGTATTGGTGAATAACTAACAAGCCCGCGTATTCGCCTTGGGAACCGGCGTTGGGCTGCAAAGAAATTCCCGCAAAACCGGTGATTTCGGCCAGCCACTGTTCTAGTTGCACGAACATCATTTGATAGCCGCGAGTTTGATCGGGGGGTGCAAAGGGATGTATCTTGCCAAATTCCGCCCAAGTCACTGGCATCATCTCTGCTGTTGCATTCAATTTCATTGTGCAAGAACCCAAGGGAATCATCGATGTATTTAGCGATAAATCCTTGGCTTCTAAACGGTGCAAATAGCGCAAAAGTTCGGTTTCTGAATGGTAGCTGTTGAAAACAGGATGGGCGAGATAGCTGCTGGTGCGATCGCAAAAATCTGGTAAGGTCAGATATAAACTCAATGCGTCTGCATCCAGCGGAATGTTGAGAGCATTCTGCCCGTCAGCCCTGATATAATCTTTATCCTGTGCAAAAATCTTCCACAACTCTTGCACATCTTCAACGCTGACAGTTTCATCTAACGTGATTCCCACTGTCGAATTATCGAATATTCGGAGATTAATTTTGCGAACTTTAGCAGCTTCAAGAATTTCTGACAGCGGTTTATCTCCCAATTCTACGCGCAAAGTATCGAAGAAATGTTGAGAACCAATTTTGTATCCGAAACTTTTTAAACCGGATGCCAAAAGTGCCGTTAAACTCCATACTTTCTCAGCAATATCTTTGAGTCCAGACGGGCCGTGATAAACAGCATACATACTCGCCATCACTGCCAGCAAAACTTGAGCAGTACAAATATTGCTGGTTGCTTTTTCGCGGCGGATGTGCTGTTCGCGAGTTTGCAATGCCAAACGCAAAGCAGATTTGCCGTTGGCATCTTTAGAAACGCCGACAATTCGCCCCGGAACTTGCCGTTTAAACTCTTCTCGCGTGGCGAAATAGGCTGCGTGGGGCCCTCCGAATCCCATCGGCACTCCGAAGCGCTGAGTGCTTCCTACGGCTATATCCGCGCCGAATTCGCCGGGGGGCGTGAGCAAGCAAAGGCTCAAAATGTCGGCGGCTACTGTGACTAATGCGCCGGCTTCGTGTGCCGATCGAATAAAATCGGTATAGTCGTAAATTGCGCCGTCTGTGGCGGGGTATTGCAGGAGAGCGCCGAAGATTGTACGATCGAACTCAAAGCTTTGATGGTCGCCGACAATTACCTCAATTCCCAACGGCTTAGCGCGAGTTTGCACCACTTCAATAGTTTGAGGGTGGCAATCTTGGGAAACAAAAAACACTTTTGCCCCCTTTTTGCTGGCGCCGTAACTCACCGCCATCGCTTCCGCCGCCGCAGTCCCTTCATCCAGCAAAGAAGCGTTGGCAATTTCCAAACCCGTGAGGTCAATTATCATGGTTTGGAAGTTCAGTAAAGCTTCCAATCGCCCTTGAGCAATTTCGGCTTGGTAGGGAGTGTAAGCTGTATACCAGCCGGGATTTTCTAGGATATTCCGCTGAATGACTGGGGGTGTGATGCAATCGTGATATCCTGTGCCGATGTACGATCGAAATACCTGATTTTTTGCAGCAATTTCTTTCAATTCTGCCAAAGCGCTGTACTCGCTTTGCGCTGCGGGAAGTTGTAAGGGTTGAGAAATGCGAATCGCCGCTGGAACCGTTTTGTCAATCAACTCATCGAGGCTGGAAATGCCCAAAACATTGAGCATTTGCTGGATTTCGCTGGGTGTCGGGCCAATGTGCCGACCCGCAAAACCATTGATGGAGGAAAGGTTTTGCTGCTGACTGGGTTCAAGTTGAGGGCTGTAGAGTACCAAGGCGGATTCTCCTGAATAGACTTTTGCTTCTTTGTTTGTAACATTTTGCTAAGACAACCAGGAAGATTTTCTGCGTCTATGAAAGTCCGACAGGGGTTGAAATTCCTGTCTCACAGCTACACTCGTCTGAAGACGACTAAGCAAGATTTTTGGCGTGTATCAAAGTCCGACAGGGGTTTCAACCCCTGTCTTATAGCTAAAGTCGTCTTTAGACGACCTTAGATTAAGGTCAGCGGTTGAAACCCCTGTCGAGAGTCAAACGAAGTCTGCTTCGGCAGACTAAGAGATAAAGGGGTATTTAAGCCGGATTGGCTATCAGTCGTCTAAAGACGACTTGTGCTAAAAGCCCCGTGGGTTTCAACCCTGGGGGATGGTGGAATTATCAACGAGCCCCATGCCCTATGCCCTATTCCCCTTCGACCATTTGGCGATACTTCTGGGCGGATAAAGCGTCATCGACTTCGCTGGGATTCTCAACGCGCACTTTCAGCAGCCACCCGTCCCTATAGGGGTCTTCTGCCAAATTTTCGGGAGACTCTATAATCTCATCATTGCGTTCTACGACAGTACCCGTAACAGGTGCTTTCAAGTCTTCAACCGCTTTCACTGACTCGACTGTACCGAAAGCTTCGCCCTTTTCCAACCCTGCACCCACTTCTGGCAAATCTAGAAACACGATATCGCCGAGTTGGTCAACTGCAAAGGCACTAATGCCGATGGTGGCAATTTCGCCTTCGAGTCGGATATATTCGTGAGTGTCTAGGTATTTCAGGTCATCGGGGTATGTTAGTGCCATGTCAATTCCTTGCAATAAAAAAGTCTCAGTTAAATCTTATTAAACTATGGGTGTTTAATATCTGAAACTCCTAGAGTACCTCAGCCAGGGATTTTCTTGATTTGCAGCAGACTTTTAGCATTAAGTCGCAAACTATCTGTGTTTATCGGCCTTGCATCGGCGGTTGTTCTATCAATCAAATATCTATGCCATGTTGTCTAGCGAAGATAATTTTAGCTAAGACACCATACATTTAATTTAGCCGATTTGGCGATCTATAAAATGGTTTTTTCACCACACTAGCCGGATAGTTTTTCCCGCGAATCTCGATTTCTAATTGCTGACCGATTTTCGCTAATTTTGCCGGAACAACCGCTAGGGCCACTGCCCGATTCAATGTAGGCGATAATGTACCGCTAGTAACTTCTCCTACTGTTTCGCCTTCAAATATTACCGGATAGCCGTGGCGCGCAATGTGCCGCCCCTGCATTTCTAAACCTACCAACCGCTTTGATACTCCACTCGCTTTCTGCTGTTCCAAAACCTCGCGGCCAATAAAATCGCCTTTAGTGTCGAGGTGAACAACCCAACCCAATCCAGCCTCTAAAGGCGTGATATTGTCGTCGATATCTTGACCGTAAAGAGCCATTGCTGCTTCTAAACGCAAGGTATCTCTCGCACCCAACCCGCAGGGTACAACTCCTGCAGCTAACAATTTTTGCCACAGTTCTTTTCCTACTTCGGCATCCACCATGATTTCAAACCCATCTTCGCCGGTGTAACCCGTTCTGGCGATAAAACTCGGCTGTCCCAACAGATTTGTTTCTAAGTGACCAAATGCCTTAATTGGTGCGAGGTTGTCTTCCACAAAAGACTGGAGATAGTTAACAGCCTCTGGCCCTTGAAGGGCAATTAAAACTTTATCTTCGGAGATGTCTGTAAAACAGAGTTCGCTCAATTCTAAGTGAGTGGTGATCCAGGTTTTGTCTGGGAGGCGAGTGGCGGCATTGACAATGATTACGGCACGTTCTTCGCCAGTGGTGGCATCGGGTTCTTGGCAGTAGAAAATAATGTCGTCTAAGATGCAGCCTTTGGCGTTTAGTAAGACTGTATATTGAGCTTGACCGGGTTGCAAGCGGCTTAAGTCTGAGGGTACTAAGGGTTGAAATTTTTCTATTAGTTGTTTCCCTGTCAAACAGAATTTGCCCATGTGGGAAATGTCGAACATTCCTGCTTGCTGGCGTACTGCTTGGTGTTCGCTGCTAATGCCTGCGTACTGCACCGCCATCTCCCACCCGGAAAAGGGGACCATTCGAGCTTTGAGTTCTAATGATAGGTCGTACAGAGGCGTGCGGGCAAGTTGGCTCGGCCTCTCTGGATTGCTGGGTTCAGTTGACTTTGCCACAGGTAGCGCTTTGGTTGCGGGTAGACTGTTTTGATTTTACGGGAAAATTGGTTTTCGCGGTGTGTAGGGCGATCGAATTTAAGGACACGGCAATGCTGTTTAGGTACAACTCGCGATCAAATTTAAGGACACGGCAATGGTGTTTAGGTACAACTCACGATCGAATTTAAGCACCCGCTGGTACTGTTTCGGTACAAATTAGGATACGGCAGTGCCGTTTCCCTACTCTAATGTTTATGGAGAATAGCGGGCTCGAACCGCTGACCCCTACAATGCCATTGTAGTGCTCTACCAACTGAGCTAATTCCCCTTTCTTTTCGCGCTCTCAATCATGCCTTAACTGACCAATATTTGTCAAGCTTTTTGGGGAAATTAGTTTTGAGCCTTTGGCTAGCAAGGCTTTCGGCTTTTTTTTCACAAAACTCTCCTCGCTTCTGGACAATGGTCGATCCCCTACTATGATTTAGTAAGTGTGTTGCGATATTTCGGTCAAATGGCTCAAACAAGACCCCATGAGGAAGTACACGACTAGCAGGGCGGCGGCTGAGACCGCAACTAGGGTGCCGGCTAGGATTAGTGAAAATTCCCGTTGCGCGATCGCCTCTTGCATTAAGTGCAAAGACCAGGCAACGAGGGCAACGTCAATTATTAAAATAGGAACCAGCATAAGTTACGATTTGTAACAGCTTACCTATTGTAACAAAACTTTTCGCTCCGTGCAGATCAGCTCACCTGTATTTAACTTTTGTTGTAAAACCCGAAGGGAGCAGCGGAAAGCTACTGAGAAAAAATGATAGCTTTCCTTGATAATTACAATATGCAAAGTAAATGAGAGCTAGCTCAGCTTTATAGGTGGGGTTTTTGACTCTTGAGCCAGCGCTCATGCTTTTCTGAGGGGGCAGGGTGCGATCGCTATTGTCGCCCAACCCTTAATTTCATAGCTTTAGCCTTTACCGACTTGTTTTGATTCCAAATTTTCCACTATTTGAGCAATCAGTGGACGATAAATGGTGTTATCTAAGTGTTCCTTGTACCACTCCTTATAATTCCCACTATTATATAGATGTTCTTCAATTAGTCGAGCCTCTTCCAGTAGTATCCACAAGTTATGAGTAGCTCGATTACAAAAACCTTCCATACCACTTATTTTCAGTCCATTTAATTTATACTGACGACAAGCTGGACAGAGACATTCCTCTAGTTTTTTTTCTTCTTCTTGACTGACTTGACGGCCTCTCCAGCTACCTAAAGGAGCCACAATTCGCTCTCCGGTTCCAGGCAATTGTATCATCCCCCGCGCCGCCCGACTGCGCCAACCGCTTGAGTCTACTGAGTTAATGCTCAATAAAGCGGCTAAATGTATAGTTGCTGTGCCACCAATGCCAAAAACATGAAGTTTGGTATTTTTAAATTCTTCGCGTATATGTTGAATGCTAGATAGAATTTTCTGATAAGGTATTGCTTTAGGAGCGCGTAGTAAATTTGGTACAATGCCACCCAAAGCAATATAGGGTTTTGCTAAGAATTCCTTATGTGCTTTGATTTCATTTACATAATCTTCAAGCAATTCGCTAATGTGAATAACAGGTATGTATGATGGATGGTCTTTATAAGCCAGATTCATTTCCATTGTGCGCTTAAAACATTGTTTCTGCTCCTTAAATGTCATTTGGGGAGTAGGAATAAAGTCTTGAGGAATTGGATACCAGTCTGGTTTAGCTTTTTCTACAAACTCTTCATACTCTTTTCTTGGCGTTTCACCATCACGTTTTAGAAAGTAAAAAGCACCGTTATCAAGATAAATTTGAACTTGAGTAGGAATACCCAGAGATTCGTGCAGTCCCTTTTCCATTGCCTCACGCCTGCGTTTAGGCATTTTGTGAAAATCCGCGTAGGAAATCATTACCGCGTGTAGTTGGGGAAGGTAATACTCTGAGGTTCCATCCCATACACGCGGTTTAATTCCTTTTAAACTAATGCCAGCCACGATTTCCAAATAGTTTATCCCTTAGTCTGTTGGGAATATTTTGATTTTTTAGAGTTTTCCGCGTTGGCTTCCTCCAAAGCATCGAAAGCATCTTTTTCTTCTCGTTCGCCTTTGGAAGCAGGTTCTTTTATTTTTACCAGGACAGGAAAGCTCGTAAGTTGTCCAGATATAATTGCTTCACCATTTTCTAAATCTGGAAGCATCTTTACTTCTTCCTCACCTAAACTTTCGATCACCTTACGAACAAAGCTTTGGTCAGCAGGGTTAACCATACGCATGATGATGTATGAGTTACACATGGCGAGAGTCGTTTCATCCAGTCGGGAAGGGCGCTGACTAATTAAAATTAAACCAACACCAAACTTCCGTCCTTCTTGAGCAATCTGTCTGGTAACATTAATAGAGCGTTGTTGGGCTGGTGTATTGGCTTTTCCAGGGGCAAAGTTATGAGCTTCTTCAAGTAGTAAAAGCACTGGTAGTTTCAGCTCATCTCTTACCCTTGCATCAAAAATGTTGTCAGAGATAATACTGTAAATTGTTGCTTGAAATTCCTCTGTATAGCCAGCTAAAGAAACCACACTTATTTGACCATATTTAACTAATTCTTTCCGGTCAGTTGGTAACGGTTCAGCACCAGTACGAGCTATTTTTTGATTGGTTTGTTCCATACGTCGTAAAGCCCCTGCTGCTGCATAAGTGCGCTTTTTAATTGCTTCTAGTGTGCGTATGTCATTTTTTGAATAGCTTGTGAATCCATTCCAACCCCAGTCTTCTAATTGTTGTCTATCATTTTCACCATCATTGTCACGCAATGCTGCTTCACCGGCTTCTGCCATCTGAGCAATTAACCACAAATTAGGTTGCACACCATATTGCTTTAACTCAGGTTTGTTAATGCGTTTAGCCAACCAATCGACTCGCTCAATCATCTCTTGTGATTTGTCTTTTATATAAAAAGACTTAGCTACCTGAAAGACATCGCTAAAACGAGTCAGCATGGTAGACGTTAGTTCATATCCAAGATTACTCACAATTTGAGCAACTGTGTCGCTATCTTCTTCAAAAATAGGAAACTGTGCGTAGTAGCGATGCACTCTTTCCTTCAAACCTGGAACATCTGCTAACCCCGTGTAATCTCCATGAGGGTCAAATATAACTATGGGATAGTTTTTCGCAGCCAACTCCTCGATAACTCGCCGCGCTGTCCAACTTTTGCCAGCACCAGTCATGGCTAAAATTGCTAGGTGACGGGTGACAATGGCATGACCATCTACTGTGACATTTACTTCAGAACGGTTGGAAAGAGTAGCAATGTCTAATGCACGATTTTTATTGTCTTGTAATTCCCCAAGAACCACGCGAGCAATGTCTGGTGATTCAGGTCGGTAAGCCCTGGAAGCAGGTTTAGGAGGATAACGAAGTTTGTTTAGCTTACCACCTCCGCTACCATCTGCAGGTTCAGCACCTAATACTTGACACACCGCTGTCACCATTTCCACGGTGAATGAAAGCACTGTATCGAATGGATTTGTCCGGGTAGCAGCTAATTCATGTCCGACTTCAGTTGGGAAAAGAGGATTTATCCGTTCAATCGTTTGAACTTTAGCCCAAATACGAATTTGTTCTACAATGGAATTATTTTCTGATTGACGCAATTCAGCATCTACAGCGATGATGTCTTGTTCGCGGACAGCTTCAGGTGTTACAGCTAGTCGAAACTCGCGACTTGTACTTTCGCCTACCAACGTCCCGACCGAACGATTAGCTGCAACAGAATTAGGAGCTGGATTGTTGAGTGGCGGTGTTTTTTTTGCAGATGTTGCCATAAGTTTTGTTCTCTTCTAAACATTAGGACGGAATAACCAATCCCGCTTTGTCATGTAAATTGACTGAACTATGATGCGTCGCATTTGAGCGTCAGTAATCTGCCCCGTTTGTAAGCTAACACCCAAGTGATACTTGATTAGCTTGCTATAAGCCTCAGTTAGCCAGTTGGGAATCTTAGCGTATTTGTCAACAATGTCTAACCCTACTGGAAAAGCATACCCCGGCAGCAGACGAGCATACAAATAAGCGCGTCGAGCTGCTTCTATAATCTGGTCTTTACCTAAATCAGCAAAAACTTCTACTCTAAATGGTTCAGTAGTTTCTGAAACTTTTACATAGCACCCTTGAACTTTAGGAAATCCAATTTTATGAGATGATTTCAGGCAACTCCAATCTGCATCTGTTGTATAAGACTCATCAGGTAAGGAAATTTTACCTTTAGTTAGTCCCGCATATTTATTTTGGATCTCCCAAGGTTCGGAAAACTGACCAGGTTCCAGCAACATAGAGAGCAGGAGAGCATCTGTATAGCCTAGTCTGTCTAATAAAACTTTAGGTGATTTTATATCTTTACGTCCATATAACTCATTAAAGTAGTTAGTTTTTTTGTTCTTTCTTAAACCTTGAAATACCCTCTCTAAAAGGATAAATTCACTAAATTCCCGTAATTGACCACGCTCAACGACACCAGTAATGATAGTTTTTGGCTTTTTTTGTTTCGCTTCTTTTATGAGTTGACGATATAAAAATGCCATCCACGATAGGGGTTCAAAAAACCTTCTTTCCACCCACTCATCACAACGATCAGGAGCAATTTTAGGATATATTTCGAGTTCTGCTTCATTGAGAAATTCTTCTTTAAGCTGTTGAGCTAATTCAGGTTCCTGTGCGTAATGGCTCAAAAAAAGGTCAATATCTTTTTCCGTAAAAGGTGTATGTCCAGCATAACCACTCATCATGTAAACGAGCGGGCCATGAAACATTAAGACTCGTAAATCAGGTGTCCGTTTTAAAGCTGATAGACCCCCTAAAAGTTCGGCAGTAATTCGGACAATATCAGGGAAATCTTTGCGTTCTTTACTACCCCCTTCTAAATCGCCCAGAATAACGGGATAATAACCAAACTGTTCGCGTTCAGCCAGATCACGTTCACCAGTTCGTACACGATAAGAACCTACTCGCAGAAGAATAGGAACTGGACTTGACATTTGAACCTGACCAAGACCCCCATCAATAAAGGTGACAACTTCACCTTGAACCTTCTCCCAATCTAGATCGTTGATCGCTTTAGCATTAAGGATTTGTTCTCTTTCTCCTAACTGGGCTTGGCGCATTGCTCGTCGCAAGTGTGTGACAAATTTTGCAGTATTTGCGAAATAGTTATCCCGCAGACTCTCCGCAACAATAAGCGCATTTTCCTGTAGCTTAATCATCAAGTGAGGCTGAGTCTGTAAATCGGCTATCACTCCTTGCTCTGTTATGTAATCCTCACCGTCTTGCTGATTCATTCACTCCTCACTTCAATTCCTAACTGGATTAGCATTCGCCTAGCTGCAATTGAATGGAAATCACTGACAGGCAATCCTGTCAAGAGACTTACCACCCACTTCGGCGATACTCGTCGATCGCCAACTAACACATACCAAGCCTGGTAACAATCAGGCTTGCCCTTGCCTTCTGCTAACGCCTGACGTGCTACATCAAGCACTTGTGCTGGTGTCAACACAACCTCCATCCCTTTAAGACTGGCTTTCCCTGCCGGAGCAGCAGCCTGCCAACAGGGAGAGAGTTCCGGGGGCTTCCCGTATAACCAATCATGTAAACTTGACAGCTTTTTGCCTAATGAGCCTGTGGCAATTCGCACAACTAATCCTGATTTAATTAGCATATCGTATTTATCTAGTGCAAGGAAATAATCTCGGCCTAGACAAATGCAAAGTTGTTGATATGGCTTGGCGTTGAGGATATTTTTGAGTTTAGCAATCACCTCTGGTTGCAGTTGGCGCGATCGATCTTTTGTCATTTTTTGGTCATAATCTGGAATCGGATAGTCACTGGGTATCAGTCCAAACTTCGCTGACAAAATATAAATATCCAAGGGCGCTGACGGTTGATCCCGCAGAAAACGCCGTAACAGACGAAATGTGGGGCCGTCGTATCTTTCTATGGCAGGCAGCAAGTTTGTGTCAAAAAGTTTGCGCCGAGAACAGGCAATAATTATCAAATATGGAGATTCTGAATTCACTATTTTATCTTTATGGGCGATCGCGCCTGTCCTAAAAACAATTGTAGAGAAGCGATCGCCACTAATTCTCACTTCCTGTCTCACCTGCTGCGGGAGTGTCGTTGCTGCACTGTGGCTTTATCTGCGCTATAGGTGGAGTCTGGATGTTCTCCAAAATATTCAAAGTCCTTGATAGCAAGGATTTTCGGTAATCTTTAGCAGCAGGCAGTGCCAGGCAGTCCCGTTTCCGGCTTGGCACTACAGCTAGTATGCCAACCATTAGTAACACTATCACTGATTAGCCTCATGATAATTACATATTCATTGGTACTCTTTACATAAGAGATACCAATGGTTAGACTACTGTGAGTAAGCTAAAGTATTTAATTGAGCAGTTATTAATTAATGGTTGTGAAAATCAGGCTTAAAGATGTCAGGACATCCAGATCGATTTCCCAAAACGAGTTAGCTAGAATACTGGAGATGTCGCTGGCTAACATTCAAAAAATCGAGAGAAACAAGGCAAAATCTATTCCCCTGGACACTTTAGATCGGCTGTGTGAGGTTCTAAATTGCGAAGTCGGTGATTTGCTAGTTCGGGTTAGCGATCGAGAGTTAGAAGCATTGTGAGTGAAAACCAACAGCCAGAACAAGTCACCTCTAACCATTCCGTTACCGATCGCTGGCGATGTACAGCAATGGAAAAAAAATATGGTTGGAAGTTGTTACGGATTGAGCGCAACCAAAACAATCCTGTTCTCAAGTGGAATTGCGTTTTCAATGGCAAAACCGAATTCCCCGATTACCTGGAAGAAACCGAGGAGGATTAACTAATGGGTAGAAAATACATGATTTTTCGTGCCGAATGGACTGAAGATGAAGGGGCAGATAATAGGTTCTTAGCCCACACAGGGGCATACACTGATATCCTTGCAGAGTATTTTGACTCATCCAACGCACCTATCCCCGCACCGGGGTACAGATTGCTGGAGTTTCACAGCGCTGACGGTTCCGGTTCTAGCACCCACTACCGCACTGGAGACTGGGAAGTGGTGAGGGTGGAAGAGTACCCAACAGCAATACCTAATAACGAGTTTGAGGCGATTGTAATTGGATACTGCAAATATGTCCCCGTCGAAACTCCGCTGATACCAATGCCAAAAGCTCAGGTTTCGATCGACTCTTTTGGAGATGAATCGGCTTATCAAGAATTCCTTCAGAGCGAGGCAGTTAAAGATTACACCCTTGTGTAACTTAAGTAGATTAAAAAAGGGGCAACTCGCGTCGCCCCTCATCTATTTAATCAACTGGAAAATTACACTTCCACAGCAATCTTTTGTTCCGAAGCCTCCGGCGAATTCGCTTCACTTGGCGGCACAACTTGCCAGAATTTCGGCAAATATTCAGCCCAATTTGCCAAAATCTTCTCAGCTTTCTTGCTGCCGGTTCGATCGCACTGAGCCTCAATCAACTCCTTCAATTGCGCCTCCCCAGCCGCCGTACAAACGCGCTGCATCTTCACAATCTCCCCGTTGACATGAGCCGGGAAACTGCCATCTTCATCGAGGAAATAAGCCAAGCCGCCAGTCATTCCAGCGCCGACATTCCGACCGACTTTTCCTAACACGACGATCGCGCCGCCAGTCATGTACTCGCAGCAGTGATCGCCCGCACCCTCGATCACAGCTTTCGCCATCGAGTTACGCACCGCAAACCGTTCGCCAGCTTTACCCGCAGCCAACAGAGTTCCCCCCGTCGCGCCGTACAAACAAGTGTTGCCGACGATCGCATTTTCAGAAGCATCATAAGTCGCACCAGCCGGCGGTGCGATCGCGATTTCGCCGCCGTGCATCCCTTTACCAACGTAGTCATTGGCTTGGCCTGACAGCACCAGCGTCATCCCCGGCAAATTGAACGCGCCGAAGCTTTGGCCCGCGCTACCAGTGAAGTTGAGGGTGATTTGACCGCTAAAGCCGGTGTTACCGTGTTGCTGTGCGATCGCACCACTGATTCTTGCGCCTACAGTGCGATCGGTATTCACCAATTTTACACTCTTGCTAACAGTGCCGTGATTGGCGATCGCACTTTGAATCTCAGCATCCGCCAGCAAATCGTCATCCAAAACCGGGCCGTTGGTGTGTACGTCGCCGTGTATCAAGAAAGAGCGGTCGCTCTTAGTATCCGGTAACTTGGTCAAACAATCCAAATTAATCGCTTGGGTTTTAGTTAGTTTCACCCCATCGCGCATTTTCAGCAAATCCGCGCGGCCGATGATATCTGCGATCGACTTATAACCCAATTTTGCCAGCAAACTCCGCACTTCTTGTGCTACGAAATAGAAGAAATTAACAACGTGTTCCGGCGTTCCGGGGAACCGTTTCCGCAAGTGTTCTTGTTGAGTTGTCACGCCCACCGGACAACTATTCATGTGGCAAACCCGAGCCATAATGCAGCCTTCTGCAATCATTGCCACCGTGCCGAAACCGTACTCTTCGCCGCCCATCAAAGCGCCTACAATCACGTCCCAGCCGCTTTTAAAGCCACCGTCAACGCGCAGCAAAACTCGATCGCGCAATTTATTTTCCATCAGCACCCGGTGCACTTCTGTCAATCCGAGTTCCCACGGAGAACCTGCGTGCTTAATCGAACTCAGTGGCGAGGCACCGGTGCCGCCATCGTGGCCGGAAATTTGAATCACATCAGCATTTGCCTTGGCGACACCGGCGGCTACAGTCCCGATGCCGACTTCCGACACCAACTTCACCGAAACTCCTGCTTTCGGATTGATTTGGTGCAAGTCAAAAATCAACTGCGCCAAATCCTCGATCGAATAAATGTCGTGGTGAGGGGGAGGCGAAATCAGCGTGACACCCGGTTTCGATCGGCGCAAATAAGCAATGTACTCGCTCACTTTCGCCCCTGGCAATTGACCGCCTTCACCCGGTTTCGCACCTTGTGCGATCTTAATTTCAATTTGTTCGGCGTTCATCAGGTATTCAGGAGTAACCCCGAAGCGTCCAGAAGCTACCTGTTTGATGGATGAAGAAGCTGTATCGCCGTTTTGCAAACCTTTCAAGTGAGGTAGCGTTTGTGAGAAACCTGCCTCGCTCACATCGTTTAGCACTTTGTAGCGCACGGGGTCTTCGCCGCCTTCGCCGGAGTTGGATTTGCCGCCGATGCGGTTCATGGCAATCGCTAGCGTTTCGTGGGCTTCCGGGGACAAAGCGCCGAGAGACATTCCGCCAGTGGCGAAGCGTTTGACAATATCTGCTACGGATTCTACATCTTCGATGGCAATGGGAGGGCGATCGCTCTGGAAATCCAGTAAATCCCGCAAAGCCGTTACCGGGCGATTTTCGAGCTGTTTCTTGTAAACCTCGTAATGGTCGTAGGCACTTTCACCATTTTTGTCACCGAATGGTGTCATTTTTGGTTCTGCCCCATTGCCGTTACTGTTAGTCTGAGCCTTAAAAGTAGTCACAGCCTTGTGCAAAGCCTTCGCCATTTCCGGGCTGTTCATGTGATATTCACCACCCCGGCGGTACTGCACGAAGCCGTAATTTTCCAGCTTTTTGAGGTGCAATTCTGGGAAAGCCTGAGTGTGGAAAGACATTACCTCGTTAGCCAGTTCCGCCACACTCAAACCGCCGATGCGGGAAACAGTACCTTTGAAACCCAAATCGAGCAAATCACCGCCAATGCCGATCGCCTCAAAGATTTGCGCCCCTTGATAGCTAGACAGCAGCGAAATCCCCATTTTCGACATAATCTTCAGCAAGCCGTTTTCCACCGCTGTGCGGTATTTAGCTTGAGCCTGTGTCACGCTAATATTGGGAACTTTGCCGTGCTGCATCAAATTTTGAGTCTTGGCGTCAGCCCACCAAGCGCGCACGCTTTCCAATGCCAGGTAAGGGCAAACAGCCACTGCACCGTAACCGAGCAAACAAGCGAAGTGGTGAGTGCTCCAGCACTGGGCGGTATCGACAACTAGGGAAGTTTGCATCCGCAGGCCGACGCTAATTAAGTGGTGGTGAACCGCGCCAACTGCCAGGAAGGGCGGAATATAAGTACATTCTGCACTCAATCCAACAGCATAAGATTCGCCTTCGGCCTTCGAGACTCGATCGGTCAAAATCAAAATCCTCGAACCGTCACGCACTGCTTGAGCCGCCTTTTGACAAAGTTGCTCGACTGCGGTTTTCAAACCTCCAGGCCCGGCAGAAATTTTGTAAAGTGTTGACAATTCGGTTGCGGCGAAAGACTTTTGCTCTTTCAAGAAATACAGTTCAGCGTCGTTGAGTACGGGGGAATCAATTTTCAGCCGCTTGGCATTTTCTGGTACTGCTTGCAGTAAATTGCCCCGCAGGCCGACACTCATCGTCAGCGACATCACCATCCCCTCGCGCAGGGGGTCGATCGGCGGATTTGTCACTTGAGCGAACCGCTGTTTGAAATAGTTGTACAGCAACTGAGGCTTTTCTGACAACACAGCCAAGGGAACGTCGTCGCCCATGCAGAAAGTCGGTTCTTTCCCAGAACTCGCCATCTCGACGATCACCATGTCCAAATCTTCTGCTGTGTAGCCGAAAGCAGTTTGGGTTGCCAACAGGGTTTGCGAGTCGAGGGTTGCTGTTTCCGCAAAAGGCTGCGGCTGCAAGATTTCGCGGTTTTGTTTCAGCCATTCGCCGTAGGGATGCCGCTTAGCAATGCGCTGCTTGAGTTGCCAATTTTTGAGAATTTCGTTGGTTTGCAGGTCAACTGCAATCATTTGTCCTGGTCCCAAACGGCCTTTTTCGACAATATCTGCTTCGGGAATATCGACAACTCCGGCTTCGGAAGCCACAATTACCAAACCGTCTTTAGTAATGCAGTAGCGGGCCGGTCGCAAACCGTTGCGATCGAGCGTAGCACCTACTTGTTTGCCGTCGCTGAACACTAGCAGTGCCGGGCCGTCCCAAGGTTCTTGAATCCCGCTGTAATACTCGTAAAAATCGACAATTTCTGGATATTCAGCCAAATCCGGCTGATTTTTGTAAGCTTCGGGCACCAGAATTGTCAGGGATTCCAGGGGAGTGCGGCCGGAGTGCACCAACAACTCCATCACGTTGTCCAAGTTTGCCGAATCGCTGCTTTCGGGATTGACAATTGGGTTGAACGTGTCGATATCAGCTTGGCTCCAATTCGGGTGAGCTAAATTCGCTTGCCGCGCCTTCATCCAGGTAATATTGCCCAACAGCGTGTTAATTTCCCCGTTGTGTCCCAGCAAGCGCATCGGCTGGGCTAAGCGCCAGCGGGGCAGGGTGTTGGTGCTGAAGCGCCGATGATAGACGGCAAAGGAGCTTTTATAAGCGGGATTTTTCAGGTCAGGGTAAAATTCTGCCAGTACGGCCGATCGCACCATGCCTTTATAGACGATCGTGCGGCAGGAAAAAGAGCAAGTATAAAAGTCTTCGCGGGTGAAGTTGGGGCGTTTTGACAGCTCGTGTCCGATCGTGCGGCGCGCCAGAAATAGGTGTCTGTCGAGTTCGTCTCCGGCTAAGTGCGGTGAACTGACAATTACTTGTTCGATTTGAGGTTGATTTTCTAGCGCTTGTTCGCCCAAAACCGACGGTACAATGGGAACTTGGCGCCATCCCAAAACTTTCAGCCCGCGATCGGTCAGAACTTGCTCAACCACCTGCCGCGCTATAGTCGCTTGAAATTTATCTTGAGACAAAAACAGCATTCCCACGCCGCAGTTTTCCCGTGCGGGAGGCACAATTCCCTGTTCGGCAAACCAAGCATCCAGCAATTCCCAAGGAATCGCGGTCATCAAACCCGCACCGTCGCCGGAATCTTGGTCGGCGCTGCAACCGCCGCGATGTTCCAGACAAGTTAAAGCTGGCAGCGCTTTCTCAATAATCGAGTGCGTAGCTTCGCCGCTTTGGTTGGCAATAAACCCCACACCGCAGGCATCTCTTTCTTCCACTAACCAGCTTTGGCCGGCGAATGGGGTTCCTCGCTCAGTCTGATGCACGTTTCTGTTTCTGTTTGGATCGATCGTGTTACCCATGTTGATTGAATGTTATTTCCGTGATTGTGTGGTTGATGCGTTTTTATAGCTCGGAGAGAGAAGGCTGCCGAGCGGTGGGAGCCTAGTAAACTTTAAGACAGCACGTTGGAAGCTGATTTGATTAAAAATTTACGTCTATGCGGCCTGTACTTAGCACTGAAACCCTGTTTGCAGATTTTAAATTATCTCGCTCGCATCGCCTCGGAGATGTCTCCTAGAATACCCTGCTGTTAAAAAGCAGTGATTCTTTGGGCGATCGGCGCCCTGCAACTAGATACATTGCAGGCGATTCCCTACGGGATAGCTGCGCTTCACGAGTTTTTTGCGTGTGTTTTTCCTGAGTCCGCAAGGGTAGCCTTGCAGCGAACACAGGTAGATATTGACTTTAGCGTTATTTTGCTTGCTGCGCTGTTGAGTTGCTTTCGTCAGCGCCCGCAGACACAAAAGCCACCTGCCCGCTCAGTCGGTAGGTGCAATGTAGCAGCGCGGTTCACAACTGGTAAAACCTGTCTTATTGTGCAGTCAACTCTCAAGCCGCGAAAATCAAGTCTATCAAAAAATTGATAAAATTTCACCGATTACAGTCAGAGTTTGCGCGCAAGTCTTGTAAGCGATCGTCCAGAACCCAGCCTAAGATGCCTAGCCGAAAAAGGTTGACAGTTGTGCATAACCCTAATTTGTGTTTTTTGACCCACAAACGTTTGTAACTCATCAATGAAGGCTATTTCAATGATTTCTAACACATTATGAGCATCTGGTAGAGCCAGCACCGCCTTTTTGACGACACCCAAAAACGGATGCTTGACTTTCTGACAAAAGTCGTGGAGAGGCAAAAATTTTAGACTCTTGTTCAAGCTTCCAGATTCATCTCTCCCGTAAACCTCAAATCTCAAAGCGACTGACGCCCACAAACTTGACCTTGGTAATTTTATGTAGATCAATGGTTGTCGTTTTTACGGATTTGAGTGGATTGCATTGGGGACATTTCATTTCTATTTTTTATAAAAGAAGGTCGGTAAACGAAAAACGAGCGAGACTTTAGCCGGCTTGCAAGGGACACGGGGTAATTCACTCTTGAGTGAATAGTTGTAAAATATTGAGATTAATTGCACAATTTTTATAATTTTATGTTATGATAAACTAAGTGTAATTAATCGGCTCACTGCTTGATAAAATTCAAAAATTACGGTAAAAAACAAAAGTTTATTGCTGTTAATGAAGCTTGAGACACAGTGTGTTTGCGATCGCCCTCATAATGCAGCTAGAAATGTCCTCCACAATAAAATGCGTACCGTAGGGCATAGGGGAACTTGGGGTGACACCCTAAATGCTTGTGGATAGAGG
Source organism: Microcoleus sp. S13_B4 (assembly GCF_036700885.1). Classification (NCBI taxonomy): domain Bacteria; kingdom Bacillati; phylum Cyanobacteriota; class Cyanophyceae; order Oscillatoriales; family Microcoleaceae; genus Microcoleus; species Microcoleus sp. S13_B4. Next base: position 72,311 of record NZ_JAUBPU010000024.1, read on the forward strand.
ACCGAAAGCATCCAGGATACAAGCCCCCGGATTCATCCGTGGGGTCAATGCTTCAATTCTTTAATCTAAAATCTAACATCTAAAATCGATAGACCTCTACTGAGGCTGGAGAAATCCTGTATCAACAAGTCGCCTCTTTTAATCAAAAATCTCAGTTTCTTTAGGGTCTAGAGTGTCAAAAATCCGCCCTTAATGATGCCACGCCTATTAATTACCTTTTTAAATTCCTATTTGATGAACCGTTGTCGTTTAATCAGCCTTAGCATCCTTAATTTTATACTTAGTCTCAACTCTAGTATCCACATTTCTTGCATAAAACATTAAATTCTGTTGGGAAAATAGCTTTTTCCTAATTTAAGCTACAAAGTAGATTAAACTAAAGATAGTTAATCAATAGCACGGCCGATAGAGCGAAAATAGTAAATAGTAACTCTAAAAAGCTTCAGCTAGACAGAAGCAGTAGGAAGACGTAAATATGGCTAGCATAACAAATATTTTTCTCGGATACCATATTAACGAGCAAATATACGCAGGTAATCGAACTCTAGTTTATCGTGGCCTTCGCTCTTCCGATCAGCAGCCAGTGGTGATTAAACTGCTACGAAATGACTTTCCTCGCTTCAACGAACTCGTTCATTTCCGCAACCAGTACGTCATTGCTAAAAACTTACAAATCCCCGGCACTGTCAAGGCATACAGCCTGGAGACTTACAATAACCACTATGCTCTGGTGATGGAAGACTTTGGGGGAATTTCCTTAAGTAGCTACCTCGCTAGTTTAGTGTTCGCGAGCAACGAACCCCTCAAAGGCTTACCTATTAATACCAATTTAATATGAAGCTGCATAGAATAGGGCTTCAAGAATAAAATTGTAAGATGACAACGAACTAATTTGCTC